>DAIOWC010000051.1:0-31408 GCA_036758685.1 Streptosporangiaceae bacterium | reverse complement strand
GCGCGAACACGAACATGCCGAGGATCTCGAACAGCACGCCGGTGTTGTTGATGATCGCGACGAGCCTCACGCCGTAGATGTTCAGCACGGTGATGACGACCAGCGTGATCAGCGCGACCACAAGCTCGGTATGCAGGGTCAGCTGCAGCGAATGCCAGCCGAGCCCCTCCAGCGCCGGGATCAGCGCGAGTGGCAGCGTGGCCACCACGGAGGTCACGGTCAGGATGCCGGCGAACAGGTAGATCCACCCGGTAAACCATGAGTAGGCCCGGTTGGCCATGTACTTCGACCACTGGAACACCGATCCGGCCAGCGGGAAGTGGCTCGTCACCTCGGCGAAGTTCAGCGCGATGATGAACTGGCCGGCCGCGACTACTGGCCACGTCCAGATGAACGCGCCGCCGATCGTGGTCAGGCCGAGGAAGAACAGCGTGAAGATGCCCGTGGACGGCGAGATATAGCTGAAGGCGACGGCAAACGAGCTGAACGTCCCGAGCGACCGCTTCAGCTCCTGGTTGTACCCGAATTTGGCCAGGTCAGCCGAGTCTCGCTCCTGGCCGCTGCCAACCTCTGATGTAGCGCTCACTGACCGGCCCTTCGTATCCGATTGGACCTCAGATGACGCGTAGCGTAGGGGCGGCGTAGGCAAACTGTCCAGACCCTTTCGGGCCGACATTCGCGACAGCCGGCCCCGTTCCGGGCCAAGCCATCCGCAAATACGGCACATTTTGGTCTAGACCTTTGCCGGCGGCGGACCGTAATCTGCCAACGTGACGGACGTGCGGCAGGACCCGGCGACGGCCCTGGCACGGGTCCCGAGCCTGCGCGGCGCCCGGCAGGTCAGCGCGCTGCCCGGCGGACTCACCAATCAGAACTTCAAGGTGGTCACCGACACCGGCGCCTACGTGGCCAGGGTCTGGTCCGACGGCGCGGAACTGCTCGGCATCAACCGCGAGTACGAGTTCCGCAACTCGGTGATCGCCGCCCGCGCCGGGGTCGGTGCGCCCGTGATCGAGTACCGGCCGCTCGAGCGTGTGCTTGTGCTCGGCTTCATCGAGGGCCGGACGCTCGGCAACGCCGACGTCGGGCAGCCCGAGATGATCCCGCGGATCGCGGCCGCGTGCCTGGCCCTGCACGCGGGCGAGCGGTTCGCCGGCGACTTCGACATGTTCGAGATCCAGCCCCGCTACTACGCGGCCGCCAGGGCCGCGGGCATGCGCATCCCGTCCGGTTACGACGAGCTGAACTCGGCCTTCGCGCAGGCCCAGCGCGCGCTGGCCGTGCGGCCCGAGGGAACCGTGCCGTGCAACAACGACCTGCTCGCGGCCAACTTCATCGATGACGGCGAGCGGATCTGGCTCATCGACTACGAGTACTCGGGCAACAACGATCCCTGCTTCGAGCTCGGCAACATCGCGGGGGAGTGCCACCTGCCCGCCGACGCCCTGGCGGCGCTCGTGACCGCCTATTACGGCCGGCCGAGGCCCAGCCGGGTGGCCAGGGCGCAGCTGTTCGGGCTCGTCGCCAGCTACGGCTGGACGCTCTGGGGCGCGATCCAGCACGCGACCAGCGAGCTTGACTTCGACTTCTGGTCGTGGGCCATGGAACGCTTCGAGGCCGCGGCGGCCGGCTTCACGAGCCCGGCGTTCGGCCGGCTGCTCAGCGCCGTCCAGGACGAGGACTAGACGTGTCGACGCCGGAGAAGTCCATTCCGTCGCGGGCGCAGGTGGTGATCATCGGGGGCGGCGTCATCGGCGCGAGCGTTGCCTATCACCTCACCGCGCTCGGCTGGACCGATGTGCTGCTGCTCGAACAGGGGCAGCTCTCGTGCGGCACGACCTGGCACGCGGCCGGGCTCGTCGGGCAGCTCCGGGCGTCGGAAGCCGGCACCCGGCTGGTGCAGTACTCGACCCGGCTCTACGAGCAGCTGGAAGCCGAGACCGGGCAGGCCACCGGGTTCCGGCGCTGCGGCGGCGTCACGGTCGCCAGGACCCCCGACCGGATGACCGCGCTGCGCCGTACCGAGGCCACCGCGCAGGCCTACGGCATCGAGTGCGAGCTGCTCGGCCCGCGCGAGGCGGCCGACCGCTGGCCGCTGCTGCGCCACGACGACCTGGCGGGCGCGATCTGGCTGCCCGGCGACGGGCGGGCCGACCCCGTCGACCTCACCGCGGCGCTCGCTCGCGGCGCGCGGCAGCGGGGAGCCCTCATTCGGGAACGGGTGCGCGTCACGGGAGTCTGCGCCTCGAACGCGCGCGTGACCGGGGTCCGGACCGACGCCGGCGATATCGAGGCCGAGATCGTCGTCAACTGCGCCGGGCAGTGGGCCAAGCAGGTCGGCGCGCTGGCCGGCGTGACCGTGCCGCTGCACTCGGCCGAGCACTTCTACGTGGTCACCGAGCAGATCGCCGGGGTCCATCCGGACCTGCCCGTGCTGCGCGACCCCGATGGCTACACCTACTTCAAGGAGGAGGTCGGCGGCCTGGTGGTCGGCGGGTTCGAGCCGGAGGCCAAGCCCTGGGTCGCTCCGGAGGAACTGCCGTACCCGTTCGAGTTCCAGCTGCTGGCCGAGGACTGGGAGCACTTCAGCGTGCTCATGGACAGCGCGGTGCAGCGGCTGCCGGTGCTCGCCGAGACCGGCATCAGGAAGTTCTACAACGGGCCGGAGAGCTTCACCCCGGACAACCAGTTCATCCTCGGCGAGGCGCCGGAGCTGGCGGGCTTCTTCGTCGCCGCGGGCTTCAACTCGGTCGGCATCGCCTCGGCGGGCGGGGCCGGGCTGGCGCTCGCCCAGTGGATCATCGACGGCCAGCCGGACGGTGACCTGACCGCGGTCGACATCCGCCGGTTCGCCGCGTTCAACGGCAACAGCCAGTGGCTGCGTGACCGGGTGAGCGAGGTACTCGGGCTGCATTACGCGATCCCGTGGCCGAACCGGGAGCTGGAGACGGCCCGGCCGTTCCGGCGGTCTCCGGCCTACCGGCAGCTGGTGGCAGCGAACGCGAGCTTCGGCAGCAAGATGGGCTGGGAGCGGGCGAACTACTTCGCCCCGGCCGGGCACAGCCCGGCGATCGAGTACTCCTTCGGCCAGCAGAACTGGCAGCCGTGGTCCAGCTCGGAGCAGCTGGCGACCAGGCAGCGAGTCGCGGTGTTCGACCAGACGTCGTTCTCGAAGTACCTGGTCACCGGGCCCGACGCCCAGGCGGCGCTGCAGTGGCTGTGTACCAACGACGTCGCGGTCGCGCCCGGCCAGACGGTGTACACGGGGATGCTCAACGATCGCGGTACCTACGAATCCGACATCACCGCGACGCGGCTGTCGCCGACCGAGTACCTGCTCGTGGCGAGCGCGGCCACGACCGAGCGCGACGCCGACCACATCCGGCGGCGGATGCCCTCCGGCAGCCGCGCGACGGTCGCGGATGTCACGTCCTCGTACGCGGTGTACGGGGTGATGGGGCCATCGTCCCGGGCGCTGCTGAGCAGGCTGACCAGGACTGGCCTGTCGGATGACGCGTTCCCGTTCGGTAGCAGCAGGGTGATCGACGTGGGCTATGCGACCGCGCGGGCCACGCGGATCACCTACGTCGGCGAGCTGGGCTGGGAGCTGTACGTGCCCGCCGAGTTCGCCGTCGGGGTTTACGAGGACCTGATGGCGGCCGGCGCGGATCTCGGCGTGGCGAACGCCGGCTACTACGCGATCGAGTCGCTGCGGCTGGAGAAGGCGTATCGCGCTTTCGGCCGCGAGCTCACGCCCGACTACAACCCGGCGGAGGCGGGCCTGCTGTTCGCGTGCAAGCTCGCGGGCGGCATCGGCTTCCTCGGCCGCGAGGCGGTCGAGAAGGCCAGGTCCGGCGGTCCGCGGCGGCGGCTGGTCTCGCTGGTACTCGACGACCCCGAGGCGATGCTGTGGGGCGGCGAGCTGATCCTGCGGGACGGCGTGGCGGCCGGCCAGCTGACTTCGGGCGCGTTCGGAGCGACGGTCGGCGCGGCGGTCGGTCTCGGCTACATCAGGGATCCGGAGGGCGGCGTGGCGACCGCTGACTTCGCCCGGTCGGGGAGCTATGAGGTCAACATCGGCGGGCAGCTAGTCGCCGCGACGGTTCACCTGCGGCCGCCCTACGACCCCGCCAGCAGCCGGGTCAGGGGCGAGGCCGGCCTCGCATAGCCTGGGCACGCAGTGACAGAAGGGAGGCGCGCATGACTGTCAGCGTCTTCGATCTGTTCAAGATCGGCATTGGCCCGTCCAGCTCGCACACCGTGGGGCCGATGCGCGCGGCGGGGATGTTCGCCCGGTCGCTGCAATCCGACGGCCTGCTGGCCGAGGTGGCCGGGGTCCGGGCTGAGCTGTTCGGGTCGCTCGGGGCCACCGGCCACGGGCACGGCAGCGTCAAGGCGGTCGTACTCGGCCTGGCCGGCGAGGAGCCGGATACGGTCGACCCGGCGGCGGCGCAGCCGCTGGTCGATGAGGTCAGGCGGACCGGCACCCTGCCCCTGCTCGGGATCAGGCCGGTCCCCTTCGACGTCGACGCCGACGTGGTGCTGCACCGCCGCCGGCGGCTGGAGTTCCACTCCAACGGGATGCGGTTCGCGGCGCTCGACGGCGCCGGGACGGAGATCAGCGCGCGCACCTACTACTCGGTGGGCGGCGGGTTCGTCCTGGGCGAGGACGAGGCTGGCCATCCGGCGGTGATTCCCGACGCGACGCCCGTTCCCTACCCGTTTGCCAGCGGCGCGGAGTTGCTGGCGCACACGGTGGCCACCGGCCTGCCGGTCAGCGGGATCATGCTCGCCAACGAGCTGGTCCGGCGGGACAAGGCCGAGGTGGACGCCGGGCTGCTGCGGATCTGGGCCGTCATGCGCGAGTGCGTGGAACGCGGCTGCGCTGCTGAGGGTGTCCTGCCCGGCGGGCTGAAAGTCCGGCGCCGGGCGAGGGCGCTGCGCGAAACGCTGGAGCGCACCGGCGACGTAGCCGACCCGCTGTTCGCGATGGAGTGGGTCACGCTGTACGCGCTCGCGGTCAACGAAGAGAACGCGGCGGGCGGCCGGGTCGTCACCGCGCCGACGAACGGGGCGGCCGGGATCATCCCGGCGGTGCTGCACTACTACACCAGGTTCGTGCCCGGTGCCGACGACGCCGGGGTGGTGAGGTTCCTCCTGACAGCGGGGGCAATCGGGGTCCTGCTGAAGGAGAACGCGTCCATCTCCGGGGCCGAGGTCGGCTGCCAGGGCGAGGTCGGCTCGGCCTGCTCGATGGCTGCGGCAGGCCTGGCCGAGGTGCTGGGCGGGACGCCCGAGCAGGCGGAGAACGCCGCCGAGATCGGGGTCGAGCACAACCTCGGCCTGACCTGTGACCCCGTCGGCGGACTGGTGCAGATCCCGTGCATCGAGCGGAACGCGATCGGTGCGGTCAAGGCGATCACCGCGGCGCGGATGGCGGTCCGCGGTGACGGCCAGCACACCGTCTCGCTCGACAAGGTGATCAAAACCATGCGCGAGACCGGCGCCGACATGAAGGTCAAGTACAAGGAGACGGCGCGGGGCGGCCTGGCCGTCAACGTGATCGAGTGCTGAACGCGGCGCTCCGCGACCCCGCACGTGTGCTGTCAGCAGGTCCGGCGGGGCGTCGCGCCGCCCGAGGCCCGCGGCCGCACGCCGCGGATGCACACATGGCACGTTAGGGATAAATCGTCGGCAGCTGACCTAACCCGCGCCAACGTTTGCGTGTCCAGTACGAACCCTTCGTACTTTCCAAGCAAACGTCGGGCTGGCGGGCAGTGGTGTGTGAGGCTAGCGGTCGCGCGTGCGGCTGGCGGGCGGGGCTCAGTGCGCGGCGGTGCGGGAACTCTGGCGCTCGGGCGCGGCCGCCTTTGCCTTCCCGCTGAGGCGGCGCTCCCGCATGTAGGTCTCAGTGATGACCCTGGCGTAGCGCAGGCCGTAGGCCAGGTTGCGGCCCTTCCGGCTCTCCCCGGACAGCCGCTGCCGCATGACGGTCGGCACCTCGGATACCCGGTAGCCCTGCAGCAGCGCCCCGATCAGCAGCTCTGACGTCTGATACTGGGGCTGGGTCTGGCGGACGTTGCCGGTGACCTCGGCGCGCATGAGCCGCAGGCCGCTCGAGGTGTCGGTGAGGCGGCTGCGGGTGAGGGTGCTGATGACCTTGGCGAAGAAGCGGACGCCGAGGTTCCGGAACGCGTCGGTGTTCTCGGTCTGGCCGAGCTGCCGCGAGCCGAGCACGAAGTCGGCCTGGTCAGTCTCCATCATCGTCACCATCGCGGGCAGGTCCGCCGGGTCCCACTGGCCATCGCCGTCCAGGGTGGCGATGTAGCGGGCGCCGCTCTCGCGGGCGATGAGGTAGCCGAGCCGCAGCGCGACGCCGTGGCCGCGGTTGGCCGTCAGCGTGCAGACCAGCGCGCCGTGCCGCTGGGCGACCTCCGTCGTGGCATCGGTGCTGCCATCGTCGATAACCAGCAGCGACACGGGGACGTCCGAGATGTGCTCGGGGACCTCGTCGAGCACGGCGCCGATGTTGTCCGCCTCGTTGTAGGCGGCAATGACGATGACCAGCGGCTGCAGCTTGAGATCCGGGTAAGTGCTGTTGAACGCCGCGAGCGCAGCCCCGGTGACCCGCGAGGTGTCCGGCGCCTCGCGCAGCCCGTGGTAGGTCACATTGACTGCATCCGTACGCCTCGACATCAGCGATTGTCTCCCGATCCGGCTCAAATTAGTGACGGTCCACAATAGCCGCATACTTGGACTCGCCTACATCTTGCGCAGCTTTCGTGCACTGAGTCGCACCCGGTGCAGGTACTGACGGTACCGTCCCCGGTGGCCCGGCGTGGGAATCTCAGCCGTGATCATTGTGCCCCGTCCCAGTCCGGCCAGCCCCGGTCTTTGTCGCTTGCCTGGGCCGCCGCCAGGGAAGTCCGCAGCTAGAGAGCGGATTCTCGGCGGCTGCGGCCCATCGTTGGCGCAGGTCACGGGGGGTCGGCTTGCGTTCCCGGGAATCTCCTGAGGAACTGGTAACGACTTGGTATCTGCGCCGATGCCTGAATGGGGCCTGAGCGAAGGCTGTAGATGGCGAGCGCTCTGGTCGCCGTTGCCGCGTCCGGGAGGCCAGAAATGCCAGGCGAGCACAGTTACGGTCCCACCCAGCCGGGCACGGTCCTGCTTGATCTCGGGGGCAACGTCGGTGCCCTGGTCCTGTCCGTCCCCGCGGCGCTGGCGGGGGCCGAGATCGAGATCAGCCGGGCAGATCAGGCGGACGGCCCGCGCACCCACGCCCAGGTGCGCGAACGGCCAGCTGGCGGGCAGGCCGGGTATGCCGCGGTATACCCGGGCCTCACATCGGGCACGTACACGATCTGGCGGGACCGCCAGACGCCGCTCGGTACCGTCGAGGTAACGGGCGGGCAGGTCGCCACGTTCACCTGGCGGTAACGCGGACGCGGTCGGCTGCGGCAAGGCGGTCCCCAATCGCGGGGATCGTCATTTCCCGGTAAGCTAAGTCAGCCCGAGGCTAGGGCGGGGGTTCCGACCCGGCGCAAGCGCCGGGCCTTCGAGCCGAGCCTGACGGGCCAGGCGGCGGAGTAGCTCAGTCAGGCAGAGCAAGCGGCTCATAATCGCTGTGTCGCCGGTTCAAGTCCGGCCTCCGCTACAACCGTGCACCAGCCGGGTCGCCCCGCAGGGCGGCACCGATGTTCAGTCGAGAGAGAAGGGCACGCCGACCGTGGCTGCGACCGACATCAGGCCAAAGATCACTCTGGCTTGCCAGGAGTGCAAACACCGCAACTACATCACGCGCAAGAACCGGCGCAACGACCCCGACCGGCTTGAGATGAGCAAGTACTGCCCGTTCTGCCGCAAGCACCAGCCCCACCGCGAGACCCGCTAGCCGCGGGATGGCGATCAACCGGGATTACGCAGGCCGCACGTTCGAACCGTCGGAGCCGTACGAGGTATCCCGCGTCAAGATCGCGGACTTCGCGTCGGCGATCGGCGATCCCAATCCGGTGTACCGGGACCGCTCGGCCGCCCAGGCTGCCGGTCATCCCGATGTCATCGCGCCGCCTACCTTCGCCATCGTGGTCAGCATGGCCAGCTCCGGGGCGGCGCTCGCCGATCCGGGGCTCGGGCTCAACTACGCGATGGTCGTGCACGGCGAGCAGCGCTTTGCCTACAGCAGGCCGATCGTGGCGGGTGACGTCCTCGTCGCCCAGCCGACGATCACCGAGATCAGGGACGCCGGGCGCAACGTGATGCTGACGACGAGCACGCAGATCCGCACGGTCGAGGGAGAGCTGGTGTGCACCGCCATCGGCACACTCGTTGAGCGGGGAGCGTAATGATCGTCAGCTACGACCAGATCGAGGCGGGCGCCGAGCTGCCGGCCGCCAGCTACCCGGTGACCAGGCTCAGCCTGGTCAAGTACTGCGGCGCCTCCGGCGACTTCAACGTCATCCACTGGAACGAGCGGATCGCGAAGGCCGTCGGGCTGCCCGATGTCATCGCGCACGGCATGTTCACCATGGCGCAGGCCGGCCGGTACGTGACCGACTGGGCCGGGCCGGGCGCATTCGTGACCGAGTTCGGGGTCCGCTTCTCCTCCATGGTCGTCGTCCCCGATGACGACCACGGAGCGACGATCGAGATCAGCGGTCAGGTCGAGGAGAAGCTCGACGACAATCAGGTGGCGATCGCGCTGACGGCCAGGTCCAGCGGGGAAAAGGTGCTGACCAGGGCCCGTGCGGTGGTGCGCCTCCCCTGACGGGATGCCCGAGCGAGCGGGAGAGCAGGCGCCGGCGCGGATCCGTGAGCTGGCCGCCCAGCGCCTGGCGGCCAGGCAGGCGCGCGACTACGCGGCCGCCGACCGGCTGCGGGCCGAGATAGCTCAGCAGGGCTGGGTCGTCACGGACACCCAGGGCGGCTATGACCTGGTCCCGGCTGTCCCGGAAGCCGCCTACGAAGTGCTGCCGAACCCCTTGGCAGTCACCGCGGATCTGGCTTCCGGGCGCTCGCCGCGGTCGGCCACGATCGGCCTGCTGGTCGAGGGCTGGCCCGATGACCTGCGAGAGTGCGTGAGCGCGCTGCTCGCGCACGCGCCGGCCGGAGTGATGATCAGCGCGCTGGACGTCGGCAACCGCGATGGCGCGGGCGACGCTCTCCACGAGCTGGCGGCCGAGCACCCGGCCCGGATCGAGGCGCTGCACGTGGCCGCCAGCCCCGGCTGGTCCGCGGGCCGCAATGCCCTGCTGCGAGCCGACCCCGCGCCGGTACACGTGATCATGGAGACCTCGACGATCCTGACCGGCGACGCGATCAGCCCGCTGCTGGCCGCGCTGGCCGACGACACCGTGGTCGCGGCCGGCTGGCGCGGCGCCGACCCCGATCCCGACCTGCAGGGCTTCCACGATGCCGGCCCGGGCCAGGTGACGGCACTGCTCGGCTACCTGCTCGCCGTTCGCACCGCGGCCGCAAGGGAGGCCGGCTGGCTGCCCGCAGGCGCGCGGTTTTACCGGAACGCGGACCTGGAGTTCTCACTACGGCTCGGCCGCTCGGGCCGGCTCCTGGTGCCGGACCGGTCGCTGCCGGTCCGGCAGGCCAGGCACCGCGGCTATCACGACAGCGACCCCGAGTACCGGGACCGCGAGTCGCGCCGAAACTACCGGCTGGTGCTTGAGTTGCTGCGCCAGTCGGGCGGTACGCCGGGCTGATACTCGTCGCCCGGCACGCCTTGCGTCGGCACGGTGTCATCCCGCGGACCGACGTTGTCCGGCGGCACGGCGTTTCTCGGCTGCACGAGGCCGGGCGATGCCGGAGCCCGCCGTACCGGCCCGGCCGAGCGCAGGGAGCGGCCGGCCACGCTGGTGATGAGCGAGCCGATCGCGATCCCGAGCACCAGGTCGACGAGCGCGGTTGCGATCTTCGCGCTGATCGGAGCCGCCGTGCTGAAGGGGAACAGCACGGCCAGCGCGGTCGCCAGCACGAGGATCCAGGTGAAGAACGCGAACGGCCGCGGCGTGCTGATCAGCAGCAGGTGCATGAGCGCGGTCGCCACCAGGGCCGCCGCGCCTGCGGCCAGCACCAGCCCGGTGGTGTGCGCGTCTCCGTAGGCCCCGTCACTGCGAGGGGCAAGCAGCGGGATGGTGAAGAGCCAGCGACTGACTAAGACGCCTACCAGCGCGATCATGCCTGCGACCACGGCGGTGGCGATGCCGCCCGGCCAGAGCCTGGCCGCATCGACCGTCAGGCCGGACTCGCGGGTGCGTCCTGCGGGCACGTTGGAACTCATTCGTGACTACCTGCCTTTCGTGCGGATGGTGCCCGGAAGGATCACCAGTAGTACCAGCGGCGCCGAGGCGGGCGAGCGAAGGTCTCGCCGGCCCGCAGCAGGAAGCCGAGCAACCAGATGACGAGGGCGGCGATGGCCACCCACCACAGCACGTGCAGGAGGAATCCGAGCCCGCCGAGGACCAGTACGATCAGCAGCGCGACAAGAACGATACGCATCGCAACTTCATCTCCTAGCTTCGACGAGTGCGCATCTACCCCATAGGCGCCGCCCAAACGTCAGGCTCGCCTGCCAGGCCATAACCGGCCAGGCACTCGCATGTGCAGGCGGACGACCGTGCCCGCCGCACCAGTGCGGATCTCGACCAGATCGCACAGCTGATTTACCAGCCAGAGCCCTTGTCCGCCGGGCTCGTCGATGGCGTTGCGCCGCAGCCCGGCCATCGGGTCGTCGATGAAGCCTGTGTCGGAGAGCTGGCACACGACCTCGCCGCCGGACTGCCAGGCCCGGGCGACGCCGCCGGCGCTGGTGTGGCGCAGGGTGTTCGCCGCGATCTCGTTGACGGCGATGGTCAGGTCGGTCACCTTGCCCGTCGGGAGCCTGGCCCGCTGCCCAACGTCGGTGATCATCGCCCGCAGCGGGCGCAGATCCGATCGGTACTCGATCATGGCCGCGTCCGGCGGCGGACTGGGCAGCGCCTGCTGCCTCGAGGCAGGCCAGGCCGCCTCGGTGTAGGCCGGACTCGGTGCGAACGCGTCGGAGCCGAACTGCCACGGATGAGTTCCGGCGGCCGTGCTCAGCACGTCCGAGGGCAGGCCGGCGCTGTACGGGCAGACCAGCGTGGCGGGAACATCGGCCAGCGCACGGTCCATGAGGCCATCGTGCCAGCTCGCCTCCCGGACCTCGGCCGGCGTGCGCCCTGGCCAGATCGACTCGCAGAGAATGCGCACGCGGCCCCCGCCGTGGCCTCGGGCGTGGGCAAACGCCAGCAGCGCGGGGATGATTCTCGCCGGGTTCCGGCCGAGATCGCTCAGATCGGTGACCGCTACCTGGTCACGAAGCGCGGGCTGGTAGGCGGGCAAGACCACAGCGGGCCGCGGGAGGGCGAGCAGGACCGGCTCACCGTTGTCCAGGCCGGCCTGGGCATAGTGCCGGACGGCGGCGCGGTATTCGGGGAGGTTGCGGTAGAAGAGCACGGTGTGGCGGAGGCCCTGTGCTGCCGCCACGTCGGGCACGCCCCACCTCCTGGCTCAATCCCTTATCCTGCGACGCACGTCTCCTTCCCGCACTCGCCCCGGCTATTCAAGACCTCGGCGGCGAGCGCGCCAACCTACTATGGGAGATAACGCGTTCCTTGCCAGGATCGAGCCTCATGGGGTGCACGTGGACGGACTGATGCTCTCGTCCGAGCAGCGCGACGACACCGTCGTCATCACGGTCGGCGGTGACCTCGACATCGTCACGAGCCCGGCGCTAGATGACTGCCTGGCGGAAGCGCGTGCATCTGCGAACCGCATAGTCGTGGACTTGTCCGGCGTTGATTTCATGGACACCAGCGCGCTGGCCGTGATCGTGGGTCACTGGAAGAAGCTCGAGGCAGCGGGCGGTTCCCTGGCCCTGGCCGGAGCCCGTTACCGGTACACCAAGACCCTCTGGATCACCGGTCTGGCTGACCGCCTGAGTCTCTACGACACGGTCGAGGCCGCGCTGAGCTCTGGCGATGTGGACGCCTAGCCCGACAGCAGGTTAACTGGCCGGGACGGCGGCTGAACGAGGAATATCCCGCCGCCGAGTGCCATTGAGCGCTGAGGGATGGAGGCGCCGTGTCGGACCTGGCTGCGCAGACCGCGAGTCTGCTGAGCTTGCCGACGGCAACCGAGGAACGGGCGCTGCATCAGCTGGTCTGCCTGGTCGCGAGCGAGGTAGCTGGCTGCGCGGCGGCCAGCGTGACGGTCTGGCGAGCCGGGGAGCTGGCCGGCCAGGCCGCGAGTCACCCGGACGCCACGAAGCTGGTCCAGATCCAGATGGAACACGGGAGCGGTCCATTGCCGGAGGCCCTGCGGCGCCGGGCCCCGGTCTACTGCGGTGACACGATGGCCGAGGCGCGCTGGCCCGAGTACGCGGCGGCCGCGGTGCGCCTGGGCGCGCGCTGCTCGCTGACGCTCTGCGCGGGCGAGCAGGTCACGGTCGCACTGGAGTTGCTCGGCGCCAGGCCTGCGGCAATCGATCCGGCCCAGCTGCAGTCGGCCGAGCTCGTCGCTGCCTATAGCGCTGCCCTGGTCGGGGCCGTCTCGGACTACCGCGAGTCGCGGCGCACCGCCGCGCAGCTGCAGGACGCGGCGCAGGGCCGGGCACTGGTGGATCAGGCCAAGGGCATTCTCATGCACGCGCTCGGCTGCACGGCCGACGAGGCCCTGGCGAAGATCAGGGACGTGTCGCAGCGCGGCAACCTGCGGGCGACCGAGGTGGCCGCCAGGGTGATCGATTCGCAGGCAGGGAGCCGGCTGAAGACATCGAAGTGAGCTCCCGCCAGGCCGGACCCGCGAACCGGTCGCGGCGGCAAGGGATGCTTATACGCTTTATGAACTAGACATGGAGGTCGAGGCGCATCATGCCAAAAACCCCCGGCCGGCCTGCAGAGCGTGACCGGGCAGAGCCTCAGACTTCGGGGCGTGACGTCGTCGCGGGCCTCAGGTCCCGCAGCGCCGCGCTCCAGCAGGCGGCCGCGAGCCCGCAGGCCCGCCACCAGGTTCTGCTGGACGCGGCGCTCAGCGAGCTCGACGGGGCCATCGAGGTGCTGATGGCCGCCGACGGCGACGCGGGCCGCGATCGGGGCGAGCAGACGAGCGGCGCAAATTCGGAGCGCCGGCTGCTGCAGGCGGCATTTACCAGCGCGCCGGTTGCCTTGCTCGTAGTCGACGGCGAGGGCACCGTCCGGCGGGCGAACGCGGCCGCATGCGAGCTGCTGGGCGTTGGTCCTGGCTACGCGGCGGGCAAGCTGCTCACCTCGCTCGTGGACCCCGCGAGCCAGGCGGCGCTGCGCTCTCAGCTCGCGACGGTGCTGAGGACCGGCATCGCCGCGTGCATGCCGGTGACGCTCCTGGCGGCCGACGGTCCCACAGGCTGCGAACTGGACGTGCGCCCGCTGAGCGTCCGCGGTGACGACGACCGCCTGCTGGTGGCGGCCGCCCCCATCGCCGCTGCGTCTGATACCGCGCTGCCCGGCGGGGCTCGGCCCGATCGGCCTGCGGCCCGGCCTGCTCCGGCGGCTGGCAACGGCCGGGCTGCCGGGCTGGAAGCGGAGGCCTTGGTCCGCCGCACCGATCTCGTCGTCGAAGCCGCCAGCTTGCTGCTCGACAACGCCGCGGCGAGCGAGTCAGTCATGCTGCAGCGCTGCGCCCGGCTGCTCGCGGGCGAACTGGCCACCTGGGTCATCGTCGACGTTCGCCGCCGGGGCACGCTGCGCCGCCACTTCGTGGCCGGGCCCGACGACCCGGCATCGGCCGGGGTGGCCCAGGCGGTCGCCGCAGTCGCGCCCACGCCGGGCTCGATACCGGCGCAGGTAGCCGAATCGGGCAGCACCCAGCTCATCACGCACGCCGAGGACTTCGATGTCCTCGGGCGGGACGCGAGCGGAACTCCGCTGCTCTCGCTCATCGGCGCGGTGTCGCTGCTGACGGTCCCGATGGCGGACGGCTCCCGCCGGCACGGCACGCTGACCCTGGCCAGGGACGGCGGGGCCGGCCACTTCCGGCTCGCCGACGTGGGCCTGGTCGAGCAGATAGCCGGGCTGCTGGCCAGGGCCGTGTCTGCCCGCCGCATGCTGACCCGGCAGACGGAGACTGCGGCGGCGCTGCGCTCGAGCCTGCTGCCGCCGGCGCTGAAGGCCGTGCCGGGGGTGGACATCGCCGCGGCACACATGGCGCCCACTCGAGGCCGCGAAGTGGGCGGAGACTTCTATGACGTCTACCCGACGCCCGCGGGCTGGGGCGTGGCCATCGGTGATGTCTGCGGGAAGGGCGACGATGCGCCGGCGGCCACGGCTGCCGCGCGGCACGCCATCCGCGTGCTCTCGCACTGGAACCCCGATCCCGCGCACGTGCTGCGCGGCGCGAACGAGATCATGCTGACCGAGGAGTTCGGCAGCCGGTTCGTCACGGCCGATGCGGCTCATCTGCGCTGGCAGCAGCGCACTCTGCACGTCACGCTCGCCAGTGCGGGCCATCCTGGGCCGGTCCTGCTGCGGCCAGACGGCCAGGCCCAGGCTCTTGTCGGCGGCGGCGTGGCGCTCGGCATCTTCCCCGACTCGGAGCCCGCGATCCAGGAGCTCGAGCTCGAGCCCGGCGAAGCGCTTTTTTTCTTTACCGACGGCCTGACCGGCGCCCGCAGCCCGCAGCTCACCTACCTTGAGGAGGTCCTGGCGGACAGCCTGTCCGGGCTTGCCGGCCGGCCCGCGGCCGACATCGTCGCCGGGATGCGTGCAGTCGTGCTCGACTTCTCGGCGGGCGTACTCCACGACGATCTGACGATGCTGGCGCTGCGCGCAGTGGCGCCGCCCGGCGTCTGACCGCCCTGACCGCCCTGACCCCTCAGGCGACGCGCACTTCAATTCGCGGTGCGGGAGCGTAATTGCGGCGCGGCGTAGGCTTGCCGGCATGGAGCCGTGGAGGGATCGCGATTCCCTTACTCATACGGCGCTCTTTTACACCGGCGCGAACGAGTACGCGGCTGTGGCGGGCGATTTCATCCGGCGCGGCCTGGCTCGCGGCGAGCCCGTGATGGTGGCCGTCCCCGGGCCGAATGCGCTCGTGCTCAGGGGAATCCTCGGCCCGGACGCGGGCAAGGTCGAGTTTTGTGACATGACGACGCTCGGCCGCAATCCGGCGCGCATTATCCCGGCGGTTGAGGCGTTCACGAAGGCCCACCCCGGGCGGCCGGTGTGGTACGTCGGAGAGCCAATCTGGCAGGCCAGGACCGCGCTGGAGCGGGCTGAGGCCATTCGTCATGAGGCGCTGCTGAATATCGCGTTCGCCGATCGGCCGATCGCCATCTTGTGCCCCTATGACGCGACCGAGCTCGGGCCCGAGGTACTGGCCGAAGCCGAGCGGACCCACGCGGCCCTCGTGCGGGCCGGCCGTCTGGTCGACAGCCCCAGTTTCGCCGAGCCCGCTGAGGTCGCCGAGCGCGCCGACCCCCTGCCTGCGCCGCCCGCAGGGCTGGAGGCTCTTACTTACCGCGACGATCCGGGCACGGCGCGTGCGTTCGTGAGGGACCGGGCCAGGGCGTCAGGACTGCGCGAGCCGCGCCTGACCGACCTCGTGATCGCGGTGGGCGAGCTCGCGGCCAACACGCTGCGCCACACGAACGGCAGCGGCGTCGTGCGCGTGTGGGCGGCGGCCACAGAGATCATTTGCGAAGTGCGCGACAGCGGCTACATCCGCGACGTCCTGGCGGGCAGGCACTTCCCCGCCGCGGATGCCGTGCGCGGCCACGGCCTGTGGATCGTGCACCAGGTCTGCGACCTCGTCGAGGTGCGGACGGGACGGACGGGAACGACGTTCCGGCTGCACATGGCTCTCCGCACGTGACCGGCCGAGCCCGCGACTGATCGCCTTGACCGGTGCCAGTTCAGCGCACTTGACTAGGCATTGATGAAGTCCGCGCCGCGGGATGCGCCTATGCTGTCTCGGACTTCGATCATTGCCGACACCGATCGCGAAAGTTGATGAGCGGGCAGAAATGGTGGCAGAGGGCGTTCGACCTGCTAACACTGAGCTTCCGCCCGACCGGATGCGCATCCTGCTGATCGAGGACGACGACGGCGACGCTCTCCTCGTAGACGAGCTGTTGCTGGATGCCGGCGCTCCGTTCGCGCTCCGGCGGGCACGATCGCTGGCCGATGCCAGACCGGCGCTGGCCGACGTCGAGTGCGTCCTGCTGGACCTCGAGCTGCCGGACTCGCGCGGCCTGACCGGGGTGCGCGCGTTGCAGCAGCTGGCTCCGGCGCTCGCCGTCGTGGTGCTGACGGGCATCTCGGATGAGCATCTGGGCGAGGAGGCCGTCCGCGCCGGGGCACAGGATTACCTGGTCAAGGGCCAGGTCGATGGCTTCCTGCTGCAGCGCGTCGTGCGGTACGCAGTCGAACGCCGCCGGGCCGAGGAGACCCAGCGCCAGCTGGCCGAGGCGCGGCTGTATGCGGCCGAGAACGCGCGGCTTGAGCGCGGCCTCCTGCCCTCGCCGGTGCTCGCCGACCCGCGCCTGGCCGTCACCACCCGGTATCGCTCGGGTGGCCAGCAGATGCTGCTCGGCGGGGACTTCTACGACGTCGTGCAGGGGTCGGACGGCTGGGTGCACGCTGTCGTCGGGGACGTGTGCGGGCGCGGGCCCGACGAGGCCGCGCTGGGCGTGTGCCTGCGGGTCGCGTGGCGGACGATGGTGCTTGCCGGCCGGCCGGTCCCCGAGGTCCTGTCAACCGTCCAGCAGGTGCTTGAGCACGAGCGTCAGCATGACCGGCTATTCGTGACGCTCTGCATGCTGTCGGTGGCTCCGGAACGCACCTGGGGCCACCTGTACCTGGCCGGCCACCCGCAGCCGGTACTGATGACCGAGGCGGGCGTCAGCGAGCTGCAGGCCCCGATCATGCTCCCGCCGGGCATCAGCCGGTCCTCCGAGTGGCCGGGCAGCGAGGTACAGCTCGGCGACCGCTGGTCGGTGCTGATGTACACCGACGGACTGATCGAGGGGAAGATCGGGACGGGACCCGAGCGGCTGGGCAGCGACGGGCTCATCAAGCTAATCGAGAAGGCCCGCGCCCAGGCTCCAGCTGGCGAGGAAGCGCAGTGGCAGGAGAATGAGCTGATCACCGATTCGGTGATCAGCCAGGCGCGCGAGCTCAATGGCGGCGACCTCGACGATGATCTCGCGGTGCTCGTCATCAGCTGCTCCCCGCCCGATGCCGCGGGCCTATGAGCACGGAGACGGCTCCGGGCGGCCCCGGCCAGAGCCCGCCGGGTCCGGCCAGGGAACCGGGGTTCACCGCGACGCACCGCCCGAGCGGTGATGCGGCGCGCCGGCTGGCCGCCGCCGCCGAGCAGGCCGCCAGGCGGTGGCCGCTCAGCCGCATAACCGGCGCTGCGGTCCTGGTCATGGCGCTGTTCTCGATGCTGGCGATCGCCATTGCCGGAACGGCGCTGGCGCACCTGGCCTCGGCCAGATCGCAGGTCGAGGACGTCATCGACCCCGCCTCCCAGGCGGGCAGGCAGCTGGCCTATGACCTGGTCAACCAGGAGACGGGCATACGGGGCTATCTGCTGAGCGCCAACCCGCAGTTCCTCCAGCCGTACTACAGCAGCCTGGCCGACGAGCAGGTCCAGTTCGCCACCCTGGGGCGGCTGACCGCCGGCTCGCCGGTCGCCCAGGCCGATCTCGCCGAGGTGCAGTCCCGGATCGGGACCTGGCGCAGCAGTTACGCGCTGCCTGCGATCGCTTCGGTCAAGGCCGCCGGCAAGCCGGTGATCAGCAACGACATCAACACCGGCAAGGCGTTGTTCGACAGCCTCCGCCAGCCGCTTTCGGCGCTGGAGACCGAGCTCAGTGTGATGCGGGGGCGGGCCATCGCCAGCCTCGATGACGCGGAGCGGACGCTGGACATCGTCTGCGTGGCCATCGGCGCGGCGCTGCTGCTGGTCGTCGGGGCCGTGGCCATCCTTCTGCGCCGGACCACGATCGGGCCGCTGACCCGGCTCGCCGTCGAGGCCCGCCAGGTAGCAGCGGGCGACTTCGAACACGAGGTCACCCCGAGCGGGCCGCGCGAAGCGGCCGACCTCGCCGTGGACGTCAACCGGATGCGGGAGCGCATTCTGAGCGAGCTGTCCGCGGTCCGGCTGGCCAACAGCGCCCTGGCGGCCAGGGCCCTCGACCTGGAGCGGTCTAACTCCGAGCTTGAGCAGTTCGCCTACGTGGCCTCCCACGACCTGCAGGAGCCGCTCCGGAAGGTTGCGAGCTTCTGCCAGCTGCTGCAGCGACGCTACATCGGCCAGCTCGACGAGCGGGCCGATCAGTACATCGAGTTCGCCGTGGACGGCGCGAAGCGGATGCAGGTGCTCATCGATGACCTGCTGGCCTTCAGCCGGGTTGGAAGGCTCCAGCGCGAGCCAGCGCTGATCTCCTGCGCCAGCGCACTGTCAGCGGCCAGGGTCAACCTCGCGTCTGAGATCAGGGAGTCGGGCGCGGTCATCGAGACGGCCGAGCTGCCGGTGGTACGGGCCGAGTTCTCGCTGATCACTTCGCTCTTCCAGAATCTGCTGAGCAACGCGATCAAGTTCCGCGGCGATAAGCCGCCGCACATCGTGATCTCGGTTCAGCGCATGGATGCGTACTGGACCTTCACGGTGTCCGACAACGGCATCGGAATCGAGCCTGAATACGCGGACCGGATATTCGTGATCTTCCAGCGCCTGCACGACCGCGCGAGCTACTCGGGCACGGGCATCGGGCTCGCGATGTGCCGCAAAATCGTTGAGTACTACGGCGGCACGATCTGGCTGGACACATCGGGCAGCCCGGGTGCAACATTCTGCTTCACCCTGCCAGTACCGGCCGACGACGAGGAGACCGCATGATGGCCGACCACGGTGGCCTGGGTCTTGCCGACGTGCTCCTCGTGGAGGACGACCCAGGCGACGTCCTGATGACCCAGGAGGCCTTCGAGCACTACGAGATCCGCAACCCGCTGCACGTCGTCAGCGACGGCGAGCAGGCCATGCAGTTCCTGCGCCGTAACGGCGAGTACACCGATATGCCGAGGCCAGGGCTGATCTTGCTGGACCTGAACCTGCCCCGGCGCAACGGCCTGGAAGTGCTGGCCGACTTGAAGGCGGACGACGACCTGCTGTCCATTCCCGTCGTGGTGCTGACCACTTCGCAGGCCGAGGAGGACATCCTGCGCAGCTACGCACTGCACGCGAACGCCTACATCAGCAAGCCCGTCGACTTCGACAAGTTCATCGACGTGATCCGGCAGATCAACAAGTTCTTCCTGAAACTGGTCCAGTTGCCGAACTGAATCCCGCCCCGAGGCTCATCTGATGCGTTTGCCTGCCCGCGACGGGGTAACTCAGCCATCAGGTTCGGACGACGGTTTGGGGTTCGGAGATGAGTCTGCCAGCGGGTCAGCAGCGGGTCCTCGACGCGATCGAGGTCCGGCTGCGGTCCAGCGAGCCGCAGCTCACCTCGATGTTCGCGATATTTGCCAGGCTGACCAGAATTGACGGCGGGCCGCACCGCGAGCAGCTGCCGCCGAGCGGGCCGGGGATACTACGGCGCCTGCTGATCCTGTGCCCGCTGGTCGTGGTACTAGCGGGCCTGGCCGTGCTCATCGCGACGGACATCGGCCGGGCGCCGGGGCAATGCGTCCCGACGACCAGCACGCACGTGGCGGTGATGCACGGCCGCCTGGCGGGCTGCCCGCCCCAGGTCGGGCACGGGAACACGGCCCTGACGGCCAAGTGACCTACTTGCTCGGCTCGGGCACGCGGCAGTGGATCTTCGGGTTAGCGCCCGCGTAGTTCAGCGGTCCGGCGACGATCGTGGCCGCCACCGTGCCCGCCCTGGCGCAGCTGACGTCGCCGTCGTAGTAGTGCCGCTGCAGGCCCGCCAGAAACCCGATGATGAGCCAGATGACTACGACGACGCTGAGAATCTTCATCGGTTCCTCCGGTCATCCGGGCGGTCGCGGTGACGGCCCGGATGACGCAGGTACCTTCGCGGCGGCGGTCTAAACTCAGTGCTTGCGGGGCGGCCTGGGCGAGCAGGACGGCGTCGGGCCCGGCCCCGGCTTGCGCTTGACGACGACACTCGAGGTACCGCACGGGCTGGGACTCTTCTGAGCGACCGGGGTGCCCTGGCCCGCGGGCACTGCGAACTGCGCCAGCCTGATCGTCATCCACTCGAGCATCGGCGACACCTCCGCCCGCCAGGCGCCCATCGTGTGGCCGCCAGGCGAGATGTCGACGGGCACATTCGCCTGGTGAAGGCTCAGCAGCTGGACGAAGTAGTAGGCGTTGGTCACGTCCGTGCCGTCTTCCTGCCCGGCGCCCACCCAGAACTTGGGGATCACCGCGCCCGGACGCAGCGACCGCAGCTCCAGCGTCGGGGTATTGGCCGCGCGGAGATTGGCATTGCCGTCGAACGGATCGATGATCTTGCCGCTGGGCAGCTGGTTGTGCATCGGCTTGAAGTAGCCGCTCATCACGCCCGCGAAGCCGTACGTGGACCGGAAGTGCAGGGCCATGTTGGCCGCGCAGAAGCCACCTTCCGAGTAGCCCGCGATGCCCCAGGCACGGCCAGGCGCCTGCACCCTGAGGCCGGCCGCCAGGACGTCGGCGGGCACGTCAACGCCGAGGTAGGTCATGTCCTGCGGGCCGCCGACCTGATTGAGGCACTGCTCGGAGACCCGCTGCCCGCCGTTGGCATCCGGCATCACCAGCACGGCCGGCTCGGCCAGGTGCTTGGACACCAGGGTGTCCAGGGTCTGGGTCACCCCCACCACGTCGATCCAGTCCTCGGGGAACCCGGGCTGACCGTGGATGAGCTCGATAACGGGGAACCGGTAGTTGCGGTAGGCCGGCTGGAAGTACTGGGGCGGCAGGTAGATCAGACCCTGCCGTGAGATGTGGCTGGTCGCGCCCTTGAACTGCAGGGGTTCCAGGTAGCCCTGCTTCTCGGCCAGACTCAGGTAGATGTCGGAGCTCCCCTGGTCGCCGGTGGATTCCTTCTTGCCGGTGGCGCTGCCGAGGACGCTCTTCGGGAGCGAAGGGCCAGTGGCCGCGGGGCCGGTCAGGTCCGTGATCGCCGCGCCCCAGGTCTGGTAATAGTCGAAGTACTTATTCACGGCCATGATGCCGACCTGCATCGCGACGAGGAACGCCAGGACGGCGGCGCCGATCCGGAAGGCAAGCCTGCGGGTGGTAACGATCCACCACATGAGGCCGCCGAATACCGCGATGAGCAGGATAAACAGGAGCGTGCTCTGCGGTTCTAGCATGGCGGCACCGCCGAGGCTGACGTCGCAAGCATGTAGCTCAGGAATCCTTGTGTTAGTGCAATACGCGCGCACAGCCACGGGCGCGCGCGCTCCCCGACTAAGACATCAAACGCAGTCATGACCGCCGGTGTTGCCAAAAATGAGCCTACATGGTGAATTCGATAGCAAATCCGGGCCACTCCTTGCCTGCTGCTCGCCCCCGACATTACCTGGCCACAAGCCGATCGCAGGCCCGCGCGGGCTGCCACCGCCGGAATCCGGATGTTTGAACTCCCCCCACCGGGAATGACGGGCCCGGGCGGGCTCCCCCTCCCGCCCGGTTGGAGTGGCAATGCTGAAGTCTGCGACCCCGGTTCGCCCGATGCGGCCGGACGAGCTCCAGGACTGCGATGACGCGACCCTACTGCGCATGATCCAGTCGCTGCCGCGCGCGAGCGCGATGCGGGACTCGGCCTGCGCGGTGCTGGTCACCCGATACCAGCCACTGGTCAGGTCCTGTGTGCAGCGCTACCGCGGCAGCACCGAGCCCCAGGAAGAGCTCATGCAGGTTGGCTACGTCGGCCTTCTGAAGGCAATCAACAACTTCGACCCGGCAGTCGGCACCAGCCTGGCCAGCTACGCCCAGCCTTGTGTCAGCGGGGAGATCAAGCGTCATTTCCGCGACCGCCGCTGGCAGGTCCACGTGAAGCGATCGCTGCAGGAGCTGCGCCTCGAGATCAGGAACGCTCGGGCCGAGCTGACCGCGACGCTCGGCCGGACGCCCACGGACGCCGAGCTTGCCCGCCAGCTTGATATCAGCGAGGACGACGTCCGCGAGGCGCGGCGGGCCGAGCTTGCTTTCCACTCGGCGTCACTGGACTCGCCCACCGGCGAAGACGGCGCGGCCACCCTCGGCGACCTCATCGGCGCCGATGACCCGCAGCTCGAGCATGTGATCGACATGCAGGCGGTCTGGGAGCACTGGAGCGACCTGCCGGACCGGGCGCAGCAGCTCCTGCTCATGCGCTTCTACGGGAACATGACGCAGGCCGAGATCGGCGCCCGGCTCGGCATCTCCCAGATGCACGTGTCCAGGCTCCTGGCCGAGGCGATCGCCTACCTGCGCGCACAGCTCATCGATGTTTACGCGGGCACTGCGCCGGGCAGAATGACCCAAGCGATGTCTACGACGCAGGCACGCCCTCACGCTGTCATGGCGTAAGCACGGAGGGTGTGCTTTTCTGCGTTCGCGGCCCTGGTGGTTGCGCTGTGGCGGCAGCGACGACTACCAGGAGGAAACCTTCATGAGGATCGCCCTCATTACGGCGCGCAACCCCCTCGCGTCCGCCGCGGATATGAGCGGTCAGCCGGCATTTCTTGCCCGGGCCCTCGCCCGGCAGGGGCATCGCGTCACGATCTACGCCCGCCAGGACGGCACCGCGAGTGCCGGGGTCATGGGCCGCGGCGTCGGCTTCGAGCAGGTGCCCGCCGGTCCGGCCAGGCAGCTCTCCGCCGAGCAGGTTGCCAGGCACATGCCCGCGCTGTCCGCCCACTGCGTCGCGCGCTGGCAGTCCGAGGTGCCGGACGTCGTGCACGCGTTCGGCTGGGCTAGCGGACTGGCAGCCCTGGGCGCCGCCCGTGAGACCGAGGTCCCGGTCGTGCAGACGTTCGGGTCGCTGGCCGCGGCGGAGCGCAAGGCGGGCTTCGCGGTGTCGGCCAGCCGGCTAAGGCTCGAGACGCTGATCGGCCGCAAGGCCGCGGCGGTGCTCGCCTGCTCGAGCGAGGAGGCGGCGGAGCTGGCCCAGCTGGGCGTGCGCCGCTCAGCGATCAGGGTCATTCCGTGCGGCGTGGACACCGAGCAGTTCTCGCCGCTGGGCGACGAGGCCGGCCGCGGCCCCAGGGTGCGGCTGGTGGCGCTGACCCCGGCGGCTCCGCGCGGCCTGGAGACGGTGATCAGGGCGCTGGCCCAGGTACCCGAGGCCGAGCTGGTCATCGTGGGCGGGCCGGACAGCCGGCATCTGCCGCGGACCGGCCCGTTCCGCGAGCTGGCCCGGCTGGCGGGCGAGCTGCGGATGCGCAGCCGGGTCAAGTTCGCCGGCACCATGCGTCCGGCTGCGCTGGCGGCCTTGCTGCGGTCGGCCCATCTGCTGGTCAGCGCCTCGGCCTATGAGCCCACGGGCCTGCCCGCGATCCAGGCGATGGCCTGCGGCACGCCCGTCGTCGCGGCGGCGGTCGGCGGGCAGCGGGACGCGGTGATCGACGGGACCACCGGCCTGCTGATCACTCGCGAGCACCTCGGCACTCTCGCGCCCCGGCTGCGCCGGCTGCTGGCGACGCCGGCGCTGCTGGCCGCCTACGGGATCGCGGCGGCCGACCGGGCCGCCTCCCGGTACTCGTGGGAGCGCATAGCCAGCGAGACGACGTCCGCCTACGAGCGGTGCCTTCCCGGGCATGCGGTCGAGGAGCTGGCCGAGGCCGAGGAGTTCGCGGAGCTTGAGGCCATGGCGATGTCAAGCTAGCTACAGCCCAGCTCGCCTCAGGACGGGGCGCCGGAGCCGTGGGCTCCGGCGCCCCGTTCACGCGCGCGGCGGACCCGGCCGGCATACTGGACGTGCCATTCGCGCGCCGCGGCACCGGCGGTCCCGACCCGGCCGGCCTCGCGGCAGCGCGTTCCCATCCCTGTAGGAGATTTTCCGGGTGACGGTGACCGAGCAGGCACTGCTGGCCGAGTACACGACCCTGCATCTGGGCGGCCCGGCCCGCCGCTTCGTCGCGGCCCGGAGCAGCGCGCAGCTCGTCCAGGAGGTCAGGGCGGCGGACGTGGCCGGCGATCCGCTGCTCGTGCTGGGCGGCGGCAGCAACCTGCTCGTGGCCGATGAGGGCTTCCCCGGCACGGTGCTGCGCGTCGCCAGCCGGGGCGTGCAGATGACCGGCGACGACGACGCGGTCGAGGTCTCGGTGGCCGCGGGGGAGAACTGGGATGACCTGGTGCGCCGGTGCATCGCCGCGGGGCTCTCCGGCATCGAATGCCTGTCGGGCATCCCCGGCCTGGCGGGGGCGACGCCGATCCAGAACGTCAACGCCTACGGGCAGGACGTGGCGCACACCATCACGGCCGTCCGCGCCTACGACCGGCTGCTCGACGCCGAGGCAGTGATGCCCGCGGCCGAGTGCGAGTTCGGCTACCGGACCAGCGTGTTCAAGCGGCAGGCCGATCGGGGCCGCGGCGCTGACCTGAATCCGGCCGCCGCGACCGGCAGGCACGTGGTGCTCGGCGTGACGTTCCGGCTGGCCCGCGACCCGCTGTCGGCTCCGGTCCGCTACGCCGAGCTGGCCCGGCTGCTCGGCGTCAGCGAGGGCGAGCGGGTACCCCTGGCCGACGCGAGGGAGGCGGTGCTCCAGTTGCGGCGCGGCAAGGGCATGGTGCTGGATCCCGGCGACCCTGACACCAGGAGCGCGGGCTCGTTCTTCACCAACCCGGTGCTCCCTGCGGGCCAGTTCGCCCAGCTCGAGGCGGGGGTGGCCGGACCCGACGGAGCGGCGCCGCGCATACCGCACTGGGATGCCGGCGACGGGCAGGTGAAGGTCTCGGCGGCCTGGCTGATCGAGCGGGCGGGCTTCGGCAAGGGCTTCCCCGCCGGCGAGCGCGCCGGGGCCAGGATCTCGACCAAGCACGCGCTGGCGCTGACCAATCCCGACGGCGGCACCGCGGCCGACCTGATCGGTCTGGCGCGGCAGATCAGGGACGGCGTCCAGGCGCGGTTCGGCGTCCGGCTGGAGAACGAGCCGGTACTGGTCGGCGTGCAGCTGTAGCCCGGCCGCCGCGCGTCATGATCGGCGTGATCAACGTCGCGCACGCGCGCCGTCGCTAGCTGGCGAGCCAGTCGTCGATGCCGGTCAGCAGCCGGTGCCGGATGGCCGTCGGCGCGCTGGACCCGCGTACCGACATGCGGGCCAGCTCAGCGAGCTCCGCGTCGTTCATGCCGTGGACCTGCCTGGCCAGCTCGTACTGAGCGCCAAGGCGCGGCCCGAACAGCAGCGGGTCATCGGCCCCGAGCGCGACCGGCACCCCCGCATCTAGCAGCGGCGTGAGCGGGACGTCGGCGCCCGTGGCGACGACGCCGAGGGCGACGTTGGACGTCGGGCAGACCTCCAGCGTGACCGCCCCGGCGGCGATCCGCTTGAGCAGCTCGGGCTCGCCCGCCGCCGCGACGCCGTGACCGATCCGGTCGGCGTGCAGCTCTTCCAGGCAGGCGCGGACGCTGGCCGGTCCCGCCAGCTCGCCGCCGTGGGGGACAAGCCGCAGGCCCGCCTTGCCCGCGATGCGGAACGCCGCGGCGAAGTCGGAGACGTTGCCCCGCCGCTCGTCGTTGCTGAGCCCGAACCCGGTCACGCCGTGACCGGCGTAGGCGGCCGCGAGCCGGGCCAGCGTGCGCGCATCCAGGGGATGCCTCGTGCGGTTCGCGGCCACGATGATCCCGATGCCGACGCCGGTCGCTTCCCGGGCGGCTGCGGCGGCGTCCAGGACCAGCTCCAGCATTGCTGTCAGGCCGCCGAACCGGCCGGCATAGCCCGACGGGTCGATCTGCAGCTCCAGCCAGCCCGAGCCCTCGGCCAGCTCGTCGTGCGCAGCCTCAAGCAGCAGGCGGCGGACATCGGCCGGCGTCCGCACGACCGATCTGGCCATGTCGTAGAGCCGCTGGAACCGGAACCAGCCGCGTTCGTCGGCGGCACTTAGCTGGGGCGGCCAGTCCGCGGCCAGCTGCTCGGGCAGGTGCACGCCGTGCTCGCCCGCCATCTCGACCAGGGTGGAGTGCCGCATCGACCCGGTGAAGTGCAGGTGCAGGTGCGCCTTGGGCAGCTGGGCCAGAGGCCTCGGCGGCACGGCCTAGTGAGCGGCGGTGAGCAGCCGCGCGAGCCTGGAGACGCCCTCCTCCAGATCGGCGTCCCCGAGCGCGCAGGACAGCCGGAAGTAGCCGTTGGTACCGAACGCCTCGCCCGGCACGACGGCCACATCGGCCTCGTCGAGCAGGATCTCGGCGAGTTCTCCGGAGGTGACCGGCCGACGGCCCGCGACCTCCTTGCCGAGCACGCCCTTCACCGACGGGTAGCAGTAGAACGCGCCCTCGGGCAGGGGGCAGATCACGCCGGGAACCTCGTTCAGCATCTTCGTCATGACCTGGCGCCGCCGGTCGAACGCGGACCGCATCTGCGCGACCGCGGACAGGTCGCCGGATACGGCCGCGAGGGCCGCGGCCTGGGCCACGTTGCAGACGTTGGAGGTCGCGTGCGACTGGAGATTGCCCGCGGCCTTGATCACCTGGGCCGGCCCGATCATCCAGCCGACCCGCCAGCCGGTCATCGCGTAGGTCTTGGCCACGCCGTTGAGCACGACGCAGCGCTCGGCGATCTCCGGCGCGGCGACGGGCATGGAGGCGAACCGGGCGTCGCCGTACACCAGGTGCTCGTAGATCTCGTCGGTGATCACCCACAGGCCGCGGCTGGCCGCCCACTGGCCGATCCTCGCGACCTCCTCCGGCGGATACACCGCCCCGGTGGGGTTGGACGGCGAGACGAACAGCAGCACCTTCGTGGCGTCCGTGCAGTGGGCCTCAAGCTGCTCGACCGACGTCCGGTAGCCGGTGGTCTCGTCGGTCATCACCAGGACGGGAACGCCGCCAGCGAGGGCTATTGACTCCGGATAGGTAGTCCAGTACGGGGTGGGAAGTAGTACCTCGTCGCCGGGGTCGAGCAGAGTGGCGAATGCCTCGTAGACGGCCTGCTTGCCGCCGTTGGTGACGAGGACCTGGCTGGCGGCGACCTGGAGGCCGGAGTCCCGCGCGGTCTTGGCCGCGATCGCCTCGCGCAGCTCGGGCAGGCCGGCCGCGGGCGTGTACTTGTGGAAGCGGGGCTCCGCGCACGCGCGCTGGGCGGCCTCGACGATGTAGCCGGGGGTCGGGAAATCAGGCTCCCCGGCACCGAAGCCGATCACCGGTCGCCCCGCGGCCTTCAGTGCCTTGGCCTTGGCGTCCACGGCGAGCGTGGCTGACTCGGTGATCGCGGAGATCCGGGCGGAGATGCCGGTAGAAGCGTGGGCCATGTCACCCATCTTTCCACCCCGGAGCGGCCGGTCGGCGCCTAACCTGATGTGGGCGCCCGGCATGCTGCACGGTTCGACGTCGGCGCCTCCGGCACGTACACTTCTGGATCTGGTGGACGTTCACCGGTAGTCGGCGCATGCCTGCGCTGGCTGTCACAGGGCAGTAGCTCAATTGGCTAGAGTTCCGGTCTCCAAAACCGGCGGTTGGGGGTTCGAGTCCCTCCTGCCCTGCGAGTACGGCCTGCGGCGTGCGGGCGAAGCGGCACCAGCCGACAGTGGACAGATAGTGCTCAGGTGAGGACATGGCGACTCAGACTCGTGGCCCAGCTCCGGAGCGGGCTGCCAGGCCCAAGGGCCCGGCGAAGCAGGATCGCACCACGCCTGTGCAGTTTGTCCGGGAGGTCAGGGACGAACTCCGCAAGGTCGTCTGGCCGACCCGCAAGGAACTAGTGACCTATACGACGTCTGCCCTGATCTTCATCCTGGTCATGGTCGGCATCGTGGTTGGCCTGGACTACTCCTTCACCCAGCTGGTGCTGCACCTCTTCGGCTGAGGTTAACCGCCTGGGTAGAGGGCCGCGCACTGAGCGTGGCACCATGATCACAGGACCCCAGCCTGCGCCGCAGCACTGAGGTACGGCCTGAAGCGCAGGGAAAAGCGCATGGATAGCGCAGGGAGAAAGAGAAACGTGTCCGAGTCCGAACTGCCGCTGGGCGACGAGCCCGAGCAGCCGACTAGCGCCGAGTCCGCAGGCGCTGACGATCTCGACGTGGCCAGCTTCGCGCTGGGCGCGGATCCAGGCGCGGCTGACCAGGAGGCTCCCGGCGAGCCCGACGACGCCGACGAAGCCGGCGAAGCCGGCGAAGCGGAGACCGCGGCTGACGAGGACGAGCCCGAGGCCGACCCGATCGTGCAGTTCAAGTCGGAGCTGCGGGCGCTGCCAGGCGACTGGTATGTCGTGCACTCCTACGCCGGCTACGAGAACCGGGTCAGGACCAACCTGGAGAGCCGTACCCAGTCACTGAACATGGAGGATTACATCTTCCAGATCGAGGTCCCCACCCATGAGGTGATCGAGATCAAGTCCGGCAAGCGGCAGCAGGTGCAGGAGAAGGTCCTGCCCGGCTACATCCTGGTCCGGATGGATCTGACCGATGAGTCCTGGGCCGCCGTGCGGAACACGCCGGGCGTGACGGGGTTCGTCGGCTTGTCCAGCAGGCCGTCGCCGCTGAGCCTGGACGAGGTCGCGAACCTGCTCGCCCCGGTGCCGGAGGAGAAGGCCGCGAAGAAGGCCGAGACCATGCGGGCCGCGGCGGTGGACTTCGAGGTTGGCCAGTCCGTTACCGTGATGGACGGGCCGTTCGCGACGCTGCCAGCCACCGTGAACGAGATCAACGCCGATACGCAGAAGCTCAAGGTGCTCGTTTCGATCTTCGGCCGGGAGACTCCGGTCGAGTTGTCCTTTGACCAGGTCAGCAAGATCTGAGCAGCCGCCAGCAAGTAACAGACACCAGTAGTGAGGTAAGGACCGCCAGATGGCTCCGAGGAAGAAGAAGATCGCTGCGATCGTCAAGGTGCAGCTGAACGCAGGCGCGGCTACGCCAGCGCCGCCGGTCGGCACTGCCCTCGGCCCGCACGGCGTCAACATCATGGACTTCGTCAAGCAGTACAACGCGGCGACGGAGAGCCAGCGGGGCAACGTCATCCCCGTCGAGATCACGATCTACGAGGACCGCTCGTTTACCTTCATCACCAAGACGCCGCCGGCTCCCGAGCTGATCAAGAAGGCGGCGGGCGTGCAGAAGGGCAGCAACGAGCCGCACAAGACCAAGGTCGGCACGATGACCCAGGCCCAGGTCCGGGACATCGCCCAGGTCAAGATGCCGGACCTGAACGCAAACACCATCGAGGCCGCCGCGAAGATCATCGAAGGCACCGCCAGGTCGATGGGAATTACCGTCAAGGGCTAGACCTTTTCCAACCGTCAGTTCAGTGGCAGGGCCAGGCGCTGGCCCGCTGACCACGACTCCACCACTCCAGGAGAGCAATATGCAGCGCAGCAAGGCATACCGGCAGGCCGACGAGAAGGTCGACGCCAGCCGGCTCTACACCCCGACCGAGGCCGTCGCCCTCGCTAAGGACACCTCGACGACGAAGTTCGACGCGACCGTCGAGGTCGCGTTCCGGCTCGGCGTCGACCCGCGCAAGGCCGACCAGATGGTCCGCGGCACGGTCAACCTGCCCAACGGCACCGGCAAGACGGCCCGCGTGCTGGTCTTCGCCACCGGCGACCGGGCCGAGGAGGCGCGGGCGGCCGGGGCCGACTACGTCGGCTCGGACGAGCTGATCGAGCGCGTCCAGGGCGGTTTCCTCGACTTCGACGCCGTCGTCGCAACGCCGGACCTGATGGGCAAGGTCGGTCGCCTGGGCCGGGTACTCGGCCCGCGCGCCCTGATGCCGAACCCGAAGACCGGCACGGTGACGATGGACGTGGGCAAGGCCGTCACCGAGATCAAGGGCGGCAAGATCGAGTTCCGCGTCGACAAGCACAGCAACCTGCATCTGATCATCGGCAAGACGTCGTTCGCCGATCGCGCGCTGATCGAGAACTACGCCGCCGCACTCGAGGAAGTGATCAGGCTCAAGCCGTCGGCGGCCAAGGGCAAGTACGTCAAGAAGATCGCCATCACCACCACCATGGGGCCGGGCATCCCCGTCGACCCGGGCATCACCAGGGGCCTGACCGACGCTTTTGAGGACCAGCCAGTCGGCTAGTGCCGCTCGCGCACCCAGACCGCGCTCCGAGGCCCGGCCCGGCCGCCTGACGGCGGCCGGGCCGGGCTCTGCTTTTGCCAGGCGTGCCCGCGGCCGGCGCGCCGGCACCCTCCGTGGTGGCCAGCACGGTGGCGGCGGCTAGGACCGTGGCGGTGGCCAGCACCGTTGCGGCCAGCACCGTTGCGGCCAGCACCGTGGCGGCGGCCAGCATCGCCGTTGCGGCCATCACCGCGGCGGCCGGCACCGCCGTCGCGGATCCGGGTCGCCGATTTGGCCTGCCGCTGGCCGGCCGCGTATTCTGGAAGGTGCCAAAGACCGTCGGCTGTTGCCGCGCCCAGCGCGGTGACCGAAGGCTCGCGTTAGCGGGCGGCCCGCGCAGGTGAGCTGAGTAGCTGGACCAGGTGGTGTGGGATTCCCGCCCGGCCTTCGCCTCGCGCGCGCTGCGTGCGGGGCGTTTTTGCTTTCAGCCGGCGCCGGATTATTTGAAGGGAGGCCCATGGCGAGGGCGGAGAAGGTGACCGCGGTCGCCGAGCTAGCCGAGCGATTCCAGAATTCGTCGGGTGCGGTGCTGACCGAGTACCGCGGCCTGACCGTGGCTCAGCTCGGCGAGCTGCGCAAGTCGCTGGGCAGCCACGCGACGTTCTCGGTGGTCAAGAACACGCTGACCAAGATCGCCGCGGCCGAGGCGGGCGTGACCTCAGAGCTGACCGACCTGCTGAGCGGGCCGTCGGCCATCGCGTTCGTGACTGGCGACGTCGTCGAGGCGGCCAAGGGCCTGCGTGAGTTCTCGAAGACCTACCCGCTGCTGGTGATCAAGGGCGGAGTGCTCGACGGCAAGGCGCTGAAGCCGGCTGAGATCGTCAAGCTTGCCGACCTGGAGCCACGCGAGGTCCTGCTGGCCAAGCTGGCCGGCGCCATGAAGGCATCGATGGCGGGTGCCGCGGCGACGTTCGCGGCGCTGCCGACCCAGATGGCCAGGCTCGTGGCGGCGCTGGAGCAGAAGAAGGCGGCGGAGGCGCCGGCCGATGGGGCTGCCCCGGCAGACGAGGCCGGCGACGACACAGAGAGCTAATCCAGTCACCGCCAGGTGACCGGACGCGTGAGATTGAACGGAAACGGAAGAGGAAGCACCACCATGGCAAAGCTCAGCTCGGACGACCTGCTCGAGGCGTTCAAGGAGATGACGCTGATCGAGCTCTCTGAGTTCGTGAAGCAGTT
>DAIOWC010000050.1:0-31452 GCA_036758685.1 Streptosporangiaceae bacterium | reverse complement strand
GACCATGCACGCAGGCTGGCTGTGGCGAACACGATTGAGATGTCAAGGTTCGGTCATCACGCAGAGATGATCTTGCTAACTCGTTGCTAACAACGGCTGCGGATGGCTGCGGTCCGCAGTGGACACGGCAGGTGCGCCGACTTGGAATCACGCCTGCTGAGCGGCGAGCGATGGATCTACGTGGATCAGCAAAGCCTCCTGAAAAGCGGAAGGTCGGCGGTTCGATCCCGCCCCTGACCACACGTTTAGCTGCGATAACGCGCCCCGCGCAATCACTCGTGCACAGCGCGAACTGAGGCCAGTCGCATTATCTGGTCTCAATTGCCTGAGCTGACGAGCGGCTGAGGTTCGCATTGACGCAGGTCAGGGATGTGCCCGATAGCGCGCACCGTCCCCTTTCGGCAGCGGAGGATCGCGCGTCCTCCACCATGTGCGCGATGGACATCGCGACGGGGTGTTGCGCGCAAGAGAAGCAGGTTCGGCCATGGCTTTTAGCGAGGGCCAGCAGCAGCGGGCCGGGCCTGCGAGCCCTCCGTACTCTTACAAGTTGCCGAAACGGCGCGCCCGCCTATCGCAGCCAATGTGGTGAGCGCAGGTCGCAGAGCGTCCAGTTCTGGAGCGTCCTTATCGCGCCTGGGCTCGGTCATCGGCAGTGGCTGGCGCTTGCTGGCCTCGCTGAAGTAAAGCCCTGGGGGCGCCATGTGACAGTGTTCCGGCTGATGCTACTTGGCGTCCTCTTCCTCGACACCAGACGCATCAGGGCGATCCCGCTGGGGATGGTGGCAGTGTTGGTCTCGTTGATGCTGTCGAGATGGCTGAGCGGATCGCCGGATGCGCGGCAGGCCCTGGGCCCGCCGAAACGGCCGCTAGCCTGCGGGCCGCTAAGCAATGTCGTTCTCGTAGGCGAGCACGACGGCCTGGATCCGGTCGCGGGCGCCGAGCTTGGTCATGACCCGCGAGACGTGCGTCTTGACCGTGGCCTCGCCGATGAAGAGCTCGGCCGCGATCTCCGTGTTCGTCAGGCCCTTGGCCATAAGTTGCCACACCTCGACCTCTCGCGGTGTGAGTGTGCGAGCGGCTGGCAGCTGGCCGGCGGAGGGCGGTCGGCGGGTGTAGGTCTCGATGAGCCGCCTGGTGACCGAGGGGGCGAGCAGCTTGTCACCGCGCACTACCTCGCGGACCCCTGCGACCAGCTGGTCGTCGGGAATGTCCTTCACGAGGAACCCGGATGCTCCCGCGCGCAGCGCCTCGTAGACGTACTCGTCGAGGTCGAATGTGGTCAAGATGATGACACGGGGACCGCCCGCCGCAACGATCAGGCGGGTTGCCGCGATCCCGTCGGTGCCAGGCATCCGGATATCCAGCAGAACCACGTCGGGCGTCAGCTCGGCGGCAAGGCAGACGGCCTGGTCGCCGTCGCAGGCTTCGCCCACCACCTGCATGTCCGCCTCAGCCTGCAAGATGGTGCGCAGGCCGGCCAGCACCAACGGCTGGTCGTCGGCGATCAGGACTCGGATGGTCATCTGCTCATCCTGAGTTCGCTGCTGCCGGCACGGCCGGGAGGGGGATGTACGCGCGGACGGTGAATCCGCCGTCGGGCCGGGACCCGGCCGTCACTGTCCCGCCACAGCCGCTGGCGCGTTCGTGCATGCCGCGCAGGCCGTGGCCGCCGGTAAGCGTGTTCTCGGTCGCCTCGCGTGCCGCCCGTTGGTCGCCGTCCACGGCCTCACTGTCCTGATGCGCGAGCCATGCCGATGGCTCGTTGCTGATTTCAAGCGCCAGGCCCTCGGGGTTGTAGAGAGCCCTGACCTGGATGCTGGCGCCGGGGGCGTGCCGTGCGGCGTTGGTGATCGCCTCCTGGACGAGCCGGTATGCCGCCCAGGCGGCGTCGGCCGGCAGCTGCGTCTCGGCGCCGTCGGCATGAAGCTCGACATGCAGCCCGCAGACGCTGGCCCGGCTCGCCAGGGCGCGGATGCCCGCGAGGCCGGCGGGGGCGTCGTCCGCACCCACCGCCGCGGACAGCACGAGCTCGTGCAGCTCGCTGGCGGTCTGCGCGGTAATGGCCCGCAGGGTGGCGACGTGCTGCCTGGCCAGTGCAGGATCGCTGACCCAGACCCGGCGCGCGGCGGTGGCCTGCATGACGATGGTGGTCAGCGCGTGCCCGACCGCGTCGTGCAGCTCACGCGCAATCCGCAGCCGTTCCCCGACGACTGCGCGCCCGGCGCTTGCGGCGTTCTCGTCGCGCACGCTCGCAGCGGTTTCCGCGAGCGCGGTCAGCAGACGGCTGCCGTCACGAAGCAGACGGCCGACAGCCCAGCAGGCCAGCACGAACGCTGCCGCGGGAACTGCGCCGTCCTGGCCGAAGTGCGCCGCCGGATCGAGGACGACGCAGAGGAACACGCAGAGCAGGCAGGCGATCAGTGCGCCGAGAGCCTGGCGCAGCGCGCAGGCGGCGCCGGTGACCAGCGGGACCACGAGCATGAAAGTCGGCGTCAGGCCGGCCAGCGGATCCGCCGGCTTGGCGACGGCACTGTAGGCGAGGGTCGCGGCGAGGCAGACCGCCGCTGCGGCCAGCGGCGCGCGTCGGAGCCAGACGATCGGAAGCGCGGTCGCGGCTGCTAGGAGCGCGTCGGCGGGCCAGTACCTGGTCGCGAGGAGCGCGGCAGCCAGTGCGAGCGCGGCCAGCGTGAGGACGGCGTCCACCTGCCGTGCGGACGGCAGGGTCCATCGGCTGGGGAGCGGCGCGGTCGACGTCGGCTCGGGGTTCTCCGCGGCCAGGCCGGCTGCCACGCGGGCCCGCAGCTCCGGCAGTGAAGGGGCCGGCGTCCGGTCGCCGGCGTGATCCGTGCCGGCGCGCCGGGCGGCGCTGCCGTCGGCCACGTCGTCGGCGGGCCGGAACCGTGCGAGCAGCCCGCGCATCGCGGCGAGCGTGCCGCGGGCGATGCGCTCGAGTTCGGCGACTTCCTCCCGGTCTCGCGCGGCGGCGTGCCGTCGCATTCCGTCCAGGCCGCGCAGCATGACGGCCTCAAGTTCGGTGACGATCCGCTGGCGCTCCTGCGCGACGGCGGAGGCGGTCCCCGCGGCCCCGGCCTCCTGGAGACGGCGGGTTGCCTGCCTGATCCGGTCGGCCAGGCCGGCTCGCGCGCGGACCACCGCGCCAGCCGTCGCCGGCACGATGACCAAGATCACCGTGAAGAAAGCTATGGAGTCAGCATGCGAGTAACGGGCCATCTGCGGCGACAGCATCTGGGCAGCCGCCACTCCGATGACGGCCGCCGGGAGGCCGGCGGCAGCCGCCCGGAAGGATGCGCGGGCGCCGACCGAATAGGTAGCTGTCATCACCGCCAGGAACGACGGCGCGGCGACCGACTGCGACGCCGTTATCGTCTCGACCAGCACCACCGCGATGACCGCGGCGAGCGCGGCCAGCGGACGGCGCCGCCGCGCCGCCAGCGCGAGGAGTCCCGCGGAGCTGAGCACAGCCACAGCACGGAGAGCGGGCTGAGAGGGGCCAGACAGCCCGGCCGCTACGGCCATTGCGAGGCCGAGCACCACCGCGACGGCCCAATCGACCGCCTCTCGGCGCGACCTGGCATTCATGCTGAAAACAATAAAGGCCTCCTGGCGAAAGGCGCGTCCACCTGCGGGGGGACCGATAGCTCCGGCTGGGGGCGGACCCGGAAATCCGCGCCCGGCCTGACGACATGCCGAGCGGAAATCCCTAGCGTCTTGTCCAGATCCAATCCCTGGCCAGCGAGGAACTTCCGGCTAATGCGCCGGAGATCCGCCGGCTCGCTTCACGAAGGAGACATCCCATGACTTCGCTTGCCACAGCGGTCAGCACCCCAGTTCCCGTCCGGCGGCGGCGGACGCGAGCCACGCTTCTGACGGCCGCCTCGGTCGCCGCGGCATGTGCCCTGGTCGACCTGCTGGCCCCGCCCTCGTCCGGCAGCCACCTCAGCACCGCCGCCGACTACACGTTCACCGCGCTCCTGATTCCCTTCGTGCTCGTCGTGCTCGCCGCGATCGCCATGCTGCACCGGATGCAGGACGGCAAGGACGGCCGGCTGGGTAAGGCCGGCTACATTGCCGCGTCTATCGCGCTCGCCGCGTTCATCCCCTGCGCTGTCGACTCTCTGGCCACCGGCAACGCCCAAGCGCTCGGCCCCCTCTATTTCCTCGCCGTCCTCGGCTCGGCCGCCGGGCTCATCCTGTTCGCGATCGGGTCGTTCCGCGCTCGAGTTATCCCGCGCTGGGCCGGTCCCCTGCTGCCGCTCGCCTGGCTGCTCGGCGGCCCGGTCGCCACGGCCGCAGTCCGCGGCGCGACGCTGATCCTGGCGGCCGCGTTCACCCTGATCGCGCTGGCCCTGCCGGACCCCGAATCCTGAGCCCCCGGCGCAGAGACCCTCGCTCCAGCAGAGGGTCTCTCGCATCTGGCCTAGCGTGGCTGCCGAGCTTTGCCCTGAACGTCAGCCTCAAGCGCCGTCACGCCTGAAAAGCGGTAGGCGCGACCGGCGCGGCGCGACTGAACCCCGGCCGATGTGCCTGGATTGTGCGGCTGGGGTTTGCCTGGCGGAGTCGCCGCTCCCCCTCTAGCTATCGGCTTGGCGGCATGCGCGGCAATGAGAGTGACAGTGACCGGCCTGGCCTTGCGGCCGGATGCCGGTCACCGTCCTGTGGTACCCCCGTCGGCTCTACGCGATTAGCTGCCCTGGAGGACCTGGGCGCGGACCTTCGTCGACGAGGAGGTAAACGCAGTCACCAACTGCTGCGTGGTACCGGGGATGTGGGTGACGTGCAAGACCGCGGTGGAGGAGATGGCGGGGAACGAAGCCACGACCGCGAGCTTGCCGTCGTAGTAGTGCAGCAGGGCGGGGTTGCCGCCGTCGTGCTGGTAGGCCGTGAAGTAGAACCCGCCCTTGCCGTCGGGGCTGAGGCTCCCGGTGCCGAAGCCGTAGTTCTCGGCGACCTTGGACCACTTATGGTCGGCGTAGTGCAGGACGTAGACCGCGGCGGTTTCGTGGCCAATGAAGTCGGACGCGAGCACGTAGACGTTCTTCGCGCTCAGGGCGATGACCCCGTCCACTAGCTTGACGTTCTTGTCCTTCGGCAGCAGTCTCGCGAGGCTGGTGGCAGTCCACTTGTGCCCGTCGTAGTTCTCGACGCTGCCGCCAGTGGATGCCCAGACGTCCTGGTCGGACACCGCGTACCCGTCACCCAGGGTGCGGGAGACCCGCGTCCAGGTGTGGCCGTTGTAGTGGTACACGCCCAGCCTCGCGGTGCCGGAGTCATCGGCCGTGCCGAACACCCACACGTCCTTGCTGCTCAGCACAGTCGCCGACGCGATCGGGAGGCGGAACGTCTTGACGACTGTCCACTTGCTCTTGACCAGCCGGAACACTCGCGAGCCCTGGCTGGCCAGGCCCGAGAACGCCCACACGTCCGTCGGCGAGGTCGCGGCCGCCGTGACAACGCGCTCGCTGCGCTCGCCGGGGAACGGGACCTCCTTCCACCTGGTGGTGCCGATGCGCTCGTAGGCGGCCGGGATCGAGGACCCGGGCGCCCACTTGAAGACATACCCGCTGGTCTTGCCGGTTGAGACGATCGCGCCAAGATACGAGGGGTGGCTGGGGCTGCTCGTGATCGTGTCATCCACGTGCCAGTCCGTCGACCTGGCCGGCTGGGCCGCCGCGTTCGCCGCCGGAGCCATCCCAATGGTCACCGCCGACGCCAGGCCAGCACCAAGCAAAGCCGTAACACCAGTGACTTTCTTCAACGACATGCACTCCATGACTGCTTCCTTAGTTCCTGTCCCGTTTTTGGGAGCGATATCACTGAAGACGCTCCTGGCCCGGAACCGGTTGGAAGGATCTGATTCCGGTCTCCCGCCCGCCTGCCAGGCACGCGCTGGCGTTGACATCGAGCTGCCACAGCTGCATCGCGACCGGACGCCTCCGCCTCTTGTAGTCCTGCCGCCTGCGGGACTTCGGCTCAATCAGGCCGTCGCGAACCAGGACGCGGTAGACGGTGGATCGGGTGACCGTGGCGTGGCCGCCGCAGTCCATCTTGAACACGAGCCGCATCCGTCCCCACTTTGGGCGAGCTCGGCGGAGCGCGCAAACCGCCGACTCCACATCAGCCGGGATTTGCCAAGGATGCTGATGCACCCGGTGGCCGCGGTCGGCTAACCCGGATGGCGCATCGTCCCGAGAGCGGCGCAGCCAGGCGTGGACGCTCTGGCGGCTCACTCCGTAGCGATCGGCTACCTCGGTCACCGGAACCCCTGCCCTCACCTCGAGGACAGCCCGGCATCTCTGCTCGGTCACGCTCAGCTCCCACAGCCTGAGCGGCAGTGTCAGGTATCAAGCGGGACAGCACAAAGGGCGATCAATCTGCCGAGCCTCACAGATGTGCGACGGATCGGCGCCGCTTGATGCGCGACACAGCCCAGGCATCTTCTGGTCCCGCGATCTTGCCTGCCGCATCCGCTAGCTGTCCCCGTAAACCTGACTCAGGCCAGCCGCAGACTGAACCCGGTCGGCCAGCTCAGCCGGGGTGAGCTCGTCCGAGCGCAGCATGAGCGTCCCGGCCGGCTGACGGACAGCGGCAGCCACCATCTCATCCACGCCGGTCATGCCGAGCTTGCGGGCTCCCTGGTCCCAGTCCGTGCCGGGGCGCGTTACACGGGCATTGAGCCGCCCCCGGAGCACCCCGGCGTCCAACTCCAAGAACACATGCATGACCTTCTCGCCCGCGTCGGCCAGGGCGCCGAGAATCTCGGCCCGGTAGGCGTCGCGGATCAGCGACATCGGGACGATGAGCGTCTCCGCGTGGTGCCTGCGCAGCGACAGCGCCGTGGCGACGACCAGTTCCCGCCAGCTCGGCAGGTGCTGGAAATCACCGCCCGGCGGCAGCCACTTCCACAGCATGAGGCCGACGTCCTCCGGGTCATACACGACCGCGTCCGGAAGCCGTCGGCGCAGTTCCGCCGCGAGCGTCGTCTTGCCAGCTCCGAATGCGCCGTTGATCCAGATGATCACCGACACAAGCTATCCGGACATTCTTTCGGCTGTCTTGCGAAGCTGTCTCCCATCAAGTGAAGCCACGGTGTCGCACGTCAAGCGGAGCCTGGCAAAGGGTGATCAAGTTGCCTAGTGCTACTGATCGTTGACGAAACGGCTTCGGGTGATACTTGAGGGTTTCCAGGGCAACTTCGGTGCCGGTACCTGCCTGACGCATTGGGGCCGGTACCGGTCAGGCGAGAGTCCGCTGAAAAGAGCACAGCATGCTCGGGTGGGTGCACGTGGCCGGGGAGAAGCTCGTGTCCGGGCCATCGGCGCGCGGTCCCCGGTCATCCAGACCGTGGGGGATGCTCTCTCGCCGTCGATCCGGGCGGCGATGACAGCCAGGCCCGCCAGCGGACTCCTCGGCGGCAGGGCCCGGCAGCCCGTCACGGCTGCCGGCTGCCCAGCAGGAGGGCGAGGACCTCGCCGATGGCAGGCTCGCGGGTGCCGGGCTCGGCCAGCGGCAGGTGTTCCTCGATCTGGTACCGGTTGCGCCGGCCGTCTCTCTGCTTCACCACGTAGCCGGCCTGGGTCAGGTCGGTGACGATGGCGTGGGCGCTGCGCTCGGTGATGCCCTGGCTGGCCGCAATGTCACGTAGCCGCGCGCCGGGGTCGTCCGCGATGTACAGCAGCACCCGCGCGTGGTTGGTCAGGAAGCTCCAGCCGGCCATGCCGATAAGCTTACCTCAAATTCTAGAAATAGATTGCTAGTGTTGGCTTTCGCCTGTAGGCTTGGAGTCAGGCGCCGGGATCACCCGCCGGAGGCTCAGCAACCCCGGCGCCATGGTTGGAGTGGTTCAAAATGAACAGCCGAAACGGAACCAAGGTCCTGGTACGCAGCCGGAAGGGCCGCATGGTAGCCGGGGTCTGCGCGGGCATCGCCGAGTACTTCGGCGCGGACGTGACCCTGGTCCGGGTAGCTGTGGCGGCCATCGCAGTCATCACTGGCGGCGCCGGCGCGCTGGCCTACCTGGTGGCGTGGGCCATCATCCCGGAGGAAGGCCAGAAAACCTCTATTGCCGATGACCTCATCGGCCAGAAGCAGGACGCCTCTTCACGCTGACCGGGCGATGACCCGCTGGCGGCCCTGCTGCCCGGACCCGCTCAGGCACCGAGGCGCAGGCAGTTCGATGAGATGGTTCAGAACATCGTTCTCGCACGTGTCGGCGGCGACCGGACCATCATCCAGGCCGCAGTGGACCGAGGGGAGCTCCCTGCCCGGACGCCACCCGACCTGATCATCGACGCCATCATGGGCAGAGTGATCAGCCTCGTGGTGCTCACCCCCCGGGGCACAGGCAGTCACCTGGTCCGCGCCGCGCTCGCATGCCTAGTTCGAGCAGACCCTCCGAGATCGCCGCACGCGCTCGTGCGCGAGCCGGGTCAAGCCGACTGGAAGATGCCAGGATATTCAGCCGCGCGTCGGCTGCAGGTCTCCGCCAGACGAGCCTCCCACCGATTCGGCGCTGGCCTAGCTACCGCTTCCGGAAGTGCATCAAGAGAAACAAGAGCGCGAACATAACCAGCGCTGCGATCGCCAGCCCGACGGTCGTACCGGTGCTGTAGAAGCCGGATGCCAATGTCAAAGCCGCGCTCATGCGGACTCCACTGCCCTATGTCTGAGCGCTCATGTGCCCGATCCGAGATCCCCGTCCGGCGGGCAGGTGCGCGCTGCCGCATCGTTGCCGCGAGTGTGGGTCGGGTTCCAGCTTCACCGGGGTCGTTCGTCGATGATGCGGCGCATCTTGCCGGAGGAGCGCTCTGTGGTGTCGGGGGCCTGGACGGCGACGTCGGCAGTGACGCCGATGGTGTTCTTGATCAGTGCGGACAGCTGCGCGCCGGCCGCCTCGGCGTCGGCCGAGGTCGTGTCGGGACGCCGCTCGACGCGGACGGTCAGGGCGTCCATCCGGCCGGGCCGGGTCAGGTGCAGCTGGAAGTGCGGGGACAGGGCGGGGATCCGCAGGATGAGTTCCTCGATCTGGGTGGGGAACAGGTTCACGCCGCGCAGGATGATCATGTCGTCGGAGCGGCCGGTGACCCTCTCCATGCGGCGCATGGTGCGGGCAGTGCCCGGCAGCAGCCGGGTGAGGTCGCGGGTGCGGTAGCGGATGACGGGCATGGCCTGCTTGGTCAGCGAGGTGAAGACCAGCTCGCCCAGCTGGCCGTCGGGCAGGACCTGGCCGGTGAGGGGGTCGATGACCTCGGGGTAGAAGTGGTCTTCCCAGATGTGCAGCCCGTCCTTGGTCTCGACGCATTCCTGGGCCACGCCGGGGCCGATGACCTCTGACAGGCCGTAGATGTCGGTGGCGTCGATGCCCGCCCGCGCCTCGATCTCCGTCCGCATCTGGCTGGTCCACGGCTCGGCGCCGAAGATGCCGTACCGCAGCGAGCAGCGGGCCGGGTCGAGGCCCTGGCGCTCCATCTCGTCGATGATGGCGAGCATGTAGGACGGGGTGACCATGATGACGTCAGGGCGGAAGTCGCGGATGAGCGTCACCTGCCGTTCGGTCATGCCGCCCGAGACGGGAACGACGGCGCAGCCGAGCCGCTCAGCCCCGTAGTGCGCGCCCAGGCCCCCGGTGAACAGGCCGTACCCGTAGGCGATGTGGACCATGTGCCCGGGCCGCCCGCCGGCGGCCCGGATCGACCGGGCCATGACCGCGGCCCAGGTATCGACGTCGCGGGCGGTGTAGCCAACGACGGTGGGCCGGCCGGTGGTGCCGGAGGAGGCGTGCACCCGGGCGACCTGGTCGCGCGGGACCGCGAACATGCCGAACGGGTAGTTGTCGCGCAGGTCTGCCTTGGTCGTGAACGGGAACCTCGCCAGGGCGGCCAGGTCCGTGCAGTCCTCGGGGCGGATCCCGGCAGTGTCGAACGCCTGCCGGTAGTGCGGCACGTTCTGGTAAGCGTGCCGCAGCGACCAGCGCAGGCGCTCGAGCTGCAGCGCCCGCAGTTCCTCTTCCGGGGCGTTCTCGATCGGTTCCAGGCCTGGTGCACTGGCGGTCCGGGTCATGCTCCTGCCTTCCATGCGGCGGTTCCATAAAAACGGATACTACATGTCCGGAACGTATTGACCACACAGTGAAGGCCGCTTTAACGTATCGAACGTTCGGTCGGCAATTCGCGTCTCGACATCAAGCGAAGGGTGCTCGCCCATGTCCGTCACCTCCCTATCGGAGACGAGCAGCTCGCCCGTCTCGACCTCTCCCCGCCCCGGGCACGCGCTGGTCATCGGCGCGGCTGGCTTCGCGTGGTGCTCGCTCGCGCTCGGCCTGAGCACGGTCGGCGTGATGAATGCCGCGGGCAGCTCCGTGATCCTGTCCGGGACGTTCTTCTACGGCGGCCTCGTCCAGCTTGTCGCGGGGTTCTTTGCGCTCGCATCGGGCGCGACCTTCGCCGCGGCGTTCCTCACTGCGTACGGGGCGTTCTGGCTGAGTTACACCGCGATCCAGGTGTACGTGGCACCGCACATCGTCGCGGCCGTCCTGGCGTCGGGAGCGCACTCGGGCCCGGCCGCTCTCGCCCTGCAGGCTCAGGCAGGCCACGACGTCGTCCAGGCGCTCGGGGTCTTCCTGATCGCGTGGCTCGTGGTCACTGTCATCTTCACGGTGGCGAGCCTCGGCACGAACGCGGTGACCGTGCTCGCCTTCGGCCTGCTGAACCTGACGATCGTGCTGCTGATAGCGGCCTATCTCGGCGCGTCCAGTGTCGGCGCTCCCGTCGCCGGGGCGCTGCACGCGGCCGGCTGGGCCGAGATCGTCCTGGCGGGCGTCGCGTTCTACATCGTGCTCGCGGAGCTGGCGAACGAGACGCTGCAGCGCCAGGTGTTCCCTCTGCTCCCCCTGCGCCGCGCCGCGCAGCCGGCCTGAGCTGACGGAGACTCACATGAGAGCACGAATTCCGATCATCCTGGCTGCCGTCGTCGCGGCCGCGCTCACGCCCGTGGCGGCCTCCGCCGCGAGTGGCACGCGGCCCGGCCACGCCGGTGCCTGGCAGCCTGAGCCGGCGAGCTACGGTGTGAGCCAGCCGGTGTACATCCCGGTGCGGATGGACGACGGGGTGACGATCTCCACCGAGATTGTCTACCCGACTGACCCGGCCACCGGAGCGCGGGCAACCGGGGCCTTCCCGGTGCTGCTCACCCAGGACCCGTACGGCAACACGCCCGACCCGGCCGCCGCCGGAGACTACTTCGTCCAGCGCGGCTACATCTATGTCGCCTCCGACGTACGCGGCACCGGCACCTCTGGCGGCCAGGTGTCCTGGTTCGGCCAGCGCCAGGGACAGGACGGCGCCGAGCTCGTGAACTGGGCGGCGCACTCGCTGTCCGGCTCGGACGGCAAAGTTGGGCTGGATGGCTGCTCCTACCTCGGGGTGAACCAGTGGTTCACCGCGGCAGCAGTAGGGCCGGACTCCCCGCTCAAGGCGATCGCCCCGTTCTGCACGGACTCCGACTTCTACGACGACCTGACCGCCGATGGCGGGATCCCCACGCCGTTCGTCGCGGACATCGGGCACGGCGAGCCGCGCGGGCCCCAGGACGACCCCGCCACCGACCCGCAGTCCGTCACCATCGCGCAGGAGGCCGATGGCGGATCGCGATCCTACGACAACGGCTACTGGCAGTCCCTGGACGCACAGAAGCTCATGCGGCAGGTCGTGGCGAACGGCATCCCCGCCCTGAGCGAGGCCGGCTGGGATGACCTGTTCCCCGGTGGCAACCTGGGCGACTACGTCGCCGCGCAGAACGCCTACTTCCACCGCCAGCTGACCGCGCCGATCACCGCAGGCGAGCCGGTCACCGGCCGGTACCAGGCGATTGTCGGGCCGTGGACCCACGGGGAGAATGTCAACGGCACGACTCTGGAGAACATCCGCCTGGAGTGGTTCGACACGTGGCTCAAGGGCGAGCACACCGGCATGGCCAGGACGCCCGCCCCGCTGCACGTCTTCGAGAACACCGCGAACCAGTGGGTGGACACGGCCGCATGGCCGCCCTCAGCTGCCGCATCCTCGTACTACCTGGCCGCAGATGGGATGCTGAGCAGGCGCCGGCTCACATCCGCCGGAAACGAGACGGTCATGTGGTCGGCAGCCACGGAGACCAACTCGCTGACCTATACCTCGGCACCGCTCCGGCGGGGCGCGGTCCTCGACGGGCCGTCGGATCTGACCGTCTACGCCGCGTCCACCACGTCCGAGGTCGAGCTGACCGCCACCCTCAACGTGCTGTCACCGGCGGGCGTCGTGGTCAAGCAGGCAGACGGCGTGCTGCTCGGCAGCCAGCGCAAGCTAGACATGGCGCAAAGCTGGTACGGCAGGAACGGCATCCTGCTGCAGCCCGCCCACCCGTTCACCCGCCACAGCCAGCAGCCAGTCGTGCCCGGCCGGACCACGAGATACGACATCTCGCTGCTGGCCAACTTCACCCTCATCCCTGCCGGCGACCGAATCCAGGTGGTGCTCACCAGCCAGCCGCCGGCGAACTTCCACCTGCCGCTCGCGCCCACGCCGCAGGAACTGGCGAACCTGACCGGCGGCACGTACACCATCCACAGCGGCGACGTCACCGCCTCCGTGCTCGACCTGCCGCTGGCTTCGCCCGGCCAGTTCACCGCGAGCCCGACCGACTGGGGACCACCCTCCTGACGGGCGAAGGCTGAGCTTACGGGCCGACGGCTCCCCGCACGGGATGCCGTCGGCCCGCTGGTCCTCCCCGGGCTGCGGCTAATCCCGCTAGCCGGTCAGCTCAGGCGATCCCGAGCGGACTCAGTGCTGCTGTCGATGATTGCCTGCTGCCATGCCTCCTCGGCTACCGGCACATCCGGCAGCGGCGAAGTCTCGCCCGGTCGCGCACGCAGTCCGTCAACGATGATCACCAGGTAACGGCGCCAGAGGTCGGGCTGGCCGATGTGGTCCGTTACGGCGCCGAGCATCAGCTGCAGGACCGGAAAGTCGGCAGGCATTACATCGGCTCTGAGCGTGCCCTGCTCCTGCGCCCGGCCGACGAGCGCGTCAACGACCGGGCTTACGCGCGCTCGCATCTGCCCCTGGCGCTCAGGCCCCCGCCCGGTGCCGAGCATCACCTCACGCAGTCCGCGGTCGAACGCCTGGACCTCGCACACCTTCTCCAGCGCCCAGGTCAGCCCCAGCCACGCGTCCGGCTGCTCCGAAGCCTCGCGCAGGTAACCGTAGACGGTCTCGACCATCTCATCGAACAGTGCGTCGACCAGCTCTTCCTTGTTGGCGAAGTGCCGGTAGGCCGTGCCGACTCCCAGCCCTGCGTGATGCGCGACGTCGTTGAGCGTGGCGCCGACGCCACGGTCACGGAACACCTCGCGTCCCGCAGCCAGAAGCCGCTGCCGGTTGCGCACGGCGTCCTTACGCTGAGGGACACCAGCCGGTTCACCGGCCATATACGCGATCCCACCGCCTCGCAGTCAGTCCTGCACGTGGCGATCATGCTAACTCCCCTGGACCTTCGGTCCGGCCCGGACACCTCGCGTCCCAGGTGGCCTGGTTGCGCGACCTCCTTGTCGGCCTCGTCAGCCCACGAAAACCCGGTGGCGTTACACAAATGGCAGCCATAGCCTGCAGGGCGTGACCGACGCGGCAGAGCTGGTATCCCTCGATGAGGATTCCTACTATCAGGACCCTCGGGGGTTCTTCGCCCGGCTGCGGGAGTCCCGGCCGGTCGCTCCGGTGCGCATGCCGGCCTACGGTCGGGCCTGGGTGGTCACCCGCTACGAGGACGTTCGGGCGGTGCTGACCGACCCCAGAATGGCGAAGGATGTCCACCGGTGGCCGGGTGGCGGTCGGTCCCGGCCGAGTGAGGCGACTGGTGTCTACGCGCACATGCTCCACGCGGACCCGCCTGAGCACACGCGGCTGCGCCGCCTGGTGCAAAAGCCGTTCGCGTCGCGCCGGGCCGGGTTGCGGCCCCTTACTGAGGCCATCGCCGGAGGTCTGCTGGACGAGATGGCAAGGCGCGGTGAGGACGTCGTCGACCTGCTGGGCCAGTACGCTCGCCCGCTCCCGATCACGGTCATCTGCGAGTTGCTCGGTGTCCCGGTGGCGGACCGCGAGTGGGTCCGGGCCACCGTTTACGCCTACGACGAGAGTACGGAGCAGGCGCGGGTAGAGCGGGAGCTGGCCGCCTACTTGACGGAGCTGATTGCCGCCAAGCGCGCGGAGCCCGCCGACGACCTGGTGTCGGAGCTCGTCATCGCTAATGACATCGCCGAGGCCGAGAAGCTGACCGGTAACGAGCTGGTTTCCACGGCCTTCCTCCTGGTCATGGCGGGCTTCGACACCACCGTCAACCTGATCGCCTCCGGCACCCTGGCACTGCTGACCCACCCTGGGGAGATGGCCCGGCTGCGACAGGACCCAGCGCTGCTCCCGGCCGCCGTCGAGGAACTGCTCCGGTTCACCAGCCCGGTGAACCACGCGAACGACCGGTTCACCACCGAGGACGTGCCGATCGGCGACGTGGTGATCCCGGCGGGCGAGTGGGTTATCCCCGCGGTCGCTTCGGCCGACTGGGACCCGGCCCGGTTCCCCGACCCGGACCGTCTGGACCTCGGCCGCGACACCAGCGGCCATGTTGCCTTCGGTCACGGCGTGCACCACTGCCTGGGCGCTCCGCTGGCCCGGATGGAGGCCGAGGTCGCCCTTGGTGCCCTGCTCGCCCGCTTTCCGCGGATCTCACTCGCGGTCCCCTCGTCGGAGCTCCGCTGGCGTCCCGTCAGCGTGATGAACGGCCTGGACGCCCTCCCCATCCGCGTCGGCTGACCGCACAACGGCATTGCGCCCCTCGTCCAGCGAGACGCGGGCATAGTCCGGGCGGAACCGAATCCGCCACCGGGCACCGTTCAAAGGTCTCGCACGGTTAGCAGGCTGTCGCCGTGGACAGCGTCGGGCTCCACCCGGCCCGTTTCGCGGAACCCGAGCTTCTCCAGAACCCGGCGCGACGCGACATTCCAGTCCCGGACGCTTGCCCACAACCGCCCGTAGCCTGCCTCGCTCGCCCATATGACCACTGCCCGACCCGCCTCAGTTGCGTAACCGCGGCCGTGCGCCGTACGCAGCAATTCGTAGGCCAACTCAGGCTCGTCGGGCGATCCGGTCCCATGAAAGATCAGCCCGCAATACCCGATGACGTCGGCCGTGCCCTTTCGCTCAACCGCCAGAATCCCTGGCCCGGGCTCCCCACGCTCTGCGCGTATCTGAGCGGCGATGTCCGCCTCGGTCGGTCGGCCCTCGGCACTTATGCGTCGATGCGGCGGCACCCGGGGATCCCGCTCAGTCCACAACTGGCGATAGATGGCGGCCTCGCGCACTCTGCGTCGCCGGAGAACGAGGCGGTCGGTCTCTAGGGTGTCCAGAACGGGCACTAGCGACATGCTGGCATTGTCCCCGCGTTAGCGGGCTGGTACCCGGCAGGGGTCACTGTGCCTGTAGCCCGGATCCACTCCGTCGCCCGCGCTGCCATCCGATCCGCTGCTACCACCAGACCTCCAGTTGCCCGAGTTTCACGATGGGCATCGGTAACAGAATCGCCGATCTGAGCGGAGCTAGAACGCGACCCCAGGCGATTCAGGACCCGGCAAAGTCATCCCCGGGATCAGCACCGCACGAGATTCCCGTGGGCTTGGTGCCGCCCGAAAACCGATGGGCAGCCTGCACAGTGCGTGCCTATGATCCCTTTCGTGATCTATCAGGACCCGCTGGGCTATCTGCTCGGACTCGAAGGCATAGCGCTGCTGGACGCCTGGGCCGGAGATCAGGACCGCGCATTTACTGAGGCCCGGCTCGGCGAGATCAGGCGGCTGCTGGATGACGAGCAGCTGAGGGACCGCGGCGTGCTGGTTGAGCAGGTCAGCGCCGCGACCGTCTACGAGCAGGTGTCGGCCGGCTACGACGCGGAGGCTGGCGGCGGGCTGTTCGCAACCGACGAGCCGGTCGTAGCTGAGTACCTCGCCAGCCGGGAGCCTGGCGTGGCGCTGGACGCCGCATGCGGGACCGGGCGATTCGCCGAGTTCCTGGCTAGGCGCGGGCACCGGGTCATCGGCGTCGACAGCTCACCGGACATGCTCGCCCACGCGCGGCAGCGTGTCCCCGAGGCCGAGTTCCACGTCGGCGAGCTTGACCGGCTGCCGCTGCCGGATGACTGCGTGGACGTCATCGTGTGCGCGCTCGCGCTCGAACACGTTCCCCGCCTTGATCCGGTGCTGGCCGAGTTCGCTCGCGTGCTGCGCCCCGGCGGCGACCTGGTCATCTCAGATATCCACCACGAGCTCCTGACCCGCGGGTCGGCGATGACCACCCGCGGCCCGGCGGGCGAGCCGCGCATCGCGCCTACCTACCGGCATCAGCTCGGAGACTACCTGCGGGCGGCGCTGAGACATGGCCTGCAGGTAAAACGGTGCGAGGAGCCGCGCTCGCCCAAAGCAAACGAACCGCTGGCCGAGCCAGCAGCCGAGATCGGCGACTGGCAGGACTGGCCGTTCTCGCTGACGGACTACCTGCCATCGGCAGGGCGGGCCGCAGGGGGTCGCCCGCACCTGGTCATCTGGCACTTCCAGCTACCCGCCAGCTGACCGACTTGCCGGCAGGCCCGACCCTGCCGCAAATAGGGCACGTGGGTTGCACGGCGCTTACCCGCTGACCCACGCCAGAATCCGGTCGTTCACCACCGCAGGCTTCTCGACGTGCAGGAAGTGGCCGGCGTCCTCGATAACCTCCAGCTTTGACCCGGTCGCCAGGTAACGCTCGGCATCCTCGACGAGGGCGACATCAATGCAGCCGTCGCGGCTCCCGTGCAGGTACAAGGTTGGCTGCGGACCAGTGCTCGCCAACGCCGCCTCTTCGGCTGCGTACGCGCGAGCCGTTCCGAAGTGCGGGAGCCCTGGCTCCTCGGCCCGGTAATAGCCGATGGCCGCGGTGAGGTTACCCTCGGCCCGAAGGCATTCCTTGACATTGCTGAGGTCTTCGCTCGCGTCGTAGCCAGGACACCAGTCCTGCCACAGCCGGTCGAGGAATGCCATGTCGTCGGCGGCAAGCACGGACTCGGCGAATGGCGTCTTCAGGAAGAACAAGTAGAAGAAGCGCTTCAGCTGGTCGTAGTCGGCGAAGATCGTCGTATCGAGTGCCAGCGGCGGGACGCCGATCGTGACGACGCGCCGCCAGCGGTCGGGAGCGAACGCGGCTGCGCCGTAGGCCGTCTCGGCGCCCCAGTCGCTGCCGATCAGGACAGCCCGGTCGTCACCGCCCAGGACGTCATGCAGTCCCACTGCGTCGGCCACGAGCGCCCCCAGCCCGAAGCAGCCGTCCGCGGGAATGCCGGTCGGTGCGTACCCGCGCATGAACGGCGCTACCGCGTGAAAGCCCGCATCGGCCAGCGCCGGCAGCAGATACCGCCAAGAGTGAGCTGAATCGGGAAAGCCGTGCAGGCACAGAGCGAGTGGTCCGCTGCCCGCCTCCACGACGCCGAATGGCAACCCGTTCGCCGTCACGGTGCGGGCGCGCAGCCGGCTGGTCATGCGAAGCAGTATCCCTACCGCACCCGGACCGTCTTGCTCTGCGTCCGGCTGAAGTTGCCATAGCCCGCCTGCGCGCCCGGCAGCTTGCCGCCGCCGAACACCGCCCTGTAGGTACCGGTGCCGTGCAGTCGCGCGCTATAGCCGCCGCTGTCGTTCGTGACTGCCGCCGCCACGTCCCGCCAGCGGCCTCGGATCAGCTTCTGGATCCGCACGGTCGAGTGCGCGATCGCGCCGCCGCGGGCCAGGTAGGCGAGACGGCCCGTGAGCGTCCGGCCGGTCAGCCGGGCGGAAAGCTGCGTAGGTACCGTGACGGCCATCAGGAACGGCCCGCTGCTGGTGCCCAGATACTTCGGCGACTCTGGCTGCACGACCAGGCGCCATCGGCCCGCGCGGATGCTGCCGTGCTGGCCGAAGGCTGACACGGAGAAGGTCGTCCAGCCGCGCACGGGGGACCCGGTCGCGATGCGGGTCCAGGTGGTCGCGCCGGGGGCCTGATACTGCAACTGCACCGGCCCGGTGTAGTCCTGGGCCTCGTCGTTCGCGGTCAGGTAGTCGATCCTCGTCATGACCTGGAGTGACGGCGCGGTCTGCGGCGACGGCGCACTGAGGTTGACTACCCAGGTCGGGTCTGCGACCAGCGGCACAGCGACAGCCGCCGGAGTCGCATCGGGCAGCGACCACTGGTACACGTTGCCGGTAGGCCGGGTCACCAGCGTGCACTGGTCCGAGCCGGGATCAGCCACGATCGGCACGCTGAACTCGCCATTAGCGTCGGCGTATCCCCACTCGACATTCGCGGACGGGCAGGCATACGGGTCCTTAGCGGCCGCCAGCCCGATCTCCGCGTAGGGTGACGGCACCCACTGGCTGCCGACGTGCATCTGGACCTGGCCGGTCACGGCCACTGTGCTCATGAACTTTGCCGCCCGGATCGGGTTGAGAGCGATCCGGGCCGGGAACTGCTGGGCCGGCTGCGGCCAGATCTGCTTGCCCGTCTGCGCATACTGACCGCTTCCGCCGAAGTCCGCGGTGAACGATCCGGGAACGAATTGCGCACCGGGCTGGTCGGGCATCGTCCCGGTCCAGTTGAACGCGCCGCCGGCGCCCGTAGTGACCGAGCCGATGGACTCGTCGTACTGGGCATAGAAGTAGCTCAGCTGAATCGTCTGGCCCGGCAGCCCCTGCGGAGCACCGCCCGGGGTTTCCAGCACGCCGCTGAGGGTCAGGGTCTGCGGACCCGGATAAGCGACCGTCGACGGACTGACCGCCAGCGTGATCTGGGTCGGCGTGAGTGTCGCCGGGGTATCGGCAAGTCCTGTCCCGGCCGACAGCCCCGCGAGCGTCAGCCCCGCCGCTGCCGCGGCGACCGCACGCGTCCTTATCCCCACGCTCATGCACCGTCCCCGCATCAGGTGATTCCATCAGAATTAGAGCACAGCGGGAATCTCTCTGTGAATCAGTGCCTAATGCGTTTTCTGCCTCGCCGCCAGCGTCGTCGCGATGGCCGCCTGAGGTCGACCGCGCTACGCTTTCGGCACTCTGGTCTCAAGGAGGCGCCGGTGACGGCCACGCCAGGAGGCGAGCTGGCTCTTCGGAGCCCAGCCGCCGCAAGAGCCCGTCCCCGCAAAGGCTCAGCCGGCGCGCAGTACCGACATCAATCCGGCGGTCGTCGCAGTGATCACGGGGATGACCGTGCTTACGTCAGGCTTGTGGGCGGCCGTGCTGGCCGGCCACACGTTTGATAATGACGGCGCGAAAGGGTTGCTGCTATTTCTGGTGATTCTCACCTTCACTAACATCGGGGTGCTGATCCTAACCGCGGCTGCGATACGCGAGTCGCGGCATCGGAGACGCTCCGGCCGGCAGCTACCACCGTCAACGCCCAGGGCAGGCGGTCAGGCATCTCAGCGCCAGGTATCCGGCGCCTCGGCCGAACACCTTCCGCAGGTGAATCCCGCTCAGCAACACGCCGCCGAAGCTCAACGGACCCGTTCCTCCGGCCGCGATCGTCGAGCCCGCGGCAGGTGGTGTATTCACATCGTCGCCTCGACGTAGGCGGCTTAGTCGCGCTCAACGCTGCACTGGACCGGCACGAGAGCGCCGGGTCGGCTAGCGCCCGGTCGTGCCGTCAATCTGCTCGCGCAGGATGTCGGCGTGCCCGGCATGGCGGGCGGTCTCCGAGGTCATGTGCGCGATTAGCCAGCGCATGGTCAGGTGCTGGCCGGCGACCAGCCGGGCAAGGTGAGCCTCCGGGTCTCCGATGGCGCGGATCGCGGCGTCACTCGCGGCGATCGCGGCCCGGTAGTCGTCGAGCACCTCGGCGGTGGCTCGCCCCCGCGGCACCCTCATCCCCGAGCCAGGGCTGCGCACGTGCGCAGCCCCGGCGAGGTGATACCCGAACCAGTTCCGCTCGGCCTGGGCCAGATGCTGGACCAGGCCGAGCAGGTTAGTCCCGGTGGGGACGAGGCGCCGCCGAAGCTGCTCGTCGTCCAGGCCCTCGGTCTTCTTCAGGACCGACTCCCGGTTGAAGTTCAGGAACGCGAGCGCGGTGTCCAGCTCGCCAGAGTCGACCCGGGGCACGGGCCGCCGCTGCGTCTCAGCCATCCGACGAGTCTAGAAACACCCGCGAGGCTCGGCTCACAGCCGGTGGTGCAGCCACACTGCCGGCTCGACGTAGACCGCGTAGTCATGCTCGACGCTGCAGTGGACTGGGACGAGCGCGCCGGGTACCACCACCGGCCCCGACTCGTCGAACGGCAGGCCGGTCCAGGACCGCCACTCGTCCAGCGTGCCGGGGATGACCATCGCGCGCTTGCAGGTGCCGACGATCCGGCCGCCGGCGCGGACGTGAACGCGCAGCCACGGATCCTGGGGCAGGCCGTCCTCGCGGACCAGCGCCGCGTACTCGTCGATGGGCATGTCCGGAACCAGGTGCTTGCGGTTCGGCCGCACCGGGGCGACCAGATGCTCGAACCCGAGGCGGGCCGCGTTGTCCCGCATCGCCGCCAGCATCTTCGCGGACAGGCCAGTGCCCTGCAGGTTGGTGGGAACGGTGATCTCCAGGGCGGAGACCAGGTTCGGCTTCCGCCCGATCTGGCGATCGCGCACCGAGCGCCAGATCACACCGTCCCAGCCGTCGAACGGCAGCTCGCCGAGAGCCGGGTCGCCATCCCAGGCGAAAGGCACGCAGAACGCTCGGGCGATCGCCTGGTCCGGGGCATCGGCGTCGTAGGCGATCAGTCCGTACTCAGGGTGTGCGGTCCGGTTGTCGCTGAAGTAGAGCATGGCGATGGGATCTTCGTTCATGAACTCCGGCCACGGCTCGGCCTCTTCGTTCACGAACCGGGACTTCATGGCGGGCCGCTCGGCGATGGTCTCGATGCGCAGATCCATGCTCGGATCGTAGGGAGACCAGCCGTGCCGGAGCACCTGATTTTAGGCGGGAGCCGAGGCGCATCCGTCACGCCGCGAAGCGTGCGGCGAGCTCGGCGATCCGGTTGGGCCGGTGCTCGGGCCGCATGCGCCCGGCCCGCTCGAGCAGGCTCATGCCGTGCAGCGCGCTCCAGAGCACCTCGGTCGCCGTCCCGTCATCGGCGTCGCCGAGCGCGGCAGCCAGCGCGTTGAATCCGGAACGCAGTTCGTCTTCCGCGTCATCTTGCGCGAAGCGAGCATCGATTGGCAGCTGGAACATGGCCTCATAGAGCGATGGGTGTGCCGACGCGAAGCCCAGGTACACCTCGGCAACGGCCGCAATCGCCCGCGCGCCGGTCTTGCGCCCGACGGCCGCCCGCGTTGCCGCCGCCAGCTCGGCGAATCCCGCCAGCGCTACCGTGCGCATGATCTCGGTCTTCCCGGCCGGGAAATGCGTGTAGAGCACGGGCTGCGTATAGCCGATCGCGTCGGCGAGACGCCGTGACGTGACGGCGGACCAGCCCTCGGCCTCGGCCACGGCCCGCGCCGCATTCAGGATCTGCTGCCTGCGCTCCGCCACGCGCTGCGCGCGGCCACCCGACTCGGCCATGAGTACTCTCCTTGCGTTCCGGCCAGCAAGCGTCTATGTTAGCACTGCTAGATAATCTAGCACTGCTAACTGGAGGACTTCATGCTTGTCGCACTCGCTGTCATTACCACGACCGTCGTCGGCATCATGGTCGGCGTCGAGTTCGCCGTCGCGGTGTTCGTCAACCCGATCTTCCTGCGACTGCCCGCCGGATCGTTGATTCAGGCCCGCGCCGACGGCGGACGCGTCCTCGGACGGGTCATGCCGTTCTGGTACATCGGGTCACTGATCCTCACGGCCGGGCTAGCCGCCGCCACCTGGGGCGGTCAAGCGGCCAGTGCTGCCATCGCCGCCGCCGCGCTGCTCGCCGTGAGCGTTGTCATGTCGGTCGCGCTGCTCGTGCCGATCAACAACCGATCGATCACCTGGACCGCCGATGACCACCCCGGCGACTGGCGCGAGCAGCAGCAGCGCTGGGACCGCCTGCACTACGTGCGCGTGGCAATCCTCATCGCGGGGTTCGTGCTGGCCCTCGTCGCCGCGGTCATCCAGTGAGCTCGCCGTCGGCAGACCCATCCACGCGACCGCAGACAGGCGCCCTGAGATGCCGGATCTACTCTGGCAGCAGATCCCTGGCCGGCTGCTGGACGCCTGCCTGCTGCAGCACCTGCTCAACAAAGTCAGCCTTGCCGTTGGTATAGGCATTGCGGTTACCGGGATGCTGGCGGGCGAGCTGATCCTTCAGGCCCGCGTACTGGCTGCGAAGCCCGGCGTCCGCGCGCAGCGCGTCCCGGAATGCCAGCAGCGCGATGGTCTGAGGCTGCTCGCCCTCCATCACCTGGAGGTGATGTGTACGAGCTTCTGGCCTCGGCCGCAAGAACCACAACCGGTAGTGACGGCACGGGTCTTCAGGCCAGAACAGCCAGCCCGCCTGCTCGAGGAGCGGCACCGCAGCGTGCGCGCTGGCCAGCGAGCCGACCGGCGCGAGCATGTCGATCACCGGCTTAGCGCGCAGCCCGGGAACAGCAGTCGAACCAATATGCTCCACCGGACCGCATAGCCACGGCGCGAGCATTGCCTCCACGGCGCGGCGTTGCTCAGCGAACCGGTCCGGCCAGGCGGCGTCGTAATCTACGACCTCGACCTCTTGATCAGCCATCCGGGCCATCTACCCAGCATCCGGCCTTTAAGGCAGGACTGCGAGCCGGCCCCGGACGTGCGGGCAGGTTGTCACCGTGACCGTCCGTTCCGATACATGTGGATGCTAAAGTCCGCGCCGTGAGCGACGCTCGTTCCGACATCCTTGGGTTGTCTGACTACGTCTACGAGCGCACCCGGAGCAGACTCGCGGGACTCGCTGACGACGAATACCTCTGGGAGCCGGTGCCCGGCTGCCTGACCATCCGCCGGGCGGACTCCGGCGAGTATCGCGCCGATGACGCAAGCCAGCAGGGGACGCCGCCCTTCAGCACGATCGCATGGCGGCTATGGCACCTCATTGAAAACTACGGCGGCAAACGGAATCCGGAGTGGCTGGGACTCGAGCCACGGGCTGGCGGATTCGAGCGTGATGACCCGGCGCCCGCAAGCGCTGCGGAGGCCATTGCGGCTCTGGACCGCGCGCATGCTTTCTGGCGGGACATGCTCCAGCAGTTGCCCGAAGCGTCCTGGTGGGAGCCGATGGGACCCGTCGCGGGCCCGTACGCAGAGTCTGACCGGGCGTCGCTTGTTCTCCATCAGCTGGACGAACAGATCCATCACGGGGCTGAACTGGGCGTCCTGCGTGACCTGTACCTGCATGGCCGCGCCGCCACCCGCTCTTAGCGAACCCGGGCCCGCAGGAACTTCCCGATCCGCTCGGTGGCCTCGGCTGCCTCGGGGGTGCCGAGCATGAGCTGGTAGACGTGGGGCAGGCCGTCGCCGATCTCCAGGGTGACGTCGACCCCGGCTTCACCTGCTGCTGCGGCCAGGCGCTCGGAGTCGCTGAGCAGCAGGTCGGCCGTGCCTACCTGCACGAGCAACGGCGGGAGTCCGGCCAGCGAGGTGAAGAGCGGCGACGCCAGGGGCGTCTTGGGGTCAGCCCCAGCGAGGTAGTCGGATGCGAACTGACGGAGCATGGCGGGGGTGGAGATCGGATCCTGATCGGCGCGCTCGGTCATCGAGGCCCCCGAGCCGGTCAGATCAACAGTCGGGGACATGAGTACCGCGGCCGCGGGAAGCGCCTCCCCGGCATCACGCGTAGCCACAAGCAGTGCGACAGCGAGACCTCCGCCCGCCGAGGCGCCGGCCACCGCTATTGATGGTGCGCTCAGTCCCTGGTCGGTGCGGAGCCAGCGCCACGCGGCCAGCACGTCGTCGATGGCCGCGGGGAACGGATGCTCGGGCGCCAGCCGGTATTCAGGGAAGAGCACCCGCATGCCGCCGGCCCGGCCCAGCCGGGCGGCAAGCTCACCGTCGCTGTCAACCGATCCGAGTTCGTAGCCGCCGTCGTGCAGGAAGAGGAGCACCCGGCCGGTGTCAGCTCCAGGCGCGGTAAGCCAGTGGGCTGGCACCCCGCCAGCAGTCACGTCCGTCACCAGCACGTCGTCAGGAATCGGATGAAGCCGGTCTCCTGGGGTGAAGCTGGCGCGGCGCTCATCCAGCGTCGTCGGGGCCTGAGTGGCGCTGGCCTTCTGCCTGTCCCTGAGAACGTCGATCGCGTCCTGCATTGCCTGGCTTGGCAAGTCGGCATCTCCTTGAGCGCGGGCCGCCTGTCTGATAAGGGCGTGCCCGCCGGTACTCATGCCCACACGCAGGCTAAGACGCCCGCCTAATCTGGCGGCCGGCTGAATAATATGATATCAATCTGATAGACCCCGCGGCGGCAGGAGGCGTCCCGATGTGCGCAGCAGAGAACAGCAGCACCCCTCTGCAGTCCCTGATGAAGCGCACGATGCTGCCGTGGGAATACCGCCACCTGCGCGCTGTCGCGAGCGTCCGGTTTGCCGCCGGCGGCTTCATGCTGGCCATCGGCCTCGTCCTTGTCTCGCTCGGCAGGCAGGCCGATACCGGCCAAGAGCGGCGCAAGTTGTATCGGCTGGCGACGTGGTTCCTGACGGCTGCGCCGCTGCAGTTCTTCGGTGGCTACATGGAGATGAAGATGGCCCGCTCCGCACCTCCCCGCACCTGAGCGCGGGCTATATTCGCGAGCGTGAATGGGGCGGCAGGCGGCTGGGAGACCTGGGAATGGGATCAGTCCCTGTTCGCCGGTGCCGCCGAGTACTACGAGCAGGGCCGCCTGCCCTATGCCCCCGGCCTGGCGGACGCCATCGCGCGCAGCCTGGCCCTGGACGGTCAGGGACGCCTGCTGGACGTCGGCTGCGGGCCGGGCGTGGTGGCCCTCCGGCTGGCGCCGTTGTTCGAAGCTGTCGTCGGGCTTGATCCGGACCCGGAGATGCTGGACCACGCGTCCCGGGCGGCGGCCCGGCTGGGCATCGGCAACGCGTCCTGGGTGTGCCAGCGCGCCGAGGCGCTGCCCGCCGGGCTCGGCAGCTTCCGGGCCGTGACCTTCGCTGCCTCATTCCACTGGATGGACCGGCCCGCAGTTGCATCAGCGGTCGCGACCATGCTCGACTCCGGCGGGGCGGTGGTGCAGGTCGATGCGCCCGGCTACCGGCCCGAGGAACTGGCGGCAGAGGCCAGGCAGGGATCCCTCCCGTTTCCGCCGCCGCCCGACGAGGCCCTCGACCGGCTGCGGCGCGACTACCTGGGGCCCGACCGGCGGGCCGGCCAGGGCATCCGCAACACCTCTCCTGCCGGCGAGGATCAGGTGTTCCAGCAGGCCGGCTTCCTGCCTGCCGAGATCGTGGCGGTGCCGGATCGGCGAGCCGTCGAACGTACCGCCGATGATGTCGTGGCCCTGGTGTTCTCGAACTCCTCGACCGCGCCCCACCTGCTGGGCGGGCGTCGCGGGGATTACGAAAGGGACATGCGGCAGATCCTCGGGCACGCTTCTCCGTCAGGACGGTTCTCGGTTCGCCTTCCCGACAACCTCCTCCGGATCTGGCGGCTGCGGTGAAGGCGCTTGTCGCCGGGGCAACCGGATTCATTGGCTCGGCGATCACCCGTCAGCTGCTCAGCGACGGCGACGACGTCAAGGTGCTCGTCAGGGAGACGAGCGACACCAGGAACATCGACGGTCTCGACGTGGAACGACGTCGTGGCGACATCCGCGACGCCGACTCGGTAAGAAACGCGCTCAAAGGCTGCGACACCCTGTTCTTCGCCGCGGCCTACTTCACCCACTGGAGCACCGACCGCAGCCGCTTCTACGAAGTGAACGTCGGCGGCACCAGGGCGTCACTCCGCGCCGCCATGGAAGCAGGCGTGAGCAAGGTCGTCTACACGAGCACGAACAATGCGATCGGCGCGTACGGCGCGTCTCCGTCCGATGAGGAGGTGGCGTTCAACTACTGGAAGACCGGCGACCACTACTCGATCTCGAAGTACCTGGCCGAGATCGAGGCGTTCAAGTTCGGCGCCAAGGGACTGCCCATCGTCATCGTCAATCCCACCCTCGTCGTCGGAACGAACGACATCCGGCCAACGTCCTCCGGACAGCTCATCATCGAGGTGGCGTCGGGCAACATGCCCATCTACATGGACGGCTGGGTGAACGTCGTCGACGTGGAGGATGTCGCCCGCGGGCACATCCTGGCGGCGGCAAGGGGACGGGTCGGGGAGCGCTACCTGCTCGGCAACCAGAACCTCACCGTCCGGGAGTACTTCCGCCTGATCGCTGACGCGGCCGGCGTGGCTCCGCCCCGGTTCAAGGCGCCTTACATCGGCGCGCTGGCAGGCGCGCACCTCTACGAATTTGCCTCGCGCTTCACTCATCGGCATCCCGTGGCCACCGTGTCCGAGGTCAAGATCGGTCACCTCGGCGAGACCTACGACTGCAGCAAGGCGCTCGCTGAACTCGGCCTGCCGCAGACCCCGGTGCACCAGAGCATCGAGCGGGCAGTGGCCTGGTTCAGGTCGCATGGCTACCTCCGGTAGCCCGCCAGCACTATGTACCTTGACGGTTACGTAACTGGCTCGGTACATTAAGGCCATGGAAGCTGCTCTGCGGGCGCTGGCCGACGCCAGCCGGCGGACCATGCTGGAAACGCTGGCCCGCGGCCCGGTCACCGTCAACGAGCTGGCGGCACTGCTGCCGATCGCCCGCCCTGGCGTATCGCGCCACCTGCGGGTGCTGCGGGAGGCAGGGCTCGTCGATGTCCGCCAGGAAGCACAGCGGCGGGTCTACAGCCTCCGGCCGCAGCCGCTGGCCGAGATCGATGAGTATCTGGGCCAGTACCGGGCCCTGTGGGAACAGCGGCTGGATGCTCTGCACACCGAGATTGCCAGGGGAAAGCGCGAGCGAAGGAGCACCAGATGACCAGCAGCATGAGCCCGGGTTCCCGGCTCCTGGCCAGCCTGGGATCGGCGGACGGCAAGGGCGTCGTCCGGCTGCAGGACCGCTACGACACCGACATCGACGACCTGTGGTCGGCGCTCACCGACCCCGCCCGTCTGGCCCGCTGGTACGGCGAGGTGGACGGCGACCTGCGCCCCGGCGGGCAGTTCCGCCTCCGTGTCGAGTCCGCTGACATCGACGCCGCCGGGCGCATCGACGCGTGCGAGCCCCCGCGGCGGCTGAGGGTCACAACCAGGGAGACGGAAGAGTCCTACCTGCGCGGGCAGGGGGTGCCGCCGTACGACGAAGCCATCGAGGTCACGCTGACCGCCGACGGTGACCAGACCCAGCTGATCATCGAGGTCCGGGGCATGCCCCTGGACATGGTCGCTTTCTACGGGGCCGGGTGGCAGATCCACGCCGAGACGCTCGCGGCCTACCTTGCCGGGCGTGCGCCTGGCGACACCGAGGCGCGATGGGGCGAGCTCGTCCCTCCCTATCAGGATCTGGCGGCCAGGATCTGATGCCAGCTAGCCTTCGTCCGCCGCGAGCAGGGCGGCGACCGCGATCTCTGCTTCCGCGGCGGCGGGCAGCACGGCCGGCAGCGGCGGAACGGCGGTTAGCTGCCCGTCGCTGCTGTACCGGCTGATCACCCGAGGATCGATGTAGGAACTGCGCGCCACGGTGGGAGTGTCCCCGAGCCAGTCCGCAACCCCGCGGACAGCGGCAGTGATAGCGCTCTTGCGGCCCCGAGCGGTTGGCGCCGGGTCAGCGTTCGCGAGCAGCAGAGCCATCAGCACGGTGGCGTTCCACGTGCGGAACTCCTTGGCGGTGAAGTGGCCGCCCGCGCGGTTAGCGATGTAGCTGCTGACCTCGTGCGAGTGAAGTGGCCGCCACGCGTCCCCGTCCTGGAAGGAGAACAGCGTGCTCGAGGTGCTGTCGCTCGTGATCAGGGCTCGCACGACGGAACGGACCGCCTGGTCCCTGACCGTGATCGTCCGCCGCTTGCCCTCCTTGGCGATGTAGTCGAACGCGACGCCGTCGCGCATCACCGTGACGTCGGGCTTCTGCAGCGTCGTGGCCCCGTAGTGGTGATCGAGCTCCGCGTACTTCTCCCCGCCGATCCGGAACAGGCCGAGGTCGATCAGCCGGACCGCCGCCGCGGTCACGCGGTCGCGGTCCAGGTGCCGGCCCGCGAGGTCCCGGACGGTGGCCGAGCGCAGCGTGGGCAGTGCGCCGGCGAACTGGAGCATGTGCTCGAACTTCTGGGCGTCGCGCTGCTCGCGCCATACCTCGTGGTAGCGGTACTGGGTCCGGCCGCGGCTGTCGACGCCGGTGGCCTGGATGTGGCCCAGCGAGTCGGGCGAGATCCACACGTCGGTCCAGGCCGGCGGGATGCCGAGGCCGCGGATGCGCTGGAGTACCCCGGGACTGGTGACCTCCGCGCCGGCCGGGTCGCAGTACCGGAACCCGTCGCTGATCCGCTCCCTGGTGATACCCGGACCGTGCGGGTCGCTTCGGGTCAGCCCGGCGACCGCGGCTGCCTGGGGTGATGAATCGGTACTCAACGGACGTCACCTCCCGAGCGGCAGGCCAGGGCGCTGAGGCTCAGCCCGGCCCCAGGTCAGATGCCAGCCATCGCTGCGGACGCATGTAGATCGCGATCTGCTCACCGAACTCCGTGTTGGCGAGGTCGATGTAGTCCTGAACCCCGTCTGGCGGCAGGTACCGCCCGGCGATCTCCTGCAGCATCTCATCCGTACCAGGGACTATGCGGGCGACCGGCCCTTCCACGGACACGTACCTGGTAGTCGGCGTGACCCGGTCGACCATCAGCGTGAACCGCCCCGCCGCTTCGATGAGCGGGACTTTTCTCGAGGCGGCCTCGGTGAGTATCCACGCTTCGCCGCCAGGCTCGTACTGATACCAGATCGGCATGGTCAGCGGGCCGCGGTCCGGCCCGGCCGACACCGACAGAGCCGCGATGTGCGCCTCGGCCAGGAACAGCTCACGGTCACGCACTGACAACCGGTGATCAGCCATGGCACCGAGCTTAAGCACAGGCGCCGACAATCTCGCTCGCCGGCCGGATCAGGCCCCGCGGCGGCGCACCAGCCAGACGCTCGCGCCGATGAGCAGGACGGACAGCGCGAGCAGCCAGCCGCCTTCGATCCACTGGAACACCCAGAAGCGGCTGGCCGGCTGATAGCTCGTCCACCACTGGTAGCCGTGCCGGGAGAAGCACAGCACGACGGATTGCAACGACGGTTTGCCCGGCCCCCCGCCCAGCGCGGAGGGCGGGCAGAACCGCCCCATGAGATTCATCGGAGGCATGCCGCCTGCGCTCCGGTCGCCGGCGAACGCGAACCTGCTGCCGTGCGTCCACCACTGACTCACGATGAAGGCGGAGCCGGGCGGGTTGAAGAAGTTCCTGGCGACCAGCGGCGCCAGGTAGTGCTGGCGCAGATACTGGCTGACCGTGAAGGCAAGCCCGGCGTAGACAACCAGAGTGGCGACCAGGGCGGGAACGACCTTGCGGATCAGCATGCCGGCCAGCCCGCCGATCGCGAACGAGGCCAGCGCCCAGCCAGCGAACGCGACCCCGCGCAGGTCGAACAGGCCGCTGGAGAGCGGAGACGCCTGGTTGAGGCCGAGCGCCTGATTGCTGCTGGCGAGATAGGGCTGGTAATACCACGCGAGCAGCACGCTGAACGCTCCGGCGAGGGCTGTGACCGCAATCGCAAGCGGCACCAGCTTGGCGAGCGTCCAGCGCCAGCGCCCGAAGCCCTGCGTCCACGCGTAGCGGAACGTCCCCGTCTCCAGCTCGCGGGCCAGGACCGGGGCCCCGGTGAAGACCCCGATCAGCACCGGCACCGCCTGCAGTACGTAGCCATTCGCGAGGAAGGCGTTCATGCCGTTGAAGCGGTAGCTCAGTTGACCGCAGGCAATTGAGCTTGCCGGGCGGCAGCCGACCGCCGCGGCCCAGGCATGGTGCAGCTGGAGGCCGGCGATCCACAGGCAGACCGCCAGCGCGCCGAGGAATATGACCGTCCCGGTCAGCGCGGCCCGGTGCTGTCGCCACGTGACCCAGGCCATGCGGCGCCACGGCACCGGCGGCGGGCCACTGCCGGGCTGCTGGCGCGCGGGAACGGTGAGCGTGGTCATTGCGAAACCTCCGACAGCGTGTTGCCCCGGCCGCGGCCAGGGCCGGGCAGCGCCGCGGCCCCCGGCTGCCGGAGATAGGCCAGAGCGAGTTCCTCCAGGCCGACCGGATGCGCTTCCCAGCCCGGCGGGACCGGATCGTCCGCGTTTTCCCGGACCAGCAGGTGGGCCTGGGCCCCGGCGCTGCGCACGTGCACCACCGGCCGGTCGGCGTAGCGGTCGGCCTCGGCGGCCGGGCCGGTGAGCACGCGGTGGCAGGCGAGCAGGTCGTCGACCTCCCCGGCCATCTGGACCTGGCCCCGCGACATGAGGATGAGGTAGTCGGCGACCCGCTCCAGCTCGGCGAGGACGTGCGAGGACAGCACGACCGAGACGCCGTCCTCGGCCATCGCGGTCAGCACGGTGGCCATGAAGTCGTGCCGCGCGATGGGGTCGAGCATGGCGACTGGCTCGTCCAGCAGCAGCAGTTGCGGACGCCTGGCCAGCGCGAGGGTGAGCGCGAGCTGTGCCTGCTGACCGCCCGACAGCTTGCCGGCCCGCCGCTTCAGCGGGATGCCGAGATCAGCCAGCCGCGACTGGGCGTAGGCCTGGTCGAAGCGGCGGTTCAAGTTGCGGGTCAGGTGCAGCATGTCCGCGGCCGACAGGTTCTTGTACAACGGCGTGTCCTGGGCGACGAACGCGATGCCGTCCAGCGCGGCCGGCGAGCCGGCGGCATGTCCGCCGAGCACGGTCACGACGCCCGCCGTCGGCGCGGCCAGGCCGACCGCGAGATTCAGCAAGGTGGACTTGCCGGCGCCGTTCGGGCCGACCAGCGCGGCCACCCGGCCGGCGGGGATCGCCAGCGTGCAAGCGCGAAGCGCCCAGGTACTGCCGTAAGACTTGCCAAGGCCGCTGGTCTCGATGACGTTCACGCGGCGCCCTCCGTCTTGCCGCTTGCCGGGGCGCGCTCAGGCTGGCCCGCGCGGCCCTTATGGAAATCCCGCAGCGCGCTGCTGAACAGCGCGACCTTGCCGTCCTCGTCGAGGCCGGCGGCGTCGGCGGCGGCCAGCCAGCCCATCAGCGTCTTGCGCAGCCCGGCAAGCTCGGGCAGAGCGACCTGGCTGAGCGTGGCCTGGATGAACGTGCCCTGACCGGGACGGCCGGCCGCCAGGCCCTTCATCTCGAGGTCACGGTAGGCCTTGAGCACCGTATTCGGGTTGATGGCCAGCGAGGCGACCACGTCCCTGACCTTGGGCAGCTGATCGC
>DAIOWC010000049.1:24553-31460 GCA_036758685.1 Streptosporangiaceae bacterium | reverse complement strand
TCGCAGCCCGCGCCACCGCGGCTGGCTCGGTCACTCGCGCAGCGTCACCCTCGACCACCACGTCCGCGTCGCGGATCGACACCGCGATCGAACACCGCGGATCCCGCGCCACATTGCGCCCCTTCCGCGTGCCCGCACCCGTCTGGAACCAGAACGCGCCGTCCAGCCACATCGCCCCGACCGCGGTCACATGCGGGCTGCCATCCTCGTTGAGGGTCGACAGCCAGGTCGTGCGGGAGTTCCGCGCATCCGGATCTGGCGCCGACCTCGTAACGAGCTTCTCTGCAACCGCGGCCCAGTCAACCGGCGGCAGCCCATCCGCCTCACCCAGATTGATGACTTCCACAAGGCATCCCTTTCATTGTCCGGGGACCTCCCAGCTAACAGCATCGGACACTTGCTCACGCGAGGTTCCCGGCTGCGACACTGCCAGTGTCGTTCGTCGCCGTCAGGAGGGGCCCTGTCTCATGACCATGCCGCGAGCTGAGGAGTGGCGAGATCGTGGCGGGCACTTTTCCTGGTGCCCGCCGGGCGGCAGCGCCCCGCCAGTTGAGATCTTCCACGTCGAGATGGGCGACCCTGAGGCGCCGGTGCTGCTGCTCGTGCACGGCTGGCCCACGAGCAGCTTCGACTGGTCGGGCGCGGCCGGGCAGCTGACCGACAGCTTCCGCGTCTGCGCGCTGGACTTCCCCGGATACGGGTTCTCGGACAAGCCGCAAGGGTGGGGTTACAGCCTGGCGCGGGACGAGGAGCTCATCGAGTTCTACCTGGCGGAGGTGATCCGCGCCGACGCTGGCGTGATCGTGGCCCACGACCGGGGCGACAGCGTTGCCCTTCTGCACGCGACCCGGTGCGCCGCGGGCCGGTCGGCGACGCGGCTCGAGCACCTGGTGCTGTCGAACGGCAACATCTTCCTGCCGCTGTCAAGCCTGACTGCAGGCCAGCGCCACGTGCTCGACGAAGAGTCCTGGCCGCAGGTCGCCGCCGTGCTGACACCCGCGAGCCTGGCCGCCGGGCTCGGGGCCAGCACGTTCACCCCGGCGCGCCCGGCCGGGCATCCCGAGGTCGAGGCCCTGTCAGCCATCTTCAGCTACCAGGACGGCATCAAGGTCCTGCACGAGACCATCCAGTACCTCATCGAGCGCGCCCAGGATGAGCAGGCGTGGCTGACCGCGCTGGCGGAAGCCTCGTTCCCGGTCAGTGTGATCTGGGGCCTGTACGACACGGTCTCCCCGCCGCGGGTCGCCAGCTACGTATGGGACGAATACCTCATGTACAAGCCCGGTGCCAACCGGCTGTACTTCATCCCTGAGGCCAACCATTATCTGCAGGTCGATCGCCTCGACGCGTTCGTGCAGGTGCTCCGCCACGCGCTGGCGCCGGCCGACGGCCAGCAACCGGGCGCTCTGGATGCCAGGCCAGGAGCCCCCCTCCTGGTCGACAGCTCGCGCGCCCGGCTGCCGGCCGCAGCCGACCTGCTGCGCCGGTGACCGGCGTCAGCTGTTCGCGGCCGAGTTGCCCGCGCGCGGCTGGGACAGCGGCGTGGCCCCGCTCGCGGCGGGCGCCGATGCCGGGCTGACGAGCGAACTCCCGGTCGGGCCGGCCACGACGACGTCGCCGGTGGCGCTGCCATGCAGCCACTGCGGCCAGGACGAGAACCACTCGGTCCAGCCATTGCCCGGCGTGCCTGCGGACGGGCTGCCGGTGATCGTGACGGGATCGCCGGGCTCCTCGATGTTGTAGTACATCTCGGCGTGCTGAGGTGATGTGTTGACGCAGCCGTGGCTGACGTTGGTGTCGCCCTGCTCGCCTACCGACCACCAGGCGTCGTGAATGAAGTCGCCGCTGTAGGTGAAGTCGACCGACCACGGCACCTCGAGGTCGTAGCCGGGCCCGATCATCTGCTGCGGGTTGTTCTTGAACGTCGTCAGGTAGGTGCCGTCCGGGGTGTCGTCACCCGGCCTGCCGGTGCTGATGGGCCAGCGGCCGTACAGGCGGCCCTTGTAATAGACGTCCATGAAGTGGTTACGGGTGCTGGCGACAACGATCAGCGACGGGCCGATGGAAACGGTCGTGCTCACGTCGCGGCTGCCGTAGATCCCGGGCGCTGCCTGGACGCCGTCGACGTTGGCATCGACCGTCACCGTGGTGTCCTGCGGCCAGTACTGCCGCGGCCGGAAGATCACGGTCTTGTCGTCCTGCCAGGACCACGCGCCGACCACGGGCTTGGACGTGCGCAGCTCGATGGCGCGCTCCACGGCCGCCCGGTTGCTGATCGCACGGCTGAACATGACGGTGATCGGTATGCCGACGCCGTACTGCCGGCCTATGACCTCGGAGTTCACCGACTGGTCGGTGCCCAGGGCGGTGATCGTCACGCTGAACGTCTGACGCGGCGTGATCGTCCGGAAGGTGTGCGAGACGGTGACGGTCTTGTGGTCCGTGCCGACCGCGGTCGCGGTTACCTTGTAGCTCGTGCCGGTGCTGAGCGGCTCGGTGCTGCGCCAGAGGCCATTCGCAGCCAGGGACCCGGCAACCGCGCCGGCGGCGGTCGAGACCGTGACGTTCCGCAGCTTGCCGTGCTTGGCCGCGACGCTGATGGGCGCGTCCGGCAGGACGCCGTGCGACCCGCCGGCCGGCGTGATGATCAGTGTCGGGGCCGGAGTCGATGATGCCCCGGCGGCCGAGCAGGCCACGGCAGCGAGTGCGGCCAGCGATACCTCGATCGCCAACGCGTACAGCCTTCGTCGGCCCGTAGATCTGAATTTCATCTGGCGCACCGCGGCACGCCTCCTTCCCCCGATTGCCTCCCCGCCACGCCGGCAATACCCGGTCAGGCCCCCGACATGCGAGGCCTGGGAGACCCTTTGCCGACCGCGGCGCAAACGATGGTGATCAGGAATCAAGAAGCTTCGGCGCGACGCGGCGGCCTAGCCTGGCCGGAGATGGCCTGGCGGCACGTCGGGCCCTGAGTGTCGGAACGGAGCCAGGAATGCCTGCGAAGAAGACCAGTACCGGGTCCGGCGGCTTCACCGCTGAAGAGCGGGCCGCGATGAAGGCGCGCGCCGAAGAGCTCCGCGCGGAGGGCAAGAAGGGCGCCAAGCAGGCCGACGCCCTCCAGGATCTCCTCGACAAGATCGCGGCGATGGCACCGGAGGACCGTGAGCTCGCCGAGCGCGTCCACATGACGGTCACTGCGACCGCGCCGGAGCTCTTGCCCAGGACCTGGTACGGGATGCCGGCCTACTACAACGCCGACGGCAAGCCGGTCGTCTTCTTCCAGGACTCGGGCAAGTTCAAAGCCCGCTACTCGACGCTGGGCTTTCAGGATTCCGCCAACCTTGATGACGGGGACATGTGGCCGGTGTACTACGCCCTGCAGAGCTGGACCCCCGCCGTGGAGAAGAAGGTCATCGAGCTGGTGACGGCTGCGATCTCCTGACGCTGAGCGGGAACGACGGCTTCGCCAGGGACCCGGTGCTCTCCTGCCAGGTGACTGGGCGGCTCGCCGACGATGAGACCATATGACGGTGGGCGAGGCGCGGCCGGATGACGAGCTGACGATCAGGCGCGCTGGGCCCGGCGACGGTCACGCAGTCGCTGCCCTTGCGGGCGAGCTGGCGCAGTCGTTCCCGTTCTCGCCGGAGAGGTTCCGGGTCGCGTATCCGGCCCTGCTCGCCGATGACCGCGCCTGCCTGCTTGTCGCGGTGCGGGAGCGGCAGTACCTCGGGTACCTGCTGGGCTTTCAGCACCTGACCTTTTATGCCAACGGGCCGGTGGCGTGGGTCGAGGAGGTGCTTGTCGCCAGCTCCGGACGCGGCCGCGGCATCGGCCGGGCGCTGATGAGCGGTTTCGAGCAGTGGGCTGCCGACCGGGACTGCACGCTGGTCGCATTGGCGACCCGGCGGGCAGCGCCCTTCTATCGCGCCCTCGGCTACGAGGAATCTGCCGTCTACTTCCGCAAGGTCCTCGCCGGCGAGGCAGGCAACTAGCCGCGGTCAGGCCCGGCTGCGGCGGGCGGGCTCCGCCGGCGCGGCGAGGTCCAGGCTGGCGGGGATGGCCTTGACCGCCTCCCGGTGACGCTCGAGGAGCGCCTTGCGGCCCCCCTGCCCGCCGCGCCGCACCCAGGGGCGGCCCGCAAGGCTGAACGCCGTCATGGCTAGCTCGGCCAGGACATGCAGCCGGAGGTCATCGGGGTCGAGGCGGAGTTTGGCCGCGAGGCAGGTGACTACCTGGTCCTTGATCCCGGCGCGGTAGTGCTCGACGTATTTAAGCAGCGTGTTCGGCTCGGCGATGATCAGGCGGCGGGTGGCGAGGAAGCGCTGATCCCAGCCGGGGTCGAGCCCGGCGACCGCCTCGGCCACGGCCTGGTGCAGCTCGCCGAGGACGGGGCCGGACAGCTCGCGCTCGCTGAGCGCCGCGAGGTAGGCGGTCCACAGCTCCGTCTCGGCCTCGATCGCCGCGGCCTCCTTGGCCGGGAAGAAGCGGAAGAACGTGCTCTTGGACACCTCGGCTTCCTCGGCTACCTCGTCCAGGGTGGTCGCGTCGAAGCCGTTCTGAGTGAACAGGCGCAGGGCCGCATCGGCCAGCGCGCGATGGGTCTTCAGCTTCTTGCGCTCGCGCAGCGGCAGCGAGCGGTCGATCGGCGCGGCTGCGGTCATGGCCCGCATCTTAACACGATCCCGGAACCGGGCCGCTATATGCGCTGAGCCGTGTTTAGCACTTGACTTTAAATAGCACTGAGTATCAGAATCTGAAGCAGAGCCTCAGGAGGAGCCATGGAGTACAAGCTCGACATGAGCATGATGGTCGCGATGCACGACGCGCTGCGCCGGGAACTGGCGCAAGTCGGCCGGACAGCGAGGCTGCGCGACGATAACCCCGGCACGCTGCTGCACGCCGCGCTCGGCTGGGAGCTGTTCAAGAAGTTCCTGACCATCCATCACGAGTCCGAGGATGAGGCCCTGTGGCCGCCGCTGCGTGCCCGGGTGGCCGGGCAGCCCGACCGGCTGGCGCTTGCGGACGCGCTGGAGGCCGAGCACGCCGTCATCGAGCCGCTGCTGACGGCCATCGACGCGGCCGCGGCCGACCCTGGCGACGGCTACCAGCGGTTCGGCGACATCGTGGACGAACTATCGGCCAAGCTGACCGCACACCTGACGCACGAGGAAACCGACGGGCTGCCGCTGATTGACGCGTCGCTGACCGCGGCTGAGTGGCAGCACTTTGCCCAGGTCCACGGCCAGCGCAACCTGCCGGACGCGGCCACGTACATGCCCTGGCTGCTCGGTCAGGCGGGCCCGCAGACCCGCGATGCCATTCTCGGCAAGTTTCCGCCGCACCTGCTCGCCGCCTACCGCGATGACTGGGGCCCCGCCTACGCCGCCCTCGAGATCTGGCCTGCCAGCGGCCCGTCCGAGCGCCACGCCGCCGCACGCGACCGCTAGGGAGATGCCATGTCTGTCCACGACCCGGCCCAGACCGCTGCCCACGTCACCGCGCCCTCGGCGGCCGGCCGCAACCTTGGCCGTGCGCTGCTGGTCATCGCCACCGCGCAGCTGATGCTGGTGCTCGACGACACGATCGTGAACGTAGCCCTGCCCAGCATGCAGCGCTCGCTTCATATCGCCCCGTCCCACCTGAACTGGGTGGCCAGCTTCTACGCGCTCGCGTTCGGCGGCCTGCTGCTGGCCGGCGGCCGCGCCGGCGATCTCTTCGGCCGCCTGCGGATGTTCCGCGCCGGGATCATCGTGTTCGCCCTGGCGTCGATGGCAGGCGGCTTCGCCCCGGACGCAACCGCACTGCTGGCGGCGCGCTTCGTCCAGGGATGCGGCGCCGCGATCGCCGCGCCCGGCGCGCTGTCCCTGCTGGCCACCACCTTCCCCGCCGGGCCCGCCCGGACCAGGGCGCTCGGCATCTACGGCGCCATGGCCGGGCTCGGCTCGGCGGCAGGCCTGCTGCTCGGCGGCGCACTGACCACGTATCTGAGCTGGCGCTGGGTGCTTTTCATCAATGTCCCCATCGCCGTCGCGGTCCTCGCGGGCACCGGCGTTCTCGTGAGCGGCGACCGGCAGCCAGGCACACTCGACGTGCCCGGCGCTATTACCGGAACGCTAGGCGTCGCCTCGCTCATCTACGCGCTCACCCGTGGCAACACCAGCGGCTGGTCCGACCCGGGCACTCTCGCTGCCTTCGGGGCCGCGGCCGTGCTGGTACTGGCATTCGTCATCATCGAGCGCGCCAGCCGGTCGCCCATGCTCCCGCCCAGGGTGATCGCGGACCGCAACCGCGGCGGCGCCAGTGCCGTCCTGCTGCTGCTGGGCACCGGCATGCTCGCCATGTTCTACCTGCTGACCCTGTACCTGCAGATCGTGCGGGGCTACTCGGCCATCCACACCGGCGTGGCCTATCTGCCGGTCGTGGTCGGCGTCGGCGCGGCCGCCGGCGGACTCGGCCCGCGGCTGCTGGCCGCGCTCCCCGCCAGCATCGTCATCACGGCCGGGATGCTCCTGTTCGCCGGCGGCCTGGCCTGGTACGTGGCCGAGCTAACCCCCACCTCAAGCTACTTCGCGGTGATGGTCCCGGCCATGCTCGCCGGCGGAGTCGGGGCCGGGCTGACGTTCGTCGGGTGCACTGCCACGGGAATGCGGGGCGTCGCTCCCGGCGACAGCGGCGTTGCCGCGGGCCTGCTCAATACGAGCATGCAGACCGGCAATGCGCTCGGGCTGGCCGCCCTTGCGGCAATCGCCTCAATCGTGACCAGAGGTGACGTCGCGGGGCATACGGCCGCCAGAGCACTGACCGACGGCTACGTGGCCGGCTTGCTGGCCGGGGCCATCATCGTGACCGCCGGCGCGCTCGTCGCACTCGTCACCATCAACGCCCGCTTCAGCGCCGCCGAGGTCGC
>DAIOWC010000049.1:10665-24453 GCA_036758685.1 Streptosporangiaceae bacterium | reverse complement strand
CGGCCTGCCTTGATTTGCCACCGGGAGGAAGTGCCATGCACGCCCCGTCCGGACGGAGCGGCTGATGCGCGATGACGTACGGGACGCCCTCGCCATCGGCCGAGACTCCACTCTGGAGCAGCGGACGATCGACATCACCACGACTGGTCGGCGTTCCGGCCAGCCGCGGCGGATCGAGATCTGCTTCTACCGCTTCGGAGACTCCGTCTACCTCAGCGGTGTTCCCGGACCGCGCACGAGGGACTGGCTGGCGAACCTGACGGCCGACCCGAGGTTCACGTTCCACCTGAAGAACGGCGTGGTCGCGGACCTGCCAGCGGTCGCCACAGTCATCACCGATCCGGCGGAGCGCCGACGCATAATGAGCGACTTCGTCACCGACTTCAACCGCCGCTGGGGCCCGGACAGCCCCTGGCCTGAAGGTGTCCTGGACGATTGGGTGGAGCGCAGCCCGCTGGCCAGAGTCACGTTCGTCGTAGCCAGTCCACCCGCCTAGCGACAGGAGCGTCAGCCGTGACCACCTCAGCCAGCCGCAGGGTGACGGCAAGCATGAGCCTGACGCTCGGCGGGCTGTATCTCATTGTCTGCCCCGAGATCGCCGGAGGCGGGCAGCGCCTGTTCGACGACGGCCTGCCGGCCTCGAAGTGGGCTCTCACGCACCGGGAGACCGGCAATCTGGGGGAGATCGCCATGGTCTGCGACCGCGCCCGCTAGCGGCCGCGGTGAACTTCACCGCCAGCCCGGGTACTGGTGCCCTGTGACTAGTCTCGCGCCAACACCCATCGCGGTCCGCCGCGCCTATCTTGAGGAACTCGGCCCCGGGCAGCGGTCCGCCCTGCTCAGCTGGCTGGCCTTTACGGCCACCTTCACCGGCCTGCGGGCGCTTACGTACAGCATCCGGGTCGGAAAGGGCCCGTTCCGGAACATAAGCGTCGGCGGCGAGCATCTGCACCATTACATCTGGGGCATTGGCCTGCTGTCGGGCGTCGGCGCGGTCGCCGTCCGGGGCGAGGAACGGCAGCGCCGCCATCCCACGGTCGCCGTCAGCTACGGCTCGGGCCTGGCGCTGATTGTCGATGAGTTCGCCTTGCTGCTCGACCTGAAGGACGTCTACTGGGCCAGGCAGGGCCGCATCTCCATCGACCTCGGGGTGGGCGGCATCGCCCTGGCCGGGTCGTACTTCGCCGCGCTGCCGGTGCTGCGCCGACTCCGACGGGAGCGGAAGCAAGGCGCAGCCTCAGCCGGGGCGCCCGCTCCGCAGGAGCCGGACGCGCCGGAGGCGGCCAGCTAGACCCCCGGCCTGCGGCCGCCCGGACGAATCCAGGCGGCCGCAGCCACGGCTCAGCCGCTAGCGCATGCGCATCCAGCCGAGCCGGGCGTTGCTGCGCCCGGCTCCGGATGCGGCGCGTTCCTTCTTGAGGCGGGTGAAGTTGTCGTTGGGGATGATGTTGACCGGCTTGACCGGCGTCGGGTACCCGACGCCCTGCAGGACCGTGTCGATCGGACTGCCCGGCTGCATGAAGTTCGCGTAGTTCGCCAGGTTGCCGCGCCGGTACCCGCTGCCCGGAGTGCCGACAGCGCGCGCGTCGCGGCCGAACAGCCCGTAGTGCCGCGCGCTGTTGAGGCCGAGGATCTTCCGCTTGTCGTGCTCGGTGAGCTGCGGGTAGTTGTACTGCTCCGCGAGATCGTCGGGAATCTGGTACCGCCACAGCGCCTCTATCTGCCACTGCGGCCCGCCGTACCACAGCGAGTCCGAGCCGAACACGATGTGATCGGAGCCCATGTAGTACATCAGCTGGCCGATGAGGTGCGACCAGACCGTCGGGAAGGTCACGATCATCGAGGCCATCGTCGTGCCGAGCTCGGCGTACAGGTTGCGGAGCCGGACCGGGCTCGACGGTGACGTCGAGGTCGGCTCGGCGCCGGCCACGTACTTGCCGCCGGCGATCTGCGCGAACTGCGTCGACCAGCGGATGTTGGGAACCGTGTGACCGTCGCTGTCGGTCAGCGTGGTCGGCGGCATCGCCCCGGCTTCGTTCTCGATGTCCTGCAGCGACTGCAGCACCCAGAAGCTAGGCCGGATGCAGGAGTGATAGATGATGAAGTTGAACTGCGGCCAGTCACTGCAGGCCTTCACCAGATCGTCGGGGTTGCCGTAGTCGGGCGTGTTGTTAGGCCCGCCGGGCTGCGAGCCCGAGGCCGACAGGCCCTTGTGAATGCAGATATTGAAGAACCCCGGGTGCTCGCGGAGCATGTGCCGGTTCGCGTTGATCACCGCGTAGGTCGGGTAGGCGATGGCCTCGTCGTCCAGCCGCCACCGGGTGAACTCGGCGCCGGGAAACGCGCTCGCCGCCTCGGCCACGCAGTAGCCCTTCCAGGAGTCCGGCTTGCAGTACTCGACCTGCCACTGCGTATAGTCGCCGAACGCCGGATCCTGGAGGTTGCCGAGGCCCGGATAGATCTGCGAGTGGGCGAACGCCCGCCGCGAGCCCGCGAGCGCGTTGATGAAGTCCCGGCACTGCGAGGTCTGGTAGCCGGTCAGGATCTCGCTGACCAGGCTCTCGGTGATGCTGTCCGCCGGTCCCGGCACGCCGCCGCCCGGCGGGGTGAACAGCGCGATGTTCGCGTTGCTGATGATCGAGATGCTGGTCTGGGCCTGGAGGTACATCCGGTTGATGTACTGGCCCAGATGGAACTCGCCCAGCGCCGTCGTCGCCGGTCCCGAGTTCGGCGGGAAGCTCGGGCCGAGCTGCGCCGGATTCCAGTCCGTCCAGGGATTCCCGAGCTCGTCGACGCCCGCCGGGTTCCCGCCCGTGCCGTTGAAGGGGTTCGAGGTGTAGCCGGCTCCGGTGGACACCGGTCCAGGGCCCTGGGCGAGCGCGCGCAGTCCGTTCGGGCCGTTCATGCTCGACCTGACGATGTGCGTCTGGTCATCGAAGACGAACACGTCCTCCGGGACGCCGTTCTCCTCATAAGCCGCCGTCTCGTACATATCGACGGGGCGGACGTTGAAGTACTTCCTGCCGTAGACCTCGTTCATGGCGAGGAACGCCGCCGCCATGCCGCCGGTGCCCGCTAAGAACGCGCGCCGGCTGGTCCCGAGGCGCTTGGCGGCCTCGTCGGCCAGTTCCTGTATCCGGTGCTCGACGTGCCGCTGCTGCTCGGTCTGCGGATGCGGCATGTACTCGCCGTTGGAGACCATCCGGGTCGGGACGGGGGAGTGGAACGGTTCAGACTCGGCCGGTGCGACCCGCCGCATCTGCTCGTCAGTCAGCCAGGAATCCTCCTCGCGCGAATCGGGTGCACGTCGTGACTCAGACCACATAGAAATTCTCCTGCCTGGGCCGCAACCAGGATCGGCATGGCCCCTTGCCGTGGGGTACGAGGACGGGAACGCGGCGAAGCCGGCGGTCCCCGGCTACGGGCAGGCTGGTCCGGTAAGGGGCGAGCGGCGAGGGGGCGGGCAACACAGAGTGTGCTTCGCGCGCCACCGGGCTGGGCGGAAGGGGTAGGCCCGGCAGAGACTGCGACCGCTAACCGACTCGTCTATCCCACCATCTGCGTATGGATTTGCCACTGTTCGTCGCGATGACGTGAATGCATACTCGCGCCGCATGATCTGGGAGTCAACGTGCCCCGATGTCCGTTTCTATTTCGGCCATGGGCCGCGGGCGTCTTCCCAGGCCAGTGCGATACTGCCGTCCATGCTGATCTCGACCATGAATGACCTTCCCGGGTACGAAGTCACCGAGGTGCTGGGTGAGGTGTTCGGTCTCACCGTCCGCAGCCGCAACATCGGATCCCAGTTCGGTGCCGCCTTCAAATCGCTGGCCGGCGGCGAGCTGCGCGGCATGACCAAGAACCTCTCGGTGAGCCGCCAGGAGGTAATCGAGCGCATGGTGGAGGAGGCGCAGGCCAAGGGCGGCGAGGCCGTCCTCGCGATGCGCTTCGACACCTCCGAGATGGGCGGCAACTGGACCGAGATCTGCGCCTACGGAACCGCCGTCAAGATCCGCAAGCTCTGACCGGCAGCCGGCGCGGCCGCCGGCTCAGCGGGCAGGCGCGGCGCGCAGCGCCGCCACTACCGCTGCGATGTCCTCCGGCTCGGCCGCGTACGGGGTGTAGAGCGACATCCGGGTGACCAGGTCGCCGAACCGCCCGAGCAGGGCGCGGGCTACCTGCCGCGGATCTCCGGCGACGGCGAACACGTCGAGCACGTCGTCGCTGATCAGCGTGCCCATCTCGGCCCAGGCCTGCTGCCGGGACAGCGCATTGAGCTGCTGATGCAGCTCGGCCCAGCCGTGTAGTTCGAGGACCGGCCGGTAGGCCGGCGTGGATCCGTAGAAGGCGATCTGCGCGCGGACGCCGGCCTCGGCGGCTGCCCGCGCCTGCTCGTCCCGGCCGAGCACGACGAAGGCAGGCAGGCTCAGCTCGAAGCCGTCCAGGGAACCGCGCGCCGCCAGGAGCGCCGGAACCGTGCGCTCGCGCAGATAGGTCTCGGTGGTGAAGCTGTGGCAGAGCATGCCGTCGGCCACCCGGCCGGCCACTCCGGTCATCAGCCCGCCGACGGCCGCGAGCACCACCCGCGGATTGCCGTGCGGGTTCGGTCCCGGATTGAAGAAATCCGTCATGAGCGTGTGGTGGTAGAACTGCCCGCGGAACGCGAGCCGCTCGCCGCTGGCCCAGCTCTGCCAGACGGCCCGGACCGCGGCGATGAACTCTTCCATCCGGGCGGCGGGGTGGCTCCACGGCATCGAGTAGCGGCGCTCGATGTGCGGCCGGACCTGCGAGCCGAGGCCGAGCTGAAACCGCCCGCCCGCGATCAGCTGAATGTCGTTGGCCAGCACGGCCACGCTCATCGGGTTCCGCGCGAACGCGACGGCGATCGCGGACTGCAGCGTGATCGACGACGTCACGCGAGCCGCCAGGGCCAGGCTGGTGAACGCGTCGTGCCTGGTCTCCGGGACGGCGAAGCCGTCGTACCCGAGTACCTCGGCGGCGACCGCGCCGGCCTCGATCTGCAGCGGCGTCGCGGCTATGTGCTCTCCGGAGTCGATCTGCATCACTCCACCCTCTCTGGACGTCCGTACCGCCGTGTGCCATCCTCCACGCAATGCCGCAAATCAGCTCAATGAGAGGCCTGCATGATGGTGAAGATCGTAGATCACGGCACCTGGTCGCTCGCGGCAGCGGACGAGGATCTGCATGCTCCGGGCCCGGAGCTGCTCTGGAACGAGTCGTACTACTTTGACTTCGCCGCCGCTGACGGATCGGTTGGCGGCTACATCCGGCTCGGCTTGTATCCAAACTGGGAACGTGCCTGGTACTGGGCCTGTGTCGTTCGCCCGGGACTGCCCGCGATCCTCGTGGCCGATAACGCGGCGGCGCTGCCGAAGCCGGGCGAGACAGAGCTGCGGGCCGACAGTTACCACGCGACGCAGGTCATCAGCGAACCGCTGCGCTCCGCTCGCGTGACGCTGACCGCGACCGGAACCGTCCTGCCCGAGCCCGCCGCGGCCTACAGCGAGCTCAGCACCGGGACGGCCGGCCTCGGCCTGGACCTGGAGTGGACGACCGTCGGCGGCGTCTACCCGTATAAGGACCTGCCCCGCTACGAGGTCCCGGCCTCGGTCACCGGCACGGTCACGATCGGCGAAGAACAGATCGCCATTGTCGGCTCCGGCGAGCGCGACCACAGCTGGGGCGAGCGCGACTGGTGGCAGATCTCGTGGCTGTGGACCTCGGGCCGGCTGGCGGACGGCACCGCATTTCACGGCATGCAGGCCAACATCGGATTCGCGATCGGCTGGCCGTCGTTCGTGGTCACGCCCGATGGCGAGCTCAGCCACCGGGACGGGTTCGGCGCGGACACGGCCTTCGGCGCTGACGACCTCCCTGAACTGTCCCGCCTCAGACTGCCCGGCATGCCGATGTCCGCGGTCCCGATCGCATTCGCGCCGGTCGCCATGACCGCTCCGGACGGCCGCGTCTCGCACTTCCCGCGCGCGCTGTGCCGGTTCAGCGCCGATGACGGCCGGACCGGATACGGCTGGACGGAGTGGAATCAGCCGCCCGGCTGGCAGCAGCACGGCTGGTCGTACCTGGATCTGCCGGCGGAGGGCACGGCGTGACGCCGGCCGCGGTCTCTGGCGGCGGGGACCTCACCGCAGGATTCCTGACCCGCGCGCTCGCTGGGCAGCTCGGCGGTGCCGTCGTCACCAGCGTCGAGATCTCGCCGGTCGGAACGGGCCAGGTCTCCGACAGCTTCCGGCTGCATCTCAGCTACGACCGGGACACCGGCCTCCCGGCCACGTTCGTCGCCAAGGTTCCCGCGGCCGACGCGGCGAGCCGGAACGCCGCCAGGTCGTTCCGGACCTATGAAATCGAGGCCAGCTTCTACGACCAGATCGCGGGGGAGCTGCCGGTCGCTCTCGCGCGGTGTTACTACGCCGCCTACGACCCCGCGCCGGATGAGTACATCGTGCTGCTGGAGGACCTCGCGCCCGCTCGTCCCGGCGATCAGCTCGCCGGGCTCAGCCCGGACGATGCCGCCGCGGCGATCGGCGAGCTGGCCGCGATGCACGCGGCGGGCTGGGCCAGCCCGAGGCTCGCCGCCCTGCCCTGGCTCAATCGGGCCAGCGCGGAAAACTCCGCCCTGCTCGCCGCCGCCATCACCGGGCTCTATCCCGGCTTCCGTGAGCGGTACGCCGATCGGCTCGAGACCGCCACGCTGGGCCTGATCGAGGGCTTCCTGCCGCAGGCCGACGCCTACCTAACCATGAGCAGCGGCCCGGCCACGCTCGTGCACGGCGACTTCCGGGCCGACAACCTGCTCTTCGGCGCCGCCCGGCCCGTCGTGCTCGACTGGCAGACGTGTACCTTCGGGGCCGCAGCCGGCGACCTGTCCTATTTCCTCGGCTCCAGCCTGCCGGTGGCGGACCGGCAGCAGCACGAGGAAGCCCTTGTCCGGCTCTATCACGAGGCGATCACCGGCCGGGGTGTCGGCTTGAGCTGGGATGACTGCTGGTCTGGGTACCGTCGCTACGCCTTCGGCGGCATCGTCATGGACATCATCGCCGCGATGTTCGTGCAGCAGACGGAGCGCGGCGACGAGATGTTCACCGCAATGGCAAACCGCCACGCCCAGCACGCCATTGATCTTGACGCGCTCGCCTTCCTGACCGTGTAGGCCAGGGGATCGACCCCCTGAACCCCCGCATGACCTGGCGAAGCGACCTTCGCCGGGCTCGGCATAAGGTTCAGCCATGGCCGCCGCAGTGACTCAGCCCCCGCATGCCACCGTTAGCCGGGCCCGGCCCGGGCTGATCCTCGGCGTGCTGTCGATCGGCGCCCTCGCCTACGCGGTGCTGAGCTCGGCCGTCATCCCGGCCCTGCCGGTGATTCAGCACAGCCTGCACGCCAGCGAGACCGGCGTCACGTGGCTGCTCACCGGCTTCCTGCTCTCCGCGTCCGTCGGCACGGCGATCATCGGCAAGCTCGGCGACCTGTACGGCAAGCAGCGGATGCTGGTCTGGACGCTGCTGGTGCTGGCGGCAGGCACGTTGCTGTCGGCGCTGGCCGGATCGCTCACCCTGCTCATCGCCGGCCGGGTAGTCCAGGGCGTGGCCGGCGGCATCTTCCCGCTGGCCTTCTCGATCATGCGAGATGAGTTCCCGGTCGAGAAGGTGCCGGGCAGCATCGGCCTGATGTCGTCGATCCTGGGCGTTGGCGGCGGCTGCGGCCTGGTCGTCGGCGGGCTAATCGCCGAGCACCTGAGCTGGCACTGGCTGTTCTGGGCGCCGCTGCCGGTGATGGTCGCGGCGCTGGTCTGCACCTGGCGGTTCATCCCGGAGTCCAGGGTCCACGCCGAGGGCCGGGTGAACTGGGTGTCCGCGGCGCTCATGAGCACCGGCATGAGCTGCGTACTGATCGCGATCGCGCAGACCTCAGTGTGGGGATGGATCAGCGCCAAGACACTGGCGCTCCTGGCGGCCGGCCTGATCGTCTGCGCGGTCTGGATTGCGGCCGAGATCCGGAGCCCGCACCCGCTGGTCAACATGTCCCTCATGGCCGCGCGCGGCGTCTGGGCGACGAACCTGGCTGCGTTCCTGCTCGGCGCCGGGATGTACTCGGCCTTCCTGCTGCTGCCGCAGTTCGCCCAGCTGCCCCGGACGACCGGCTTCGGATACGACGCCTCCGTGGTCGTGGCGGGCCTGTACCTGCTGCCGTGCGCACTGGGCATGGGCCTGCTCGGCTCGGTGGCGGGCCGCGTGGAGCGGCGCTTCAGCTCCCGCTCCGCCCTGGTCGCCGGGAGCGCGCTCAGCGCGGTCGCCTGCGGCTGGCTCGCCCTGGCCAGCCGCCCGGCCGACATGCTGATCTGCTCGGCGCTGCTCGGCGTCGGCATCGGCCTGGCGTTCGCCGCGCTCGGGAACCTCATCGTGCAGGCCGTCCCGCCGGACGAGACCGGTGTGGCCAGCGGGATGAACACCGTCGTCCGCACCCTCGGCGGTGCCGTCGGCGGACAGGTCGCGGCGACGCTGGTTGTCGACCATACGACCGGCCTGCTGCCGCGGCTGACCGGCTTTACCGACACGTTCGCGCTGTCGGCGTTCCTGCTGCTGGTGTGCGTCGCCGCAGGCCTGCTGGTGCCGCGGTCATCGCCGGCGAAATACCCAGACCTGCTGGCCGTCAGCTAGCCGGACCGGGATCTGCCGCCGCAGCCGCAGCGCGCCAGGCAGGACCGTCCTCGGTATCTCGGGGGCCAGCAAGATCACCGCGCCGTCGCTGCGCGTGACCCGGCTCATCTCGGCCAGGGCCGACCCTAGCCAGCCGCCGTCGCTCGCGGCGGGCGGGAGCCGCGAGACGCAGGCGGCCACCGAGTCATCGGGCTCGAGGATCTCCCGGGCGTCGCCCAGGCTGACGTCGGCACCGGGCGCGGCGGCGCGGGCCTGGTCGAGGAGATCGGCCGAGCTATCTGTCCCGGCGGCAGCCCAGCCGGCCGCGGCCGCCTCGGCGAGCACCACGCCCGTACCGCAGCAGGGATCGAGGAGCAGACCGTCGGCGGGGCCGGCCAGGTAGACCATTCCTGCGGCAAAGGCGGGGGAGAACGCGCTGCCGCCCGCCCGCTCGCGCCGGTTGCCGCCCAGCCGCAGCCCGGTGACCAGCTCGCCGTCCCGCCACTCCGCGAGCCAGATCTCAAGCTCGGCCCGAGCGGCCGGCTTCCAGCGCGGCCGGTCCTGTCCGACCACCTGCGTCAGCGCGCGGCGGATGCCCGAGTGCAGCTCTCGCGGACCAGTGTGCACGCTGGTCGTGACGCTGTAACTCATGCTGGCGCTGAGCGGCCGGACCTGCTCGGCCCAGACCGAGAGGGCACGCTGCACCGAGTCGGCCCGCCAGCTGCGGGTGGCCAGTACGTTCGGGTCGGTGGTGCCGGCGCGGCTGAAGCGGCCGGCGTCGGCAAAGACGCCGTCGGCCAGGCGCGACGCCAGGGCGAGCGCGCGGCCGTCGCGGTCGGCCGCGAAGAGAATGTAGTCGCGCTGGCCATCCGAGCCGCTGCCGGTGATCTCGATTCCGGGCAAGCCGGCCAGCTGCTCACGCAGGATCCGGGCGAGTCCGGCCGGGCACGTCGCGAAGAACGGGCTCTGCCGCTGACGCCGGCCGGCCTGGATAGCTGGCATCCGGCCAGTGTCGCGCATGCAGGCGGCCGGGCGCCGCGCGCCCGGCCGCCTGCTACTGCGGCTACACGTTGCCGAATATCGGTCCGACCGACGCGCAGGTCGGCTGGAAGCTCGGGTTGTCGGCCCCGAGGGCGTTGACCATGTCCTGCAGCGCGTTCGAGTCGTAGGAGATCGACAGGTGATCGCTGCCGTCCTGCGGGCACTGGTTCTGCAGGGTGATGTTCTGCACGTTCGGCCCGGCGGGCAGGAACGCGTTGGTGTACGGGGTGACCACCTCGTCATCCTGGGTCTCGATCACCACGTATTTGACGCCGGCGACCGTCGGCGTCGTGTTGAGGTTGTTGAGGAATGAGGAACCCTGGATCTGCTCGACGCAGGCCTCGCAGGCCGGGGACAGAATCGCCGTGGCGAGCCCGAGCAGCCCGAGGTCGGTGATGAGGGTTACGACGCCGTCGAGGTTCGTGCCGTAGTTCGAGGGCGCGAACCCGACCAGCATGTTGACCTTGGACGCGCCGCCGAGGTCGTTGATGTAGTAGCGCGGCATCATCCCGCCCTGGGACCAGCCGACCAGGTCGACCTTGCTGGCACCGGTCTCGGCCAGGACCTTGTTCACCTCTGTCGACAGCTCGGACGCCGAGTTGGCGATCTCTCCCGTGGCGAAGATGCCGGTCAGCGGGATGGTCTGACCGTAATTGAAGGAGTAGACGCAGTAGCCGTTGTTCACCAGGTCCGGAGAGATGGCTCCGAATGAGTTGTACATGCTCGAGAAGGTGCCTTCAACGAGCACGACGGGATAGGGATGCGCCGCCGAAGGCGTGCACCGCTGATTGGCACCAGGCGGTGACGCATTGTAATTCCAGACAAGAGTTGAGTTCAGGAACGCGGACGCCTCGCCTTCCAGCGGCAGGGGCGACGCCTGCGCCGGGACGGCGCCGATGACCAGCGCAGTAGCAGTGCCCGCGATGACCGCGGACATTCCGAAGACGCGATTGAGCCGGGGCAGCTTCATTCTCCCTCGCAGATTCGTGATTTGAGTGACGACCGCATCGTCGCGGCAATTGAGAATGCCCATCACCAGCGGCAGCAGAATGCATGCCACTGGTCACGACCTCGAGGTTACCCGCCAGTATGATCCGCCCGATATTGCCTGTCAACAGCCAATATTTACTAGGCGTTAATACGGCCGAAATACGCTGGCCGCGCCCGCTGTCAGCCCGTCAGGAACCGAAGGTCCCGCCATCTGCTCGACTGATCCGGCCGGCAGCTGGTGTCCCTGAACTCGTCGCTGCCGGTCCGGTAAATGCCGCAATACCCGGCCAGTCATAGTGTTGAGCTGTCCTTGCCCGAGGCGCGAGCAACCAGCCGGGAGGCGCGATGTCCGCGGTGACTGCCGAAGATGTACTCAGCTCCGCGGCCGCGCGCTGGCGGCGCATCGATCCTCTGCTGCCGGACCCGCATCCTGCTGTTGACACCGGCTGCGGGGTCGAGCTGACAGTGCCCGCCGCCGACGGGCGCGCGGCAGCGGTCGGCTGGTGCCGCCACCTCGAGATCGCGCCCGACGCGGAGGAGCTCGCCTGGGGTGCGCCCGCTCAGTTCTGGCTGACCGCCCGGGTGGCCGGCGATCCCGAAGAGCCGGGCATCGGGGCCGCGCTGGATGAGCTGCTCGTTCGCTGGCGCGCGCACCTGGGATCGCAGCAGGCCACGGCCGGGGAGGACAGCCAGGCAGCGATCAGGTGGCCGAGCCGCGACGTCGCCGGGGCCCGCGCGCTGCTGCGCCACGGCCTGCAGCCGCTGACCGTCATCGCCGTCCGGTCGGCCGGACGGGCCGTGCCGGACCAGGCGCCTGCACCCGACGGCGTCCGGATCCGGCAGGCCGGTCCTGATGACGTCGCCGCGGTCACCGCGCTCACCATGGAGGTAATCCGCTACGACCAGCACTTCGGCAGCGTGCAGCTGCACCCGCACGCCGAGCGGGCCGAGCGGCACGCAGCCGAGGACACCCTCGCCCTGAGCGAGCCGTGGACCTGGCTGGCCGAGCGGGACGGCCAGGCCATCGGGCTGCTGGTGGCGCAGCCACCGGAGCGGGCACGCTGGATCGCCGCGGTCACCAGCCAGGATCCGGTCGCCTACCTGGCAACCATGGCGGTGCGGCCCGATGAGCGCGGGTCTGGCGTCGGCAGCGCGCTGGTAGCCGAACTGCACCGCAGGCTCGACGCGGCCGGGGTTGCGGTCACGCTGCTGCATCACGGCCAGCTGAACCCGCTGTCGGCGCCGTTCTGGAACCGGATGGGCTACCGGCCGCTGTGGACCAGCTGGGAGATCCGGCCCGCCCGCGCACTGCGCTAACGGAGCGGATCAGCCGATCGCGCGGCTGGCGCAGCGTCCGGCGGTCCGCCCGGAGAACAGGCAGCCGCCGAGGAACGTGCCCTCAAGCGACCGGTATCCGTGCATGCCGCCGCCGCCGAAACCGGCGACCTCACCCGCCGCGTACAGGCCGGGAATCGGCTCGCCGTCGGTGCCGAGCACCTGCGCGTTCAGGTTGGTCTGCAGGCCGCCGAGGCTCTTGCGAGTGAGGATGTGCAGCCGGACCGCGACGAGCGGCCCGGCGGCCGGGTCGAGGAACCGGTGCGGCTTGGCTACCCGGATCAGCCGGTCGCCCAGGTAGCGCCGGGCGCCGTGGACGGCGGTCAGCTGACTGTCCTTGGTGTAGGGGTTGGCGACCTCCCGGTCGCGGGCCTCGATGAGCTGCTGCAGACTCGCGAGGTCAATCAGATCCTCGCCAGTCACCTTGTTCATGCCGGCCACCAGCGCGGGCAGGCTCGGCTCCACGACGAAGTCCGCGCCGTGCCGCATGAAGGCCGCGACTGGCCCCGGCGGTCCTGGCCGGACGCGCTGCAGCAGCTTGCCGATGCTCTTGCCGGTCAGATCCGGATTCTGCTCCGAGCCGGACAGCGCAAATTCCCGCTCGATGATCTTTTGCGTGAGCACGAACCAGGTGTACTCACGGCCGGTGGTCACGATGTGCTCGAGCGTCCCGAGGGTGTCGAAACCGGGGAAGAGCGGCGCGGGCAGCGGACGGCCCCGCGCGTCGAGCCAGAGCGACGACGGGCCGGGCAGGATGCGGATGCCGTGCAGCGGCCAGATCGGATTCCAGTTCTGGATGCCCTCGGTGTAGTGCCACATCCGGTCCTGGTTGATCAGCGACGCACCGGCGGCCGCGCTGATCCCCAGCATCCGCCCGTCGACGTGGTCGGGAACACCGGACAGCATCTCGCTCGGCGCCGGCCCGAGCCGCTCGGGCCAGTGCCTCCGGACCAGATCGTGGTTGCCCCCGATGCCGCCGGAGGTGACCAGTACGACCGGAGCGTGCAGCTCGAAGTCGCCGGTGACCTCACGCGTGCTGCTCTCGCCGCGGGCGGATCTGGACGGCGCCAGGACACTGCCCCGCACCCCGTCGACGACCCCGCCGGTGACGGTGAGCTCGTCGACCCGGTGCCGGAACTTCAGCTCGACCTGGCCGGCCTGGGCCGCGACCCGCACCTCCTGCTCGAACGGGGCAACAACGCCTGGCCCGGTGCCCCAGGTGACGTGAAATCGCGGCACCGAGTTACCTGGCCCGCCGGGGCCGTACCCGCCGCGCTCCGCCCAGCCGACGATCGGGAAGAAGCGGACGCCCTTGGCGTGCAGCCACGACCGCTTCTCGCCGGCCGCGAACCCGACGTAGGCCTCGGCCCACCGGCGCGGCCATTCGTCCTCGGGACGGTCGAAGCCCGCGGTGCCCAGCCAGTCCTGCAGCGCCAGGTCGTAGCTATCGTGGATGCCCATCCGGCGCTGCTCGGGGGAGTCGACGAAGAAGAGGCCGCCGAAGGACCAGAACGCCTGGCCGCCGAGCGACGCCTCCGGCTCCTGCTCCAGCAGGATGACCTTGCGGCCCAGGGCCACCAGCTCGGCGGTAGCGACCAGGCCCGCGAGCCCCGCGCCGATGACGATCGCGTCAGCGTCCTGCGTCATGAATGGTGATGCTACTGGGGCCGCCGGCGCGGGCCTCACGCCTGCCCCGGCGACGGCACGGCGCGGCGCGGGTCAAGCAGCCCCGGCTCGGTCGCCATGA
>DAIOWC010000049.1:0-10565 GCA_036758685.1 Streptosporangiaceae bacterium | reverse complement strand
CCCGGCGACGGCACGGCGCGGCGCGGGTCAAGCAGCCCCGGCTCGGTCGCCATGATCTGGCCGCGGCTGGCGGTGAGCACGGCGGCGTGCGGGCGCGCCGCCCACCCGCGGTAGTCCGCGCTGCGATCGGCGCCGGTCCACCGCAGCTCGAGCTCGCCGGCCGCATCGGGCGAGGAGCTATCCGCCCGCCAGCCCGCCGCGCGGGGGAGCGACCGGACGTCGCGGCGCAGGTAAAGCAGCGGCCACCACGCGTCGAGGCCGAAGCTCGCGTACAGCGGCATGGCGTTCGCGTGCAGGCTGCTGAACGTCATCCGCCGCGGCGCATCGCGCCACAGCTCGGCGAGCATCGCCCGCCCCGAGCCGGCTCCGTGACCGGCCGGATCGACGAAGAGGTCACAGAGCATGGTGATCGCCGCGGAGCCCGTTCCTATCTATCTGCTGGGCGGCGCCGAACCCGAGCACGGTCTCGCCTGCGGCAGCGACGACAACCCGGCCGTGGCTCATGAGATGCCGGACGTAGTCGGGGTTGGTGCCTGACCACTCGTCGTCCATCCCGGTCGCGATGGCGATGGCGGCGATGGCGGCCAGGTCGGCCTCGGTGGCCGCCCGGACGCGGACATCGGGCATTGGTGGCTCCCTTACGGCTGGCGGGCGAAGCCGATCTGAGTCTGTGTCACCGCGAAGCCGACGGACCGGTAGACCCTGATCGCCACATCATCCGGGTCGGCCGCCATGACCAGCCGGGCGCCGGCCGTCGCCCGCAGGAAGTGCAGGCCGGCCTTCCAGACCAGCGATCCGGCCAGGCCCTGGCGGCGCACGGCGGCGAGCGTCTCGACGTTCTGGTACCGGGCAAGGCCCGAGCCGTCAGTGACGAGGCCCAGCTGGGCGACCAGCGTGTCGCCGATGAAGGCGCCGAACCAGCAGCCGTGACCGGCCTCGGTGAGCGCGCGCTCCGCCGCGATCCTTGCACCGAGGAACTCCGGGTCACTGCCGGGTCCGCCGCTCGTGACGGCCGCCCTCAGCTCGGCCGACTGGCGCCAGTCGTCGTCGCCCGCCAGCGGGCGGTAGGCCGCGCCCGGGTTCGGATGCGGCGGCTCGTGGATCTCCGCGGCGGTCATGATCGCGGTCCGCTCGGTACTGAAACCCGCGGCGACGAACTCGCCCTCGCTCACCCCGGCGGCATCGGTGACGTCGATGCCGAGCGTGACGTGCAGGGCCGCCGGGAACTCGGACGCGAACGTCTCGAGCCATCCCTGGAGCCCGCCGGGTGACGGCGCGGCCGACAGCAGCAGGAAGTTGCCCCACCAGAACGACGGATTGGCCGGCGTGCGGACGACGAGATGGTCACCGCGATCCTCGGTATGGCTGCCCTCCAGCACCCGGATCATGATGTCCGTGCGGTAGCCGAGCGACCGGATCTCCACGCAGCGAAGCGTAGCCGCCTCGGCTTTGCTAAGCGCGTCTCATTAAGCAAGGAACCTTGCGCAACATCTCTTGAGCAAGGTATCTTGCTTTCATGAGCGAGACGAACGAGGCGATGCGACTGCGGGCGCTGGCGCACCCCATCCGGTGGAAGCTGATCGACGTACTGGGCAGCGAGCTGTCCGCGACCGCCACGCGGTGCGCCGAGGTCACCGGGGAGAGCGTCGCCAGCTGCAGCTACCACCTGGGCATCCTCGCCAAGTACGGCTACATCGAGCTGGTCCCAGATCAGCCTGGCCGCGAGAAGCCGTGGCGGCTGACGAGCACCCGGCAGGAGCTGTCCGCGGAGCCAGACGACGAGGCGGGCTCGCTGGCCGCCGAGGCGGCCATCGAGGTGTTCCTCGATCATGAGCTCGGCCGGATCAAGGACCGGCTGCGCCGGCGTGACCTGGAGCCGCCCGAGTGGCGGGCTACGTGGCTGATCACCGGCTCATCGATGTGGGTGACCGCGGCCGAGCTTTCGGAGATCAAGCAGGAACTCATCGGCATCGCCAATCGCTACACCGACCGCGAGTCCGACCCGGCCAGCCGTCCCGAGGGTGCGCGGGAATCCCGCGTCTTCGCGCACACGTCGGTTGCGCCCGAGGTCCCTGGCCGGACGTCATGACGCCGAAGCTTCCTGGCGCCTTTGCCGATCCGCGATTCAGGCGCCTGCTCGCGGGCCAGTCCCTGTCCGGATTCGGCGACACGGCGCTCTACCTGACGCTGCCGATCTGGGCGAAGAACCTGACCGGGAGCAATGCCGCCGCGGGCGCCGTATTCCTGGCTCTCGGCATCCCGGCGCTGTTCGCGCCCGCGGCCGGGCATCTGGCCGACCGGGTGTCCCGCCGGCCGCTGCTGATCCTCGTCAACGCCCTGACGGCCGCGCTGGTCCTGGCGCTGTTCGCGGTGCGGTCATCACATCAGCTCTGGATCATCTACGTGGTGACGTTCGGCTACGGCGTCGCCGGAGGCATCGTCGGCAGCGCCAACGCAGGCCTGCGCAAGGACATGCTGGTGGGCGCCAACCTGGCCGCGGCCAACGCGGCCCTGCAGAGCATCTCGCAGGGAGTGCGGATCCTTGCGCCGCTGGCGGGAGCGGGGCTCTACACCGCGTTCGGCGGCGGCGCGGTCGCCGCGATGGACGCGATCACGTTTGTGGCCGCCATCGCAGCGCTTGCCAGCATCAGGGTCAGCGAGTCGCGACCGGAGGTCACCGCGCGCGGCGAGTTCTGGCGCGAGGTCAGCGCCGGGTTCCGGCACATCCGTCGGGTACCGCTGCTGCGGCAGATCACGCTCGTCACTGCGGCGGTGTTCGCAGTGATCGGGCTCAACGAAACCGTCATCTTCGCGGTGATCGGGGAGGGCCTGCACAAGCCGGCCTCGTTCTTCGGCATCGTCTGCAGCGTCCAGGGCGTGGGCTCCATCGCGGCGGGCGCGACGATGACCATGCTGCTGCGCCGGCTGGGCTCGGCCCGGATGGTCGGGCTGTCGCTGATGGCCCTCGCCGTGGCCGGGGTCTGCTACCTGACCAGCTCGGTGCCGATGGTCCTCGCGGGCGGCTTCGCCGACGGCATCGGCGTGGTCTGGCTGACCGCGGTCAGCGTGTCCGCGATGCAGCTCTACAGCCCGCCCCGGCTGCAGGGCCGGGTCAGCGCGGCCTGGACCACGAGCATCGTCACGCCCCAGACGGTGTCGATTGCCGCCGGCACGGCACTGATCTCGCACGTGGACTACCGCCTGCTGCTGCTGGTTGTGATCGCCATCCCGGCGGCCGGAGCACTGACGCTGATCGCCCGGCCGGCCGCGGAGCCGGCGCCGTTCGAGAGCCCAGCCGAAACGCCGGCCGAGAGCCCAGCGGCGTTCCTGGCCGGAGCGGAGGGCGACCGGCTGCAGCCCGCCGCCGAGGCGGCAGCGCCCGAGCTGGCCGGCTAGCGGCCGATGGTGTAGTCCTGCGCCCGGAACTGGCGGGTGCGGCGCCGGAACTCGAACGTGAAGCCGGGCCACAGCGTGAGGTTGCGGCCCTCGCGGTCGAGATACCAGCTGGAGCAGCCCGAGCCCCAGACCGTCTTGGGCAGCTTGCGCTGAAGGTCGGCGTTGTAGGCGGCGGCGACCTCCGGGCGGACCTCGCACGGGCCGCCGCCAGCGGCCTCGACCTGGGCGATCGCGTCCACGATGAGGTTGAGCTGACTCTCGATCATCAGCAGCATCGAGGAGTGGCCGAGGCCGGTGTTCGCGCCGGTGAGCTGGAAATAGTTCGGGAAGGCGGGGGCGACCGTGCCGAGGTAGGTCTGCCCGAACGCGTCGGCCAGCGTCCCGCCGCCGCGGCCGACGATCTTGCCGAACGTCGGGTTGTCGGTGACGTGGAAGCCGGTCGCCAGGATCACCGTGTCGACCTTGTGCTCGGCGCCGTCCGCCGTCACCACGGCGTCCGGCCGGAACTCGATGATCTTCTCCGTGACCAGGCTGACATTCGGGCGGGCGAGAGCCGGGTAGAACTCGTTCGACGGAAGCACGCGCTTGCAGCCCAGGTCGTAATCCGGGGTGAGCTGGGCGCGCATGGTCTCGTCGGTGATCGCGCTCTCCATGTGCTTGCGCCACACTCGCTCGGCGCGCTTGAGGATCTTCGGGTTCTTGATGAAGCCCAGCGCCAGGAGCTCGCGCATCCAGTAGACCGCGGTCCTGGAAGCCTTCTGGGCAGACGGCAGCGCGCGGTACAGCACCTTCGTGCGGGCCTTCACCGGGTGGTTGGTGTGCGGGACCACGAACGCCGCGGTGCGCTGGAAGACGGTCAGGTGCTCCACCGACGGCTGAATCGACGGGACGATCTGGATGGCCGAGGCGCCGGTGCCGACGATCGCGACGCGCTTGCCCTCCGGCTGCCAGCTGTGATCCCAGCGCGCCGAGTGCATGATCGTCCCGGCGAAGCTGCCGATGCCGGGGATGTCGGGCAGCGACGGCTCCACGAGCGCGCCGAGTCCGGCGATGAGATACCGCGCCGCGAAATCCCCGCCAGTCGTGCTGATCAGCCAGCGGCTGGTGGCCTCGTCCCAGCGCGCCTCGGTCACCTCGTGGCCGAACCTCAGGTACCGGGCCAGGCCGTGCCGGGCGCTGATCTGCCGCAGGTACTCCCACAGTTCGGGCTGGGACGGAAAGCTCTCGCTCCAGTCAGGCTTGAGCGCGAACGAGTAGGAGTACAGGTTCGACTGGACGTCGCAACGGCAGCCGGGATAGGTGTTGTCCCGCCAGGTGCCGCCGACGTCGCCGGCGCGTTCCAGGATCACCAGGTCCCGATGACCAGCCTGGAGCAGCTTGATGGCGGCGCCAAGGCCGGAGAAACCGGACCCGACGATCACGAACGTGACCTGCTCGGGTGAGCTCGCAGCGGTCATGGGCTGACTCCAGGGAGCGACTGATCTATACCGAATTCGATTCTAGTTTTTCAGACTAGGTCTAGATCGGCCATGGGGAGCCACTGTCTGGTCCCAGCAAGCGTGCCGATGTGAGCCAGAAGCGGATCGGATGCCACCATAGAGCGGTGGTAGAGCTCAAGACGCCAGCTGAGATCGAGGCAATGAGGCCCGCCGGGCGGGTCGTGGCAACAGCGCTGCAGGAGATGCGCAAGCATGCCGCCGTCGGCGTCAGCCTGGACGACCTGGACAGGCTGGCCCGGGACGTGCTGGCGGAGGCCGGCGCGACCTCGCCGTTCCTCGGCTACCAGCCGAGTTTCGCGCACTCGCCGTTCCCTGGCGTGATCTGCGCCTCAGTGAACGACGTGGCCCTGCACGGCATCCCCGGCCCCTACCGGCTGGCCGACGGTGACCTGGTGAGCATCGACTTCGGGGCCACCCTCAACGGCTGGACGGGGGACTCGGCGATCTCGTTCACGGTCGGCACGCCGCACCCCCTGGACCTGCGGCTGATCGAGACGGCCGAGCGGGCGCTCGCGGCCGGCATTGCCGCCGCCGTGCCCGGCGGGCGGCTCGGTGACATCTCCTCGGCTATCGGCGCCATCGCGCGGGCGGGCCGCTATGGCCTGCATACCGACTTCGGCGGGCACGGCGTCGGACACACCATGCACGAGTCGCCGTCGGTGCCCAATGACGGCAAGGCGGGCCGCGGGATGAAGCTGCCCGAGGGCCTGGTGATCGCGATCGAGCCCTGGTTCATGGCCGGCGGCCACGACAGCTACCGGATTGACGACGACGGCTGGACCCTGCGCAGCGGTGACGGCAGCCGGGCGGCGCACGTCGAGCACACAGTGGCGATCACCGCCGACGGCCCGCAGATCCTCACGACGCTGTAGGCGAGGTACGCGCAGGAGACCTTGCTCACCGCTTCCGGACCGATCCAGTTGTAACCAGCCGCCTGGGCCAAATCCGGTTGATCGCCTGGCGAGCGGGCCGAGATCATGACGGGATGAGCACCACCGGCCCGAGCGCACCGCCTGCCGAGGGCAAGCGCCTGCCCTGGTCGGCCATCCCCGCCGGGCTGCGCGCTCAGGTCGAGGACCAGCTCGGCGGCCGAGTGGTACGGGCCGTAACCCAGCCGGGCGGATTCTCGCCCGGTGTCGCCGCGCGCCTCGAACTCGAAAGCGGCGCCCGCGCCTTCATCAAGGCCGTCGGCGACATCAACCCGGACTCGCCGGGGCTCCACCGGGCCGAGGCCAGGATCACCGCGGCCCTGCCGGCCAGCACGCCCGCGCCGCGACTGCTCGCCAGCGTCGACGCCGACGGGTGGGTAATCCTGCTGTTCGAGGACATCGACGGCCGCATGCCCAGACAGCCGTGGGAGCCGGCCGAGCTGCGGCTCGTGCTCGGCGCCCTGACGGACCTGAATCGCGCACTGACACCGTCTCCGATCGAGGCTCCGCTCGCGGCGACGCGATTCCGGAACCTGGGCACCGGCTGGCACCAGTTCGGCCAGGCGCTGGCAGCGGGATCGATCGAACTGGCCGACCTGCCGCCCTGGGCTGGCCGGCACCTCGACCGGCTGATGGACACCGAGTCGCGATGGGGTGCCGCCGTCAGCGGAGGCTCGCTCGCGCACGGCGATATGCGCGCCGACAACCTGCTGCTGGCGGGGGAGCGCGTCGTCTTCGTTGACTGGCCCTGGGCCTGCCTGGCCGCGCCGTGGTTCGACCTGGTCATCATGCTGCCGAGCATCGCCCTGCAGGGCGGCCCGCCGCCGGAGGACGTGCTCGCCGGCCATCCGCTCACGGACGCGGCCGATCCCGACGCGATCACGGTGACGGTCGCCGCACTGGCCGGGATGTTCTGCTGGGCCGGGCGGCTGCCCGATCCGCCTGGCCTGCCCACGCTCCGCGCCTTCCAGCGCGCCCACGCTGAGGTCACTCTCAATTGGGTCCGGGAACGAACCGACTGGCGCTAATGCCCCCCGGTCGGCAAAGGTCACCCGGGTACGCAAGCCAGGCATGGTTGCGGAAGACTCATTTCGAAGGTACCGTTTCGAAACATGACTTCCGACGAATCCTCAGGCGCGGCCGGGCCACGGTCCGGCCGGGTGCCGGGCGACTTCCTCACGCCGACGGACCCGCAGGCCATCAGGGCGCTCGCGCACCCGGTCCGGATGCGGCTGATCCAGCTCCTGGCGCACACCGGGACGCTGACCGCGACCCAGGCCAGCGAGGCGCTGGGGGAGTCGCCCGCCAACTGCGCCTTCCACCTGCGAACGCTCGGCAAGTACGGGTTCATCGAGGAGGCCGGCGGCGGGCGGGGCCGGGAACGGCCATGGCGGCGGGCGCACATGGGCCTCTCGTTCAACTCGGGCTCAGATAATCCCGAGTACGCTGCGGCCGTTGAAGTCCTCAAGGATCTCATGTTCGGGCAGACGATTGAACGCGCCCGGGCCGCGCTGGCCAGCCGTACCTCGTGGCCCGAGGGATGGACTGATCGTCTCGGCGAGTCCCAGATGCTGGCCTACCTCACGGAAGCCGAGGCCGACGAGCTCGAGGACGACATGATCAAACTGCTGACCCGCTATCAGGACCGGCTTGACCACCCCGAGCGACGCCCCGCCGACGCCATCCCAGTCGAGGTGCTCACGTTCGCCTACCCGCTGATGAACCTGGCCGGCCTGGCCGCGCCCCCGGAAACCGGCGAGGACCAGAGCTGACATGGGCCGGCTCTTCCGGGACCGCGATGCCCGCCTCTACATCGGCGGACAGACCCTGTCCACGATCGGCGACAGCGCGCTGTGGCTGGCGATGGGCATCTGGGTCAAGATCCTGACCGGCAGCAATAGCGCAGCGGGCCTGGTGTTCTTCTTCCTCGTCTGCGGCCTCACGCTGTCGCCGCTGACCGGCGTGCTGGTGGACCGCGTCCGCCGCCGGCCGCTGGCCGCAGGGGTGAGCCTGGTCGCTGCGGCCGCCGTCTGCCTGCTGCTGCTCGTGCACGGCCGAGGCCAGGTCTGGCTGATCTACGCGGTCATGTTCGGCTACGGCGTCTTCAACTCGCTGCTTACCTCAGCGCAGGTAGCGCTGCTGCCCTCCCTGGTGCCGGCGGACCTGCTCGGCGAGGCCAACGCCCTGCTGCAGATGGGCTCCCAGGGGCTGCGGATCTTCACGCCGCTGCTTGGCGCGGGACTCCTCGCCTGGATCGGCGCCGCGCCGGTCATCATCCTGGACGCCGGCACGTTCGTGGTCGCGGCCGGCTGCCTGCTGGCGCTGTCGCTCCGCGAACAGAAGCCCGAGCGCACCACCGCCTCCTGGTGGGCCGAGCTGACCGCCGGGATGCGGTACTCGCTCGGCACGCCGGTGCTGCGCCGGATGCTGGTGACAACCGTGCTCGCGCTCACCGTGATCGGCTTCATGGAGACGATCGCCTTCGCGATCGTCAGCCAAGGCCTGCACCACCGGCCGGTGTTCCTCGGCGTGCTCGAGGCCATCCAGGCGGCCGGCGCGATCGGCGGCGCGGTCCTGGTGTCCATGGTGATGAAGCGCATCGGCGAGGTCTACACCGTCGCCGCGGCGCTCGTCATGCTCGGAGCCGGCGCGCTGCTGCTGACGGCCGGCGTGCTGCCGGCCGTGGTCGCCGGCTTCGTCCTGCTGGGTGCCAGCATCGTCTGGGCCAACGTCGGTGCGATCACCCTCATGCAGCGGCGCACCCCGCCTGAGCTGATGGGACGAGTCGACTCCGCCCTGACCCTGGCCAGCACCGGACCGCAGGCGATCTCGATCGCGGTCGGAGCCGCGCTGATCACCGTCGTGCACTACCAGGCGCTGCTGATCGCCATTGCCGTGATGATGGCCGTGTCCTGCGCGTACTGGCTCGGGGGGCGCAGTCAGTACGGCGCCGACGGCGCGGCCCCAGACCCGGCCGCCGGACAGGAAGAGCTAGTCCCCAGCGAGGCCAGCGCCTAATGAAGATCACCAAGTTCACCCACTCGTGCGTCCGAGTGGAAGCAGACGGCACCGTGCTCGTCATCGACCCCGGCATCTGGGCCGAGCCGGAGGCGCTGGATGGCTGTGACGCGGTACTGGTTACGCACGAGCACAGCGACCACATCGCACCCCAGCTGCTGGCCGGCCGCGGCCTGCCGGTGTACGCGCCGGCCGGAGCGGCCATCGCCGGAATCGGCTTCACCGCCGTGCGGCCGGGCGCCACATTCACGGCCGCGGGCGTCCCGGTCCGCGCCGTGGGCGGCACTCACGCGCCCGTGTACGGCGACACCCCGCCGTGCGTGAATCTCGGCTACATCGTTGCCGACACCGTCTATCACCCTGGCGACGCGCTGTACGTACCGGCGGAGGAGGTGCAGACGCTCCTGGTGCCCATGCAGGCTTCCTGGCTCAAGACGGCCGAGGCCATCGACTTCGGCCGAGCGGTGCGGCACGAGCGATCGTTCGGGATCCACGACGGGCAGATCAACCAGCGGGGCCTGGACGCGATCAACTCCTGGCTGGGCCGCGGGGACGACGGCTACCGCTGGCTGGCTCCTGGCGAGCAAGTCTGACGCGGCTACAGCGCCCGCTCGAACACCATCAGGTCGCGGCCGGGCCCGTTGTAGTCAGTGACCGGCCCGGACACCCTGAAGCCGAGCGAGCGGTGGAACGCGATCGAGCCGGTGTTGACCGGCGCGGTCACCGCAGACACGGTCGTCCGGCCGCCGGCTCGCGCGAGCCGGAAGAACTCCTCGTACAAGAGCCGTCCGAGCCCGAGCTCGCGGGCGCCCGGCGCGACGCCGACGAAATGGATGTAGGCCCGCTCGGGATCCGACGGCGACAAAATCCCGATCAGGAACGCCTCGGGCCCGGCGGGACCGTCGACCACAAAGCTGGTGCGGAAGAACAAGTCGAGGAAGAGCCGGGGCAGCGAGCCCGAGATCGGGCGGCCCCACCACTCATCCGCCACCGCGACGATCGGCTCATAGTCGGAAGGCTGCGCCGTCCGGATGAGAATCTGCACGCGTCCATCATCGGGCACCGTCTGGACTCAGGAGCGGTCCCGAGGGGCGCCGGCGCCGTCTGGACTGAGCAGCGGTCCCGAGCGAGTCGGAGGGCCGACGGCGCCGTCTGGACTGAGGAGCGATCTTTGCGACGAGGGAAGACGGCGCCTAGAGGCGGCCCGACGGCTGAGCGGGAAATACAGCGGGAAATACAGTGAGCCGGGCCTGGCGGGGGGTCAGGCCCGGCTCACTGGTCCGGGTGCGGCAGGTGTGGCCGTGACTGAAGAACGGCCGCCCGGCGCGCTAGCTTGCGTAGTCGAGCAGCTGCTGGGCGCGGCTCGGGTGGCGCAGCTTGGAGAGCGACTGCTTCTCCAGCTGGCGGATCCGCTCCCTGGTCAGTCCCAGCGCCTTGCCGATCTCATCGAGCGTGTGCGGGTTGCCGTCGTAGAGACCGAACCGCATCGACATGATCGTGGCCTCGCGCGGCGTCAGCGCGTCCAGCGCGTGCCGCAGCTGGTCGGCCATCAGCTGGCGGTCAACCAGCTCGCCGGCCTCCGGCGCGTCGATGTCCTCGATCAGGTCGCCGATGCTGGTCTCGCCGTCCTCGCCGATCGTCGAGTCGAGGCTGATCGGCTGCCGGCTGGTGCGCAGCAGCTCCTCGATCTGGTCCGGCGTCCGGTCCAGCTCGACGGCCAGCT
>DAIOWC010000048.1:8993-31471 GCA_036758685.1 Streptosporangiaceae bacterium | reverse complement strand
CCGTGTGCTCTTAGGCGTCGGGGGGGTTTGGGGGGGTCGTCCCCCCGGGCTAGCACTGTCCATCAGCTCGCAGAACTCGGCGAACAGGCCGGCCGCGTCGTGCGGCCCCGGCGCCGCCTCCGGGTGGTACTGCACCGCGAAGGCGGGCGCGTCAACCAGCCGCAAGCCCTCGACCACACCGTCGTTGAGGTTCACGTGCGTGATCTGCGCCGGACCGAAGTCAGTCGGGAACGAGCTGCCGCGCTCCCCCACCGTCTCGACCGCGAACCCGTGATTGTGGCTGGTGATCTGCACCCTGCCGGTGCGCACGTCCTGGACCGGCTGGTTCACGCCGCGGTGGCCGAAGCGCAGCTTGTAGGTGCCGAGCCCGAGCGCGCGGCCGAGTATCTGGCTCCCGAAGCAGATGCCGAAGACGGGCACCTGCTGCCCGAGCACCGCGCGCATGGCATCAACCGCGTACCCGGCGGCCGAGGGGTCGCCGGGGCCGTTGGAGAAGAACACGCCGTCCGGGCCGATCGCGAGGATCTCCTCGGCCGTGCTTGCGGCCGGCAGCACGTGCACCTCGCAGCCAAGCGCCGCCATCGACCTCGGGGTCGCGGCCTTGATACCGAGATCGACCGCCGCGACCCGGTAGCGGACAGCGGTGCCATCGGGCGGCCTGACCACGTACGGCTCGGCCGTCGACACCTCCCGCGCCAGGTCGGCGCCGGTCATCTCCGGGCTGGCCAGGACGCGTTCCAGCAGCTCGCGCGGATCGTCCCCGGCCGCGCTGATCCCGGCGCGCATCGCGCCGGCGTCGCGCAGGTGACGAGTGAGCGCGCGGGTGCCCGTCAGCGCGATCCCGGTGACGCCCTGCGCGGCCAGCTCCTCCTGGAGCGTGCGGCGGGACCGCCAGTTCGAGGCCATCCGGGCCGGCTCGCGGACCACGTAGCCGGCGACCCAGATCTGCCCGGACTCCGGATCCTCGTCGTTGATGCCCGTGTTCCCGATGTGCGGGGCGGTCATGGCGACGATCTGCCGGCAGTACGAGGGGTCGGTCAGCGTCTCCTGATATCCGGTCATGCCGGTGTTGAAGACCATCTCCCCGAACGTCTCGCCGTCGTGGCCGAAGGACGTGCCGTGGAACGTCGTGCCGTCCTCCAGCACGAGCACCGCGGGCTGGCCGCTCATCGGGCCAGCTTTCCGTCGAGCACCGTCGGCTCGCCGCGCAGGAACGTGGCCTGCACGCGGCCCGGCAGCTCCATCCCGGCGAACGGGCTGTTGCGGCTGCGGGAGGCGTGCTGCGCCGGGTCCACGGTGCCGCGGGCCTCCGGGTCGTAGAGCATCAGGTTCGCCGGCGCGCCCGCCGCGAGCGCGCGGCCGTGCAGCGGCGCGCCGTCGATGCCGTCAAGGCGGCCGATCACCGCCGGCCGCACCGACATCCGGTCAGCGACCCCGGCCCAGTCGAGCAGCCCGGTCTCGACCATGGCGGCGTGGACGACGCGCAGCGCCGTCTCCAGCCCGGTCATCCCGAACGCGGCGACCTGCCACTCGGTCTCCTTGTCCTCCAGCGGGTGCGGCGCGTGGTCGGTGGCGACGCAGTCGATCGTTCCGTCGGCGAGCCCGGCCCGCAGCGCCTCGACGTCCGCGGGCGTCCGCAGCGGGGGGTTCACCTTGTAGACCGGGTCGTAGCCGGACGCGAGCTCGTCGGTGAGCAGCAGGTGGTGCGGGGTCACCTCGGCGGTTACCCGCCAGCCCTTGCTCTTGGCCCACCGGATGATCTCGACCGAGCCCGCAGTGGACACGTGGCATACGTGCAGCGCCGAGTCGACGTGCGCTGCGAGCAGGCAGTCCCTGGCGATGACCGCCTCCTCGGCGACCGCGGGCCAGCCGGCGAGGCCGAGCCGGCCGGAGACCTCGCCCTCGTTCACCTGAGCGCCGTCGGTGAGGCGGGGCTCCTGCGCGTGCTGCGCGATAACCCCGTCGAAGGCCTTGACGTACTCAAGCGCCCGGCGCATCAGCACCGCGTCGCTGACGCACCGGCCGTCGTCGGAGAACACGCGCACGCGGGCGGCCGAGTCGGCCATGGCGCCCAGCTCGGCCAGCCGGCTGCCCTGCAGGCCCGCGGTGACGGCTCCGATCGGCCGGACGTCGCAGTAGCCGGCCCGCACGCCGAGGCGCCAGATCTGCTCGACGACGCCCGCGGTGTCGGCCACCGGGTCGGTGTTGGCCATCGAGTGCACAGCCGTGAAGCCGCCGAGCGCGGCCGCGGCCGTGCCCGTGTGCACGGTTTCCGCATCTTCGCGGCCGGGCTCGCGCAGGTGCGTGTGCAGGTCCACGAGCCCGGGCAGCGCGATCAGCCCGTCGGCATCGATCTCGGACGCGCCGTCGGCACGCAGGCCTTCGCCCATCTCGGCAATCAGGCCGTCGCGCAGCAGCAGATCGGTCGGCTCTCCCCCGAGCGGCCGCGCGCCGCGGATGAGCCAGCTACCCGGCACCGCCTCGTTCCTCCCGATCATCGCGTGCCCTCCGATCCCAGAAGCAGGTACAGGACGGCCATCCGGATGCTCACGCCGTTCGCCACCTGCTCGACGATGGTGGATCGGGGCGAGTCGGCCACGTCGGCGGCGATCTCGACGCCGCGGATCATCGGGCCAGGGTGCATGACGATCGCGTGCTCGGGCAGCAGCGCCATCCGCCTGGTGTCGAGGCCGTAGCGCCGGCTGTATTCGCGCACGGTCGGGAAGTAGGCGGCGTTCATGCGCTCGGCCTGCACCCGCAGCATCATCACGACGTCGGCCTTAGGCAGCTCGGCGTCGAAGTCGTAGCTGACCTCGCACGGCCAGCCGGACACCGCGACCGGCAGGAGCGTCGGCGGAGCGACCAGCGTGACCTCGGCGCCGAGCGTGCGCAGCAGGAGCACGTTCGACCTGGCCACCCGGCTGTGCAGGACATCGCCCACGATCGTGACCCGCAGCCCCTCGAGCCGCCCGAGGCGACGGCGCATGGTGAACGCGTCGAGCAGTGCCTGCGTCGGGTGCTCGTGGGTGCCGTCGCCGGCGTTCACGACGCTGCCGCGCACCCAGCCGGCGAGCCGGTGGGGCGCGCCGGACGCGCCGTGCCGGATCACGACGGCGTCGGCGCCCATCGCCTCGAGCGTCAGCGCGGTGTCCTTGAGGCTCTCGCCCTTCGCGACGCTCGAGCCCTTCGCCGAGAAGTTGATCACGTCGGCGGACAGGCGCTTGGCCGCCGCCTCGAACGAGATCCTGGTCCTGGTCGAGTCCTCGTAGAACAGGTTGACCACGGTGCGGCCGCGCAGCGTCGGCAGCTTGCGGATCGAGCGGTCGGACACCTGGTCCAGTTCCTCGGCGGTGTCGAGGATCAGGAGGGCGTCGTCGCGGCTCAGGTCGCCAGCGGAGATCAGGTGGCGGATCATCGGCCGGCCTCCGTCGCGATGGCGTTCTGGCCGAGGACGACCGCGTCCTGCCCGTCCGTCTCGCTCAGCAGTACCTGGACGACCTCGCGCTGCGAGGTCGGGAGGTTCTTGCCGACGTAGTCGGCCCGGATCGGCAGCTCGCGGTGGCCGCGGTCGACGAGGACGGCCAGCTGGACCGCCCTGGGCCTGCCGATGTCGCCGAGGGCGTCCAGGGCGGCGCGGACCGTCCGGCCCGAGTACAGCACGTCGTCGACGAGGATGACGATCTTGCCGTCCACGCCGGCGGGCGGGACGTCGGTGTGGCCGAGCGTCCTGGCCGGCCGCAGCCGCAGGTCGTCCCGGTACATGGTGATGTCGAGCGAGCCGGCCGGCGCGGGCCGCCCCTCGACCTGGGCGAGCCTGGCGGCGAGCCGGTGCGCGAGCGGAACTCCCCTGGTCGGGATGCCGAGCAGGATCACGTCGCCAGCGCCGTCGGTCCGCTCGATGATCTCGTGCGCGACCCTGGTCAGCGCCCGGCGGATCTCCTCCGGGCCGAGAACTACCTTGCCCTCGGGCAGGGCTTTCGCCGTGCGAGCCCCGGTAGCCGGACCCGCTTCGGGCCCGCCGCCGGGATGTAGCGCGTGCATCAAAAGGACCCCCTTTCCCGCCTCTCCGGACGGGGCTTAAAGGACGTCTGTCTGCACAACCGTACCAGCCACCTCACATGAACCCGGGCACCCGCCGGCAGGCGCCCAGCGTGGCGAGTGCTGGCCTGACACGCGGCGACGTACCCGCCGCCGCTCACGGCGATCATGGGCGAAGCGCCTCTGCCTGAAGCCCACGAGCGGGCGAATGCTGTGGCGGTTGTGACAGTCCGTGCTGCAGTTACAGCACGTGATCGGAGTGCAACAGATGGCTATAAGTGATGTCTGCCACAATCTGCGCCGGTTAGCCCGCTCTTGGCGGGCAATATTCCGGGCCTTCTGGCGGGCCCTGCGCGCGCGGGAAGCCCGGCTGCGTCGGGGTTTTCAGGCCGTCGGCGTCTGCTCTGAGACGACCGCACGGGCTTGCGGCGACGCGCGTATGTTCATCCGCTTTTTGCCAATCGGCTTGACCTTGCGCTCCCGGAGGCTTACCGTCACTGTCCGTAACCGTTACTTTCAGCTATCACCAGGCCAGGGGGCCGTAACTATGGCATCTGATTACGCCAAGACCCTCGGCGCGCGTCTGCGCGCCATTCGCACCCAGCAGGGACTTTCGCTGCACGGTGTCGAGGAGAAGTCCCGCGGCCGGTGGAAGGCCGTCGTGGTTGGCTCCTACGAGCGCGGCGACCGGTCGGTGACAGTGCAGAAGCTGGCCGAGCTCGCCGACTTTTACGGCGTTCCCGTTTCTGAGCTCCTGCCCGGCGATGTGCTGCCGACCATCATGACCCCCGCCCCCAAACTGGTGATCGACCTGGAGCGGATGGCCCAGCTGCCCAAGGACAAGGCTGGCCCGCTGTCCCGTTACGTTGCGACCATCCAGAGCCAGCGCGGCGACTACAACGGCCGGGTGCTGTCGATCCGCCAGGAGGACCTGCGGTCCCTTGCCGTCATCTACGACAAGACGCCCGCCGACCTCACCGAGGAGCTCATCAGCTGGGGCATCCTCGACTCCGAGGCGCGGGGCGCTATCGAGACCTACTGATTGCCCGCGGGTCCGCGGGTCGTCCCCGGCCCAGCACGGATCTGGCGTACAGAAACGGCCGGTCTTCCGCCGCATTTCGCAGCGGGAGACCGGCCGTTCTTTGCTCTCAGCCGGCAGTCAGCAGCGGCAGCGGCTGCTGCCCGCCGGTGATCCCGAGCGCACCCTCGGCCAGCGAGACGAACGTGCCCGCGTCCCGGAGCAGGTCATCCGCCTCCCGCGGCGACACCGCCCGCGGCAGGCCGGCCTCGGCGGCCGCCCGCTTCGCGGCACTCGCGGCGAAGAACGCCGCCCACTCGACCAGCGCCGGCTCCACCTTGGGCAGCAGCTCCCAGACGCTCTGCGGGCGCCTGCGCCGCGAACTCGGCGGCTCCGCCCTGGCGGCCACGACCGCCGCGGCCGCGCGCAGGGCGGCAAGATGAGCGCCCACGTACCGTGCTCCGGCCGTTGACTCGTCCTCGGCCGCGGCCAGCCCCTGCCTGGCCGACTCGAGCAGTGCCAGCGCTGACGGCGCGACGCGCGCCTGGTGTCGCGGCCTGACTGGCCTGACCTCCGCGATCGAGCTCATCGAACTCCTCCTTAGGAGCTCGGCCGGGCGAGGCGCTTCCCCACGCCCCACCCGGCCGAGCCAGCAACCGAGGGGGCCCGGCCGCAGTCTCGCACCTACTCAGTCGAACATATATTCGGCACTGTGTCCAGCGGTTTGTATCTGCGTTCGAAGGTACTTGAGGGGTCTGACAATTGGCCGTAATGGATCGGCGATGCCCAGGGTCGGGCCTGCGACCTGCAGGTTCTCCTCAGCGATCGGGGGCTCGCCAGGCGGCGAGGACCGCGTCAATGGCGGGCCGGATGCGCTCGCGGGCGACGCCGCGCGCTACTCCGCGCATCAGGATCCCGTCGTAGTCCGTATCGAGATGCCGAACTGAGGCAACCACTGCCAGCACAATGGCGTCCTCCTGCAGGCTGCGGGCGGACATCGCGCTCGGGTTCATCCCGATGTGCCCGCGCTGGGCCCGGCAGGCACGGCTACGCTGGCCGGGTGCCGACCGGAATAACGATCGCCGAATTGGGGCGGCCGGAGTTTCTCGCCGATCTCGATGTGCAGCTCGCCATATACGCCGCCGCAATGGACGCCGACAACGAAGACCTGCCCAGCAGGCGAGTGATCATGGAGCGGCACTCGGGCCACCCCCGGCTGCGGTCGCTCGCGGCCTACGACGAGAGAACCGGGCAGATGGCCGGGTTCGCCTACGGCTTCCAGGGCTGCCCCGGCCAGTGGTGGCATGACGTTGTCTGGTCGGCCATCGCGGCCACATCCGGCCAGGAGGCCGCCCAGGGCTGGCTGGCCGATGCGCTGGAGATCGCCGAGGTCCACGTGCGGCCCGAATACCAGGCCCGCGGCATCGGCCGGCGCCTGATCCTCATGCTGACCGCCGACCGGCCCGAGCGGACCGCCCTGCTGTCGACCCGCGACGCCGAGACACGGGCCCGGCGGCTCTACCGCAGCCTGGGCTTCGCCGACCTGGTCACGGCGTTCGTATTCCCCGGCGGCGGACCGCGCTACGCAGTGATGGGCGCGCCGCTCCCGCTGCCCGGCCGGGGCGACGAATAGCGGCTCTGCAGGCCGAGCAGCTGGTAGATCTCCCTGGTCGCGCGCGATCCGTTCAGCGTGTAGAAGTGCAGGCCGGGCACGCCCTCCGCGAGCAGGCGCTCGCACAGGCCCGCGGCGTACTCGACGCCGATCTTGCGCACGGCGGCCTTGTCATCGGCGTGCCGCCGCAGGTCGTCAGCCAGGGACTCAGGGAACTTGCACCCCGACAGCATGACCGCGCGCTCGATCCCCGGCACGCTGATAATCGGCATAATCCCCGGAATGATGGGAACGGCGCAGCCTCTGGCGCTGACCTCGTCCCGCAGCCGCAGGTAGTCCTCGGGATAGAAGAACATCTGGGTGATGGCGAAGTCGGCGCCCGCCCGGCACTTGCGGACGAAGAAGTCGACATCCGCCTCCGGGCTCACCGACCGCATGTGACCCTCGGGGAACGCGGCCACGCCCACGCAGAAGTCGCCCGCCGTCCTCAGCAGCTGGACCAGCTCCTCGGCGTAGTTCAGCCCGTCCGGGTGGGGGCTCCACTGGGCGCCGGGATCGCCGGGCGGGTCGCCGCGCAGCGCCAGCACGTTCCGCACGCCGACGGCCGCGTAGGAGCCGATGACGTGCCGCAGCTCAGCGACCGAGTGGTTCACCGCGGTGAGGTGCCCCATCGGCGTCAGGGTCGTCTCCTCGGCGATGCGGCCGGTGACCCGCACCGTGCGGTCCCTGGTCGACCCGCCCGCGCCGTAGGTGACCGACACGAACGTCGGCCGCAGCGGCTCAAGCTGGCGGATCGAGAGCCAGAGCCGTTCCTCCTCGGCCTCGGTCTTGGGCGGCATGAACTCGAAGGAGAAGGACTGGCGGCCGTCCGCCAGCAGATCCCGGATGGCGGGGGCGGCGCGTACAGGCATGGGGCCAAGGTTAGTGGCTGATCGCTGCCAACCCCGCCCCCGACCTGGGCACCCGAGCCCGCGCCGAGCCCGGCCGGGGCTAGTCTCGCCAGCATGGCAAGTGATCAGGCGGGCCTGACCAAGATCCGGGCCGAGGTCGCCAGGGCACTGGATGAGTTCCTGACGCGCCAGCGCGCCGGGCTGGCGGCGATCGGCGACGACATGCTGCCCTGGATCGACACGATGACGGGCCTGCTTGGCGGCGGCAAGCGGCTGCGGCCCGCGTTCTGCTACTGGGGCTGGCGGGCGGCGGGCGGGCCGGACTGCCCGCAGATCTACACCGCGGCCGCGGCCCTCGAGCTCCTGCACGCCAGCGCCCTGGTGCACGACGACGTCATGGACGCGAGCGACACGAGGCGCGGGCGGCCCGCCGTCCACCGGCAGTTCGCCAGCCGGCTGGCGCAGGCGGGCTTCGGGGACGGGGCCGACGCGTTCGGGGCGGGTGCCGCGATCCTCATCGGCGACGTCCTGCTGTCCTGGACCGACGAGCTCTATCACAGCAGCGGCCTGCCGCCCGAGGTACTGCAGCGCGGCCAGCCGGTGCTGGACGCCATGCGCACGGAGGTCGCGGCCGGCCAGTACCTCGACCTGGTGAACCAGGTGACCCGCACCGACAGCGTCGAGAGCGCCATGCGCGTGGTGCGCTACAAGACCGCGAAGTACACGATCGAGCGGCCGCTGCACCTGGGCGCGGCGATGGCCGGGGCGGGCGCGGCCGTGGCCGCCGTCTGCACCGACTACGGGATACCGCTGGGCACCGCGTTCCAGCTCCGCGACGACATCCTCGGGATCTTCGGCGACCCGGCCATCACCGGCAAGCCGGTGACCGGGGACATCAGCGAGGGCAAGCGGACCGTGCTCATGGCGCTCGCGACGGAGCGCGCGAACTCGGCTCAGCTCCGCGTGCTCGACCGGTACGTGGGCGACCGCCGGCTCACCGAGGCCGGCGCCGCCGAGGTCCGGGCGGTCATCACCGACACGGGCGCGCTCGACGAATGCGAGACCCTGATCGACGCGAGCGTCAAGGAAGCCACGGCCGCGCTGGACGGCGCTCTCATCACCGAGGAAGCCCGCGAGGCCCTGACCGAACTCGCTGTCCTCTCGACCGCGCGCGCCGACTAAGCCGACCGCAGCCGGGCGGCAAGACGCGCGGCGGCCGCACCGGGCTCGTCCGCCTCGGTGATCGCCCGGACGACGACGATGCGGGTCGCGCCCGCCGCCAGCACTTCATCGAGGTTGGTCTCGTCGATCCCGCCGATCGCGAACCACGGCCGCGCGGTCCGCAGGCCTGCCGCGTAGCGGACCAGCGGCAGTCCCGGCGCCGGACGGCCCGGCTTGGTCGGGGTCGGCCATACCGGCCCCGTGCAGAAGTAGTCCGCGGCCGGCTCCGTGCTCGCCGCGAGCGTCTCCGCCTCGGCGTGGGACGACAGCCCGATCAGGGGCTCAGGCCCGATGATCCCGCGCGCGTCCCTGGACCACAGGTCGCCCTGGCCCAGGTGCAGGACGTCGGCGCCCGCCACCTCGGCGACGTCCGCCCGGTCATTCACCGCGAGCAGCGCGCCATGGGCGGCGCAGGCCTTCTTGAACATCTCGAGGTAGCGCAGTTCCTCGCGCGCCTCTAGGTCCTTTTGCCGCAGCTGGATGATGTCCACGCCGTTGCTGAGCACGTCCTGCAGGAACCAGGAGAGGTCGCCCTGCCGCTCCCTGGCATCGGTGCACAGGTAGAGCCGGGCTTCGGCCAGCCGGGCCTGCAGGTTGTCAGCGCGCGCGGACACACTCAGAAGGCTAGCGCCTGGGCCCGCCGGTTCACCTCGGTGCGGCGATGCTCGGCGAGCGCCTGGACGGGCGTGCCCGGCAACGAGTCGTCGGCAGTGAACAGCCAGCTCAGCGCCTCGGTCTCGGAGAACCCGCAGTCGAAGAGCAGCGTCAGCGTGCCGCCGAGCCCGTGGATGACCTGATCGCCGTCGAGGAACTTCGCAGGCACCGCGAACTCACCGTTCGGGCGCTGCACCGCGAGCAGCTTGTGGTCGCGCAGCAGTTGCTTGACCCGGCTTGCCGGCAGGCCGAGACGGCCAGCCACATCCGGGATACTCAGCCAGTCACCGACAATGGCGTCGGTCGGGGGGTCGATCTGTGCCACGTCAGGAGCTTCCCACATCAAGGCAACGGCAAAACCTATGGCATGCCATCACATTTCCGGCGTGATTCCGGCTCATACAAGCGAAACTAAACCGCGCAGTCACGGACTGCAACAGTCGGATCGGCGAGCTTCGCCGCATCCACGCCTGCGCCGGCCTCAATGAGCCTCCTGGCCTGCAGGAGATCCCGCGGTGAGCTGACGGTCAGCATGGCCGCAAGGCGCCCGCCGGAGAGCCAGCCGACTCCCCATTTCCGCTCGGCTGCCGGCTCGCCCCGCCAGATCATCTGGTCGGCTCCCCCGTGCCAGCCCACGTACTGCACCATCCGCCCGAACTGCTCGGACCAGAAGTAGGGAACGGGATCGTAGGCGGAACTGTCGCCCAGAATGCCGGCCGCCACGATCTCGGGGGCATGCAGCGCGACGTCCCAGTGCTCGAACCGCAGGCGCCTGCGGTAGCGCTCGGACCAGAACGAGGCGCAGTCCCCGGCGGCGTAGACGCCCGGCATCGAGGTGCGGAGCCGGGCGTCGACCGCGATGCCGTTCTCGAGCTCGATGCCCGAGCCGGCGAGCCAGCCCACCTCCGGGCGAACGCCGATCGCCGTGACCACCACATCGGCGGCCAGCCACTCGCCGCCGGCCAGCGCAACCCCGCCGGCCTCGATCGAGCCGACCTTCTGGCCGAGCCGCAGATCGACTCCGGCCTCCGCGTACCAGCCGGCCGTGATCGCGCCGACTTCGGGACCTACGGCTGCCGCGAGGGGCGTCTCGGCCGCCTCGAGCACCGTGACCCTGCTGCCGCGTTTCATCGCCGCGGTCGCGAGCTCGGCTCCGATCCAGCCGGCACCGACCACGCAGAGCGTCGTTCCCGGCCGGAGAAGTGCCCGCAGCGCGAGCGCCTCGTCCATCGTCCGCAGCACGTGCTGCGGGCCCGGCCCCGGCAGCCGGACCGGGGTGGCGCCGGTGGCGAGTACGAGCGCGTCGAAGTCGTGCTCGCCGGCGTCGGTGGTGAGCACTCCGGGGCGGAGCTGCGTCGCGGTGTGGCCGAGCAGGACCCGCGCGCCGAGCGAGTCCAGGTCGGCGCGCAGCGAGGTGTCGTCGAGCTCGCCGGTCATCAGCTTCTTGGACAAGGGCGGCCGGTCGTAAGGCGGCCTGGTCTCGGCGCCGACGAGCGTGATCTGGCCCCCGTAGCCGCGGGCCCGAAGCTCCTCGACCGTCCGGAGGCCGGCGAGGCCGGCGCCAGCGACGACTACCTTCTCGGGGCCGACCATACGGATGTGCCGTTCCTCTCGCCGTTGCCGCAACCTGCCGGGGCGGACCGCACTCTGCAGATGCATCCGCACGAAAGAAGATAACGATGACGTGGCAACCCGGCCTGCGCCGGTCGGCAGCGGCGGCGACGGTCCTCACGCTGACGTGGGCGGGCTGCGCCCCGCACGTCGGGTGGACCGCTAATCGACATACCCGGGGTTTCGGTTGCTTCGAACCCCTACGAAACGGGCGAATCGGCAACCGAAACCCCTACTATCTCGTGCGATGCACCGGCCAACGAAGTAGCCAGAAGCCGCGAATAGGGCATTCGCGACTGGCTGTGGCCCCGGCCCGGAGCGCTACGGATGCCCACCTCATGATCACGCGGAGTTTGTCACCGATTTCGTTACAAACTCCGCGTGATCATGAGGTCGCACTTATGTTGGGCCGCCCGCGGGGGCGGGTCAACTACCGGGCGTTGGGGCTAGGCTGGGGGGCTAATCGCGCGGGAGCCCGGTGCTAACCGGGCTGAGAGGGCGGCTGGAGCCGCCGACCGCAGGAACCTGATCCGGGTCATGCCGGCGAAGGGAGCGGACCATCAGCACTCATCCAGATCCGGCCGCCGATGTACTGATCATCGGCGGCGGCGTCATCGGCCTGAGCATCGCCTGGCGCGCCGCCCAGCAGGGCCTGTCAGTCATCGTGGCGGACCCGCATCCGGGTCAGGGTGCCACCCACGCCGCGGCGGGGATGCTGACGCCCATCGCGGAGGCCGCCTACGCCGAGCGCGAGCTGTTCACGCTCGGCTCGGAGTCACTCCGCCGGTATCCCCAGTTCGTCGCCGAGCTGGAGCGGGCGACGGGCCTGCCGGCCGGCTTCCGGCAGACAGGCACGCTGCTGGTGGCCTACGACAGCGACGACTTCGCGATGCTCGACGAGCTGCGGCTGCTGCAGGACTCCCTCGGGGTCGCCACGAGGCAGCTGACCGCGCGGGAATGCCGGGAAGCCGAGCCGATGCTCGATCCGTCGGTGCGCGGCGGGCTGCTGGCCGCCGATGACGGCTCGGTCGACCCCAGGCTGCTCGCGACCGCGCTCCTGGCCGGAGCCACCGCGGCCGGAGCCAGCCACGTGAGCCAGGCAGTGACCGAGATCCTGACCGACTCGGGCCGGGCGACTGGCGCCCTGCTGGCCGACGGGACCAGGATCGCCGCAGGCCAGGTGGTGCTTGCCGCCGGCTGGCAGTCGGCCGGGTTCCCCGGCCTTGAGGGCGTCACCGCTCCCCCGGTCCGTCCGGTCAAGGGCCAGATCATCAGGCTGCGGACCACCAACGCGATGGCGCGGGCCGGCCTGCCGCCCGGCCTGCTGCAGCGCACCGTGCGCGGCATCGTCCGCGGCTCCAGCGTGTACATGGTGCCGAGGACCAGCGGCGAGCTGGTGATCGGGGCAACCCAGGAGGAGCTCGGGGCCGACACGACGGTCACCGCGGGCGGCATCTGGGAGCTCCTGCGCGACGCGCGCACGCTGGTCCCTGGCATCACCGAGATGGCTTTCGCCGACGTCGTCGCTGGCCTGCGGCCGGGAACCCCCGACAACGCGCCGGTGCTCGGGCCCGCCGAGACGAAGGGGCTGGTGCTGGCAACCGGCCATTTCCGCTCGGGCGTGCTGCTCGCGCCGGTCACTGCGGACACGATCGCCGGATACCTGCGTACCGGGGAGCCCGACCCGCTGTGGGCGGCCTTCGCCCCCGGCCGGTTCAGGGCCCCGGCGGCCACGGTGCCGGCAAGCACGGTGCCAGCGGGGACCGGGTCATGACGATGACGGTGATCCTCAACGGACAGGAACGCCGCTCGGCCGATCCGCTGTCCCTGGCCGACGCGGTCGCGCTGCTCACCGCCGCGCCAAGCGGCGTGGCCGCCGCGGTCAACGGCGAGGTCGTCCGCCGCGCGGCCTGGCCGCTGACGCAACTAGCCGACGGGGACGAGATCGAGGTCGTCACCGCCGTGCAGGGAGGCTGAGATGGACGACCCGTTCGTGATCGCCGGCGAGAGCTTCAACTCGCGGCTGATCATGGGAACCGGCGGCAGCCCCAGCATGGAGGTCCTCGACCGCGCGCTGCTCGCCTCCGGGACCGAGCTGACCACCGTGGCCATGCGCCGCGTGGACCCGGCCGCGACCGGCTCGGTGCCGGAACTGCTCGCCGCCCGCGGCATCCGCGTGCTGCCGAACACGGCCGGCTGCTACACGGCAGCCGAGGCCGTGCGCGTCGCGACGCTGGCCCGCGAGGCCCTCGGCACGAACTGGGTGAAGCTCGAGGTGATCGCCGACGAGCGCACGCTGCTGCCTGACCCGCTCGAGCTGCTCACCGCGGCCGAGCAGCTGGTCGCCGACGGCTTCGTCGTGCTGCCCTACACCAACGACGACCCGGTCCTGGCGCGGAGGCTGGAGCAGGCCGGATGCGCCGCCGTGATGCCGCTCGGCTCCCCGATCGGCTCGGGCCTTGGCATCAGGAACCAGCACAACATCGAGCTCATCGTCGAGTCCGCCGGCGTCCCGGTGGTCCTGGACGCGGGCATCGGCACGGCCAGCGACGCGGCGATCGCGATGGAGCTTGGCTGCGCCGCGGTTCTGCTGGCCACCTCGGTGACCAGAGCCCGTGATCCGGAGCTGATGGCGGCCGCGATGCGGCAGGGCGTGAGCGCCGGCCGCCTGGCGTTCCTGGCCGGGCGGGTGCCGCGCCGGCGGTATGCGCTAGCGTCGTCCCCGCCCGTTACGTGACCTTGAAGAAGTAACGGCCAGGCCAGCGCAGGCAGATCGTTCCCGGGCCAGGACGGGATTTCGCACCCTACAATTCTCCCGATGGATACGACGTTGTCAGCGCCGATCGGACAGCTGCTCGACGGCCGGTACCTGGTCGAGTCGCAGCTTGCCCGTGGCGGCATGGCGACCGTCTATCTCGGCCGTGACGTGCGGCTCGACCGCACGGTGGCCCTCAAGATTGCTCATCCCGAGCTCGCCCGCGACCCCGAGTTCGCCAGCCGGTTCATCGGCGAGGCCCGGGCGGTCGCACGGCTGTCGAGCCCGAACGTCGTGGCGGTCTTCGACCAGGGCAGCACTGGTGACATTAATTACATCGCCATGGAGTACGTGCCGGGCCCGACCCTGCGCGAGCTCCTGACCGCGCGCGGCCGGCTGAACCCGCGCGAGGCCCTGGACATCATGGAGGGCGTGCTCTCCGGCCTCGCGGTCGCGCACGGGGCAGGCATCATCCATCGCGACGTCAAGCCGGAGAACGTCCTCCTCGGCACCGGCAGCCTGGTGAAGGTGGCCGACTTCGGGCTGGCCAGGGCCGCCGCGGCGATGCGGAACACCAAGTCGGGCCTGCTGATCGGGACCGCCGCCTACCTCGCCCCGGAGCAGGTCGCCTCCGGCAGCTCCGACCAGCGCACGGACGTGTACGCCGCGGGCGTGATGCTGTTCGAGATGCTGACCGGCGCGCAGCCGCACACGGGCGATACGCCGCTCGCGGTGGCCTACAAGCACGTCAACGCCGTCGTGCCCGCGCCCTCGAGCTACGTTGCCGACCTGCCCGCGGCCCTCGACGCGCTGGTCGCACTCGGCACCAGCCGCGACCCGGAGCTGCGTCCGCCGGACGCTGGGCATTACCTGCAGGCCATCGAGCAGGTGCGCCGCGGCATGCCGCTGCCCGAGACCCGCCGCGGCGCGCATGCCGCCCCGCCCGCTGATCACTCGACATTCCAATCCCATGATCAGGGGAACGCAGCGACCTTCGGCCTGGTCTCGTCCGGACGCGGCCGCGGCTCGGGGCCGGTGGACAGCATCCCGAACACCGGCGATCTCCTCGGCCATCCGCCCGTCGGGGCCGGCCCGCCGCAGGCGAATCACACGATGATCGTGCCGGGCGGGGGGGCCGAACCTGACTACGGCGGCACCGCCGCCTACCCGGGCGGAGGTCGGCGGTCGCGCGGCTACCGCGAGCCGTTCCTGCAGCGCTGGCTGTTCAGCCGCCGGATCCTCATCGTGCTGGTAGTGCTCGTGGCGGTCGTGGCTACCTGGTGGCTAGCGTCCGGCCAGTACTTCGGCGTGCCCAGGGTCGCCGGGCTGTCGGTGGCAAGCGCGCGCAGCGAGCTGTCCAACGCGGGCCTCGTACCGGCGATCGGCGGCTCCCGCCACAGCGACAACGTGGCGGCCGGCGAGGTCATCTCGACCGATCCGTCGGCCGGGGCCAGGGTCAAGCACGGTGAACGCGTCACGCTGATCACCTCTCTCGGCCCGATCCTGGTGACGGTGCCGAACGTGACCGGGCAGAGCGTCGCCAACGCCGAGCAGGCCCTCAGCGCCGCCGGTCTGTCTTTCGCCAAGCCGACCTACCAGGCGTCGACCGTTCAGGCTGGCATCGTCATCTCCACGAGCCCGACGCCCTACCAGCAGTGGGCCAAGAACAAGCCGGTGCGGCTCATCGTCAGCGCCGGCCCGCCGCTGCCGAACTTCGTGGGCGGGCTGCTGACCGCCGCCCAGAGCGCGGCGAGCGCCGGCGGTTACACCATCGCCCCGCAGACGCTGGCCAGCAGCTCGCAGCCGCCGAACACGATCGTCAGCCAGTCCCCCGCAGCCGGCACGCCGATCTCGCCGGGCGAGATCGTGACCGTCACCGTGTCCCCAGGGCCGCCGCAGGTCGCGGTGCCCGACGTGACCGGGATGAGCGCCCAGCAGGCGATCCAGACGCTGCGGGGAGCCGGATTCCAGGTGCAGGAGCAAGGCGGCGGCTTCGGCGGCGGCGGCGGGACCGTGACGAGCTACTCCCCCACTGGCCAGGCGCCGCAGGGCTCCACGATCACGATCGTGGTCAACTTCGGGATCTAGAGCGGCGGACCTTCGCCGTCCTGCTCCTGGTAGGAGTACCGCTGCTCGCGCCACGGATCGGCGGTGTTGTGGTAGCCCCGCTCCTCCCAGAAGCCACGCCGGTCGACCGTCAGGTACTCGATCGCCCGCACCCACTTGACGCTCTTCCACCCGTACAGGCTCGGAACGACAAGCCGCAGCGGGAAGCCGTGCTCCGGCGTCAGCGGCGCCCCGTTCCTGTGGGTGGCCAGGATCGTGTCGTCGGCCGCGAAGTCGCCGATCCGGACGTTGGCGCTGTAGCCGAAGTCGGCCCAGACCATCACGTGCGTCACCGTCGGCGCCGGCGGGAACTGGCACAGGAAGTCGGCCGCGGCCACACCGCCCCAGCGCAGGCCCGGCACTGTGAACTTGGTCACGCAGTGGAAGTCGGCGGTGATCTCGGTGGCCGGAAGCGCCGAGACTTCCGGCCAGCTCAGCTTCGCCTCCGAGCCGGAGGCGGTGGCGCCGAAAACCCGCAAGTCCCAGGTGTCGGGGCGGAACGCCGGGATAGGACCATAGTGCAGGACCGGCAGCGTCCTCGGGATGTACTGGCCCGGCGGCAGCGGGCCGATTGGCGGCGAATCGGGCTGGGCCTGCTGCCCGGCGGGTGAGCCGTGATCCTGCTCACTGCTCTTGCGCGCGCCTGTATCAGGCTGCGTCATCACCGGCTTGACCTGACCCTTCCCGTATCCGCGCAGCGTCTCGCCGCGAGACCGACCCTTGTCCTCGCAGGTGGAGCTATCTTGCCACCACGCTGAATCGGGCTGAGCCTCGCCCACCGGGCAGGCCCCATTGATGCGAGTGCGCTAGGCTACGTGACGTGCGTAGCGAGTATTGGTTTGGTTTTAGCTACCGGCCCGGCCCCGGGACGGTCGCTCGCCAGACTCTGCGCTGACGCACGCGACACTCACTAAGCCCCGGGCCGAGATCGGTCCGGGGCTTTCGTCATTATGGAGACGAGGAGGACGGTGTGGTAGTGGTCATGGCCCCGGAGGCCACGCAAGCCGACATCGACGCGGTCGTTGAGCTCGTCGAGACCGCCGGCGGTGACGCTTTCGTCAGCCGCGGCGTGTCCCGGACGATCATCGGGCTAGTCGGCGATGTCGAGCAGTTCGGCGCGCTGAACCTCCGCAGCTACCGCGGCGTCAGCGATGTGGTGCGGATCTCGGTGCCCTACAAGCTCGTGAGCCGAGAGCATCATCGGAATCGGTCGGTGATCCACGTGGGCGGCGTGCCGATTGGCCCGGACACGGTGACCGTCATCGCCGGCCCGTGCACGGTCGAGACCCCCGAGCAGACGCTGATCTCGGCCCGGATGGCCCAGGCCGCCGGAGCCTCGATCCTTCGCGGCGGCGCCTTCAAGCCGCGGACCTCCCCGTACGCCTTCCAGGGGCTAGGCGAGGCGGGCCTGCGGATTCTGGCTGACGTCAGGGCCGAGACCGGGCTGCCGGTGGTCACCGAGGTGATCGACCCGGCGACCGTTGACCTGGTGTCCTCCTACGCGGACATGCTCCAGGTCGGCACCCGCAGCATGCAGAACTTCACGCTGCTGCAGGCGGTCGGGGCCGCGGCGAAGCCCGTGCTGCTCAAGCGGGGCATGAACGCCACGATCGAGGAGTGGCTGATGGCCGCCGAGTACATCGCCCAGCGCGGCAACCTCGACATCGTCCTGTGCGAGCGCGGCATCCGGACCTTCGAGACCGCGACCAGGAACACCCTGGACATCAGCGCCGTGCCCATCGCCCAGCGCCTCTCGCACCTGCCGGTGATCATCGACCCGTCGCACTCTGGCGGCCGGCGCGACCTCGTGCTGCCACTGAGCCGGGCCGGGATCGCGGCCGGCGCCGACGGGCTCATCATCGATGTGCATCCGCATCCGGCGGCGGCGCTGTGCGACGGCGACCAGGCTCTGACCGGCGAGGACATCACCGAGCTGGCCGCCATGGCCAGGTCACTGCCGCAGCTCATGGGCCGCGAGCTCACACCGGCCCCGCAGCCGTCGCCGGCGACGAATCCGGAGCCGGCCGCGGCCGCCCGCTAGCTGGGCTGGGGTGCGCCCGTCAGAGATCGGCGACCGCCGGGATGACCTGGCTGCCGATGATCTCCAGCGGCTTCAGCGTCCAGACCCCGGCGACCGCCCCGATGGCCATGTCGAAGCCGAGCTCGGCCAGCCCGGCGAGCTGCTCGGTGACGGCGCCAGCTCGTTCCCCGTTCTCGCCCACATCGAAGATGAAGTAGCAGGTCTTCTCGATGTCGTCGTAGTCGCGGCCCTCGGCCTCGCAGTGCGCGCGCAGCACGTCCAGCTTGCGGGCGAGGTCGGGGCCGGGGAAGAGGTTGCACGCCTGCGCGTAGCGGGCCACGAGCCGCAGCGTCTTGCGCTCTCCCCCGCCGCCGATCATGATCGGCGGATGTGGCTGCGAGAGCGCTGGCGGCATGTTGAGCGGCCGTTCGAGCTGGTAGTGCGCGCCGCGGAACGGTGCCTGATCCCCGCTCCACATCTGCAGGCAGATCTGCAGCGTCTCCTCCAGCCGCTCGAACCGCTCGGCCACGGGCGGGAACGGGATGCCCAGGGCGCGGGCCTCTTCCTCGTTCCAGGCAGCTCCGATGCCGAGCGAGGCCCGTCCGCCGGACAGCACGTCCAGAGTGGTGACGATCTTGGCGAGGACGCCGGGGTGGCGGTAAACCGCCCCGGTCACCAGGGTCAGCAGCCGGGCGCGCGAGGTGCAGGCGGCCAGGTATCCGAGCGTCGTGTAGGCCTCGAGCATGTCCTGCTCAGGCGGGCCGATGACGCCGATCTGGAAGAAGTGGTCCATCACCGCGATGCTCGCGAATCCCGCCTCGTCTGCGGTCCGGGCGACAGCAGCCAGTTGCGGCCCGAGACGCTCGGGTCCGCCGGCCCCCTGGAAGTCAGGAATCTGCACGCCAATGCGCACGTGAATCACCTCAGCGGTCAGCCTGTCACAGCCAGCCGGAACCTCGCAGGCGGACGCCGGAGGCGCCGGTTCGCCTTCGCGTAGCCCCGCGTTTCGCCAAGATCCGGCTCCGAGCACCTGCCGTCACCCGGTATTTTGTGCAAACCTTGACTCGAACATTGCGCATCTGCGGGGCAGGTTGCCCCGGCCCTTGCGCGGAGGATTAATGCCGAGGTACCGCTCGCTTGTCGGGGCCGTGGTGGCGAGCCTGCCTGTTCTCGCGATCAGCGGGCCAGCGGGCCACGCGGCGTACCTTCATCCGGCGGTCCCGGCTAAGCCCGCAGTCAGTTCCTGGCGACTCGACGTCACCAAGCACTTCGGCCCGGCCGGCTACGCCTCCGGTTACTCCGAAATCCTCCCCATCAGCGGCCACGTCTGGGTATTCGGCGGGACTAACCCCGGCGGGCAGAGCGTCCCCGTGGCCGAGACCCTGGTCGGCAACCGGTGGCGACCGGCCCGGCTGCCCGCCCGGCTGACCGACTTCCTCAGCGCGGCGAGCGCCCCGGCGCCGAACGACATCTGGGCCATCAGCGACTACGGCCGCTATGTGCTGCGCTGGAACGGGAAATCCTGGCGGCTGGCCAAGTCCTGGCGGCAGGCCGGGGCGCTGAGCGACGTGGTCGCCGTCAGCCCGCGCAACGTCTGGGTCTTCGGTACCTCAGCCGCCGGCGCCCGCGGCCTCGGCACCTGGCACTTCAACGGCAGCACCTGGAAGCCCGTAACCGGCGCCGCCGGCAGCATCTACCGTGCGAGCGCGGTGTCCGCTCATGACATCTGGGCGATCGTGGCCGGCGTGCGGACCGACACGGTCATGCACCACGGCGCCCGCGGCTGGCGGGTCGTGCGAATGCCCCGGTCGATGGCGGCCATCCGCTGGCACGACATCCTGGCGAAGGCGCGCACCAATGTCTGGATGATCGGCAATACCGGCAGCAAGACCGGCATCGGCAAGCTCGTGCTCGCGCACTGGAACGGCGTGAGGTGGTCCGCCGTCACCACCCCGATCCGGGCGTGGGCCGGCCAGCTGGCCGCGGTCGGCCGGGACCGGCTGCTGGCGACCGGGACCACGGGCTGGCTCGTTCCGACGGGCGTGATCCTGGAGCTCACCGGCACGCGTCACCTCACGTGGACCAGCATCTCCTCGACCTACGGCAGCGGCGTGACCGACGTGGCCTACGCGCCGAAGACCGGTGCCGTGTGGGCGAGCGGCGGAATCCTCACCCGGCTGGGCGGGGACGCGGCCGTCTGGGTCATGCGGCTGCCGCGTGCCGACGCCGATCGCGACTAGACCCTGCCGACCGCCGGAAACCCGGCGCACACCATCAGGAGCCACCACCTGGCTTGTGCTCCTGCGCGGCCTCGGCGAGTTCCTCAGCCAGGTCATCCGCCTCCAGCCGCGCCTCGATGCGGCGCAGGTCCTCGATCCGCGCCCTGGTCTCGACCTGCTTGGGAGTCAGGAGCGAGCAGCAGTCCTCGTCCGGCAGCTCGGAGATCGCGAGGGTCTGGATGCGGCGGGCCTCGCTGATGATCTCCGACTTGTCCAGCCCGATCAGCGGGCGGAGGATCGGCAGGCTGACCGCGTCGTCGAGCGCCGTGATGTTGGTTAGCGTCTGGCTGCTCACCTGACCGAGCGAATCTCCGGTCACCAGCGCCGCCGCCCGCAGCCTGCGCGCCATGGCCGCACCGGTCTTCAGCATGAGCCGGCGCTGAGCCACGATCTGCAGCCGCCCGGCTCCTGACGTCGCGAGCCGGCGCTGGGCCTTGCCGAACGCGACGACGAACAGCCGGGAGTCGCCCTGGTAGCGGTCGAGCTGGCGGACCAGCCCGTAGGCCTTGTAGACCGATTCCGGCCCGGTCAGCGGCATCCCCGAGAAGTGCAGGTAGCTGCAGCGCAGCCCGCGGCGCATCATGCGGTAGGCGGCAACGGGCGAGTCAATTCCGCCGGACATGAGCACGAGCGCGCGGCCGCTCATGCCAACGGGCAGGCCGCCCTGGCCCGGCCAGCCCTCGGTGAAAACGAAGACCTCGTGCTGATCGACCTCAACGAAGATCGTCGTATCGGGTGCGCGCAGGTTGACCGGGTAGCCGTACTCCTGCTGGATCCGCGAGCCGATCATGACTGCCAGCTCCGCCGACGTCACCGGGAACCGCTTGTCCCGCCGCCTCGCCCGGACCGCGAAACTGCCCTCCCGGCCTGCGGTCAGCTCGACCGCCGCCTCGACTGCCGCTTCCGGGTCCTTGTCCACCCGCATCGCGCGGCACACCCTCGCCACACCCATGACCTGGCTCATCCGCTCGGCCACCATGTCCGCGGCGGTCTCGGCCGCGAAGTCGCCGGCTTCCGCCCCGACGACCCGAACCACGATGACGCCCTCGCGCTGCCAGACGCGGATGCCAATGCCCAGGTCGCGTACGGCGCGCCGGATGTTCTCGTGGAGCAGCCGCTCGAACTGCTGGCGGTTGCGGCCCTTCAGCACGATCTCGCCGAGCTTGAGGAGGACACAAGGCTCTCGGCGAGGGGTCAGGACAGGCTTGCCTGACTCGGTGGCGGGCAGCAGGGACATCACATCAGTCTGCCACCTTTGAGCCGCGCTGCTTGCCCGCAACGGGACCCGCCGATGCGAGAGGATATGGCTATGAAGCCCTTATAGAGGCAGCATCCGGCGACAATTGCCGTCTCGGTGGCGTCCGAGAGTATCTGCTCGGATACTTATCGTGAGGGACGCCAGCCGAGCGAGGCTGGTCGGCATAAGGACACGAGCAACATGGCACTCTGCACCAGGTGCGGGCGGCAGACAGAAGCCGGCGCGGAATTCTGCGCTGCCTGCGGTGGGTATCCGGCCACGACGCCGGCCGTTCCGGCGCAGGCGCGGAGGGAAGCTCCGGACTACCTCAGGCCGTTCGCGCCCGGTCCCGGCGGCTTACCGCCCGAGCAGTACAACGTCTTCCAGGCCGACCCAGTGCTCGGCGACGACCGGGGCGGGCCGGCGGACCCGCCGGGTCCGTGGGTCCCATCGCCGTCGGGCCAGCGCCCTGAGTTCATGCGCCCGGCTGAGCCGGATCCGCCCGCCTGGCTGCCTAGCCCCGCTGCGAGCGGTTACGCGCCCGCTGATGCACCGCCGGTCTCGCCAGCGCCCGAGGCCTACACCCACGAGCCCTTCGCCCAGCCCTACGTCCAGGAGCCCCCGGCGGAGTCCTACGCCCAGCAGCCGCCGGGCCAGGCGTACGGTTCCTACGCGGCGTACGTGCCCGAGCCCCGCGCCGAGGCGTACGCACCCGTCAGGCCCGCCTCAGTGCCGCCGTGGGAGATGCCGGGCGGGGATGACCCGCCGGCCCCGCCGCCGGGCCAGGCCTGGCCGGCCACCGGCACCGCACCAGCCACTAGCACCGCACCCGCCACCAGCACCGGGCCGGCCCCCACTCCCGGCCCGGCCCCCACTCCCGGCCCGGCCCCCACTCCCGGCCCGGCCCCCACTCCCGGCCCGGCCCCCAGCGGCCCGACGTACACCGGCCCGACGTACACCGGCCCGACGAGCACCGGCCCGGCGAGCACCGCGCCGACCAGCGCCGGGCCCGCGGCCGCTCAGCCGACCGTTGCGGG
>DAIOWC010000048.1:0-8893 GCA_036758685.1 Streptosporangiaceae bacterium | reverse complement strand
CGAGCACCGCGCCGACCAGCGCCGGGCCCGCGGCCGCTCAGCCGACCGTTGCGGGCCAGCCGTGGACGTTCACCGAGCCCAGCCAGGAGTCGCGCCGGTCATCACGCTGGCGGGGCGCCAGCCCGTTCCGGTCAAGGGCCGCATCGCCGCGGAACGGCCGCTGGGTATCGATCGCGGCCGCCGCCGTCGTCGTGCTGATCGCCGCCGCCAGCGCGGTCATCCTGATCGCGCACCCGGGCACGCCGTCCCGCAACGCGGCCGATTCCGGGCACCGTCGGTCACCGGGCGCGAGTCCGTCGACGACGATCCCGGCCACGGCCAGCCCGGACATTGCCGTGGCCGCGGCGGCGGCGAAGGCGCCGCAGTTGCCGGCGGTCGTCGGCTTCCTGAGCCAGTACTTCACCGCGATCAACCAGCACGACTTCGCCGCCTACGAGCAGCTCTACAGTCCCCGCCTGCGCGGCGGGCTGTCGGCGGCCTCGTTCCTCTCCGGGTACGGCAGCTCGATCGATTCGCTCGCGACCCTGCGCCGCGTCGTTCCGGTCGGCGCGGATGAAGTCGACGCGGCCGTCACGTTCACCAGCCACCAGCAGCCGTCCGCCAGCCCGTCTCACTCGGCCTGCACGACCTGGCGGATCTCCCTGTACCTCACGCCCGAGTCTGGCAAGTACGCGATCGTGCCGCCGCCCGCCGGGTACAAGGCACGCTTCCGCCGGTGCGGCTAGCCGGGCAGGACGCCGCAGACCAGCCGGCTGTCACCGCGCTGCCAGAGCGTGCCGACCTCGGTGAAGCCCGCGTCGCGGAGCGCCGCCAGCTGCACGCTGAGCCGGCCGGCCGGCGAGCCATGATGCGAGACGTCCAGCCCGCGGGCCTCGCGCTCGGCGGCCGCCGCGGCGAGATCGGGGTCGGCCGCCACCGCCGCCCACCACTGCGACCAGCTCTCGGTCTGGCCGGACGGGAACCGCCGCTGCTCCTCCCGCTCGATCAGTGCCCGGCCGAGGCGGGCTAGCGTCGGGCTGGTCTCGTCCTCGCTCATGTGGTCGCCGTTCAGCATCAGGCCGCCTGGCCGCAGCAGCCCGGCCAGCTCGGCGTAGAGGCCGGCCAGCGCGGGCTGGGTCAGCCAGTGCAGTGCGGTCGTGCTGACGGCAGCGTCCGGCCCCCGGTCCAGCTCCAGTGACCCGGCCCAGCCCGGCGAGCGCAGGTCCACGTCGGCGAACCGCAGGCCAGGGACGTCCGCAAACGCCGCGCGGCCGAGCGCGAGCGTCAGCGGGTCGGCGTCCAGGCCGACGACGGTCGCCTTCGGCAGCCGCTCAAGCAGCCGGACGGCGAGCGATCCGGGACCGCAGCCCAGGTCGAGCACCAGCGGGTCGGGCCGGCCGGCCGCCTCCGCGACCGCATCGATCAAGGCGGTGAACCGGTCTTCCCGGTCCGGCACGTAGCTCTGCTGCTGAACGTCCCAGCGCCTGATCCACTCGCGCGCCGCATCCTGGCTGATGGTCATGAGCCCTCGATCCCGTGCCGCAAACAGCGCATCACTGTCGTATAGAGTTTCAGCAGTTACACGCTAACGAAGACGGGGATAACTGGTCAAGTGAACTTCACCAGTCACGTAGACACGATCGTCACGGCCGCCGTCAATCTGGTCAACGCCGTCACCCCCGGAGAGGCCAGAGGCCGCGGCTTCGATCAGCCGGCGGGCGCCGCGCTGCGGCATGCGGTCAGCGAGGCGCTCAGGGGCGAGCGGCCGCAGGGGCCGGAGATCACTGATCAGGACGCGGCCAAGCTGACCGCCATTGCCGCGTGGCTCCGGGTGGCGATCGAAGCCGTCGACCATGGCGACGTAGACGGCGCGGCGCTAACCCTGAACGCCCTGCTCGCCGAGAGCGGCGCCCGCCCGCAGCTGGACCGGCACGACGGGGAGCCGTGGCACATGCATTTTCACGGCAGCGCCGACTCGGTCGCGCAGGGGTGGGCAGCCGGGTGCGCCACCGGCCTGGCCATCGTCCTTGGCACCGAGATGTACAACCGGCTCGGCGTCTGCACGGCGCCCCGGTGCGACCGCGTCTACGTGGACGTGTCCCGCAACGGCACCCGGCGGTTCTGCTCGACGTCGTGCCAGAACCGGGTCAAGGCCGCCGCGTTCCGGGCCCGCCAGGGCTGACCGGCGGCGCGCCCGCGGGCCTAGCCGAAGAAGACCTCGGCCTCGGCGTAGCGGTCCGGCGGCACCAGCTTCAGCTCCCTGGTGGCGTCGGCCAGCGGCACCCGGATGATGTCGGTGCCGCGCAGCGCGACCATCTTGCCGAAGTCCTCGTCGGCCACCGCGCGGATGGCGTGCACGCCGAACCGCGTCGCCAGCACCCGGTCGAATGCGCTCGGCGTCCCGCCGCGCTGGATGTGCCCGAGCACGGTGCAGCGCGCCTCCTTGCCGGTACGCCGCTCGATCTCGTCGGCCAGCTGCTGGCCGATGCCCCGGCGGCTCAGCTGCACGTGGCCGAACGCGTCGAGCACCACCTCGGTCTCGGACTCCTGCTCGGACGCCTTCGGCTGCGCGCCCTCGGCGACGACCACGATCGGCGCGTACTGGCTCCGGAACCGATGCTCGACGTACTCGCAGACCTGGTCGATGTCGAACGGCTTCTCCGGGATCAGGATGACGTTCGCCCCGCCGGCGATGCCCGAGTGCAGCGCGATCCAGCCCGCGTGCCGGCCCATCACCTCGACGATCAGCGCCCGGTGGTGACTCTCGGCGGTCGTATGGAGCCGGTCGATAGCCTCCATCGCGATATTCACTGCAGTGTCAAACCCGAAAGTCAGATCGGTCGCGCCGAGGTCGTTGTCAATTGTCTTGGGAACGCCAACCACTTTGGCGCCGGCCTCGTACAGCCGGGCCGCCACGCCCAGGGTGTCCTCACCGCCAATGGCCACCAGAGCATCGACGCCGAGGCTTTCCAGGTTCTCCTTGATGCGCTCGACGCCAGTCTTGCCGCCGACGGTCGCCGACTCGCCGAGCGGGTTGGTCCGAGAGGAGCCGAGTATGGTCCCGCCGCGGGGCAGGATGCCGCGAACCGCGCCTACGTCCAGCACCATCGTGTCGCCCTCGAGCGGCCCGCGCCAGCCATCGCGGAAGCCGATGAACTCCAGCTCGTGCTCGGCCACGCCGGTCCGGACGACCGCTCGGATCACCGCGTTGAGGCCGGGGCAATCGCCGCCTCCGGTGAGGACTCCCACTCGCATCGGTTTTTCCTCTCACGTCTCTTGCCGCCACACTAGTGCCTATGGCCGTCCTTGCAATCGACGCCGGCACCACGGGTGTAACCGCTCTCATCGTTACCGCTGATGGCGCTATCGCGGGCCGCGGATACCAGGAATTCCGCCAGTATTTCCCGCGGCCCGGATGGGTTGAGCATCTGCCCGAGGGAATCTGGCAGGCAACTCTCTCCGCGTGCGCGGAGGCCCTCAGCGCGGCCGGTAATCCCGCGATCGCGTGCCTCGGGATCACCAACCAGCGCGAGACCGCGGTCCTGTGGGACCGGACGACGCTGGCCTCGCCGCACCGGGCGATCGTCTGGCAGGACCGGCGGACGGCCGGCATCTGCGACGAGCTGCGGGCGGACGGCCGGGAGCCGCGGGTAGCCGAGCTGACCGGCCTGCGGATCGACCCGTACTTCACCGCGACGAAACTGACCTGGCTCGCCAGGAACGAGCCGCGGGTCTGGGCCGGTGTCCTCGACGGGTCGGTCGCGGTCGGCACGGTCGACTCCTATCTCATGGCGCGGCTGACCGGCGGCCGGCGGCACGTCTGCGATGCCTCGAACGCCTCCAGGACGCTGCTGTTCGACATCGAGACCGGGCAGTGGTCGGCCGAGCTGTGCGAGCTGTTCTCGGTGCCGCCGCACGCGCTTCCAGAGGTCGTCCCGTCGACCGGGATCGTCGGGCACACCGACCCGGCCGCGTTCCTCGGCCTCGAGCTGCCGGTGGCGGGCATCGCGGGCGATCAGCAGGCGGCGCTGTTCGGGCAGGCGTGCTTCGTGCCGGGCGCGGCCAAGTGCACCTACGGGACCGGGTCGTTCGTGCTGGCGAACACCGGGCAGTCGATCGTCAGGTCGCAGGCCGGGCTGCTGTCGACCGTGGCGTGGCTGGACGCTGCCGGCACGCTGACCTATGCGCTGGAAGGCTCCGTGTTCGTCACCGGCGCCGCGATCCAGTGGCTGCGGGACGGGCTCGGGCTGCTGGACAACGCGGGCCAGAGCGAGGCCATAGCGCGGACGGTGCCGGACTCGGCTGGCGTGGTGTTCGTGCCCGCGCTGACCGGCCTCGGCGCGCCGGACTGGGACCCGTCGGCCCGCGGCGCGATGTTCGGCCTCACCCGCGGGACGACCAGGGCCCACCTGATCCGGGCGGCTCTGGAGGCGATCGCGTTCGAGGTCCGCGACGTGGTCGACGTGATGACCGCGGAAGCCAGGGCCCGCGGGCCCGAGACCGCCTCCGACGGCGAGCCGCTGCGGGTCGACGGCGGCGCCAGCGTCAACGACCTCCTCCTGCAGCTGCAGGCCGACCAGCTGCAGCGGGCCGTGGAGCGGCCGGTGATCGCCGAGACCACCGGGCTCGGCGCCGCGTTCCTGGCGGGCCTGGCCACCGGGGTGTGGTCCTCCCGCGATGAGCTCGCGGCGATCTGGAAGCTCGACCGCCGGTTCACGCCCGGCCCGCGCGACGAGGCCGGCCATGCCCGCTGGCGCAGCGCGGTGGACCGGACCAAGGGCTGGGCCTAAGCTCCTGCGGCTCGGGGAACTACTGAGCCATGCCATCGTGCTTGAAGTGCGGCCAGCCTGCGGCGGCGGCACAGTTCTGCGCCGCCTGCGGCGCGCCGGCCAGTACGCCGTCGCCTAGCCCGGCCCCGGCCTGGCCTGGCCGCGAGGAGGCCGCCGGTGATGATCCGTTCGCGGGCCTGAACGCGGAGCGCGGCTACGATCCGGTCAGCCGCTACATGACCGACAAGCCGCTGGTCATTCATGACGATCCGGACGAGGACGAACAAGAGCCAGATAAGCGGCCAGGGCGACGCCGGCGCCGGATCGGCATGACCGCGGCCGGAGTCGTGATCGCGGTTGCTGCCGGGGCCGTGGCCGGCTGGACGGCCCTGCACCATCATGGCGGGCCGGCCGGCGGGCCTTCCAGGTCCGTCAGCATCCAGGTCAGCACCGGGCTGGGCTCGGCCGGGGCCTCGCCGACGACGCCGCCCAGCCCGGCGGGCGCGTCGGCCTCGCCCCCGAGCGGCCCGGTGACCGTCGCGGCCGGGATCGCGCGGACCGACCGGGAGGGCGCGGTGGTGGCGTTCCTCGACGAATATTTCGCGGCGATCAACGCGCACAGCTACGCGCGGTACAGCCGGCTGCTCAGCGCGCAGGTCCGCGGGCAGGAGACGGCCGCTAAGTTCCGCTCCGGGTACGCATCGACGTCGGACTCCGGGGAGACGCTGACCGGCCTGTCCGCCGCCGGCTCCAGGGTGGCGGCGTCGATCGCGTTCACCAGCCACCAGTCGGCCGCCAGCAGTCCCGCCAGCTCAAGCTGCACTCACTGGCGGACGACCCTGTACCTGCGCCCGCAGGGCGGCTCGTTCCTGATCGAGGAGCCCCCGCCGGGCTATCAGGCCCTGTTCACCGGCTGCTAAGCAGTGTCGCTAGTCGTCGTCCTCCGCGTCGTCCGCGGCGGACTCCGCCGGGTCGTGCGCGCGGCCCGAGTGGCGCAGGGCACCCGTCAGGCGGCCCTTGGCCCGCTGGGCGTACTCGTCGACGTACTCCTGGCCGGACAGCTTCATGAGCTCGTACATGATCTCGTCGGTCACCGCGCGCAGCACGATCCGGTCCTGCTCCAGGCCGTAGTACCTGGAGAAATCCAGCGGCTTGCCGAACCTGACGCCCGGACGGATCGCCAGGCGCGGCGCCAGCTTGCCCGGCGGCTGGAATTCGAAGCCGCCGACCATGGCGGTCGGGATCACGGGGACCCGAGCCTCCAGGGCCAGCCGGGCGACGCCGGTCTTGCCGCGGAACAGCCTGCCGTCGGGCGTGCGCGTGCCCTCCGGGTAGATGCCGAGCAGCTCGCCGGAGGCCAGGACACGCAGGCCGGTCCGCAGCGCACGCTCGCTCGCCTCGCCGCCGGAGCGGTCGACCGGGATCTGGCCCATGCCGCTGAAAAAGGCCTTGCTCAGCAGGCCCTTGATCCCCCGCCGGGTGAAGTACTCGGACTTCGCCAGGAAGACGACCTTGCGGGGCAGCGGCAACGGCGCGAAGAAGTGGTCAGAGAACGACAGGTGATTGCTCGCGAGGATCGCCGGGCCTTCCTTGGGGACGTTGTCAGTCCCCTCCGCCCACGGCCGGAAGACGACCCGCAGGAACGGGCCGATGATCGCCTTCACCACCCAGTAGAACACGGTCATATGTTCCCACGTCAGACCCGGCCCGGCGATCATTAGCTGGCCTCGCTTCAGTTCCTAACCCACTGCCGCGCGGTCGCCCATCATGCGACGATTTCGGTACCAGACCTCGCGGTGCCGGGTGAGAGGACCAGATCATGCCAGTAATGCCGGGTGCGGAGGCCTTCGCCAGCGACGGTGGCCGCACCGGGGTGCTGCTCTGCCACGGATTCACCGGCAGCCCGCAGTCCCTGCGGCCCTGGGCCGAGTACCTGGCCAAGGCCGGACTGTCCGTGAGCCTGCCGCGGCTGCCCGGGCACGGGACAACCTGGCAGGAGATGGCCAGGACCCGCTGGGAAGACTGGTATGCCGAAGTCGACCGCGCCTTCGACGAGCTGCAATCCCACTGCGACGAGATGTTCGTGATGGGGCTGTCGATGGGCGGCTGCCTCGCGCTGCGCCTCGCCGAGCTGCGCGGTGATGCCGTCCGCGGGCTCGTCCTCGTGAACCCGTCGATCACCGCGGACACTCAGCTGTTCCTGCTAGCGCCGGTCCTGAAACTGCTCGTCCCGTCGCTGAAGGGCATCGCCAGCGACATCAAGAAGGAAGGGGCCCACGAGGTCGGCTACGACCGGGTCCCGGTCAAGGCCGCCGCTACCCTGCCTGGCCTGTGGCGCATCACCCAGCAGCATCTGGCGGAAGTCAAACAGCCGGTTCTCGCATACCGTAGCGTCACCGACCATGTCGTGAAGCCGGGCAGCGTCGCGATATTGCAGCGGACGCTGCCGCCGAGCCAGCTGGAGGTGCGCGAACTGCGAGACAGTTACCACGTGGCGACGCTGGACAACGACGCTGACGCAATATTTGCGGGAAGCCTTGAGTTCGTGCGGTTGCACAGCAGCATTAGCAGGGAATCAACAGGCGGGGAATGAGGGGATGAGCGGACCAGGCGACATTGGCGGAGAAGTCAGCGGCGACGAGGCTGCGTGGCGCGATCTCATCGCGCGCTTCGACACGCCCGGCGACCTGACTGACGCTGATGCTCCCTGGCCAGCGAGCGAGGACCTGCCCGCGCCTGACGACGGCGGCGACGCCGAACCGCCCCCGGTCGCAGGAGCCGTCGCACCGGAGCGCACCCGGATCGTCTGGCATGCCAGCAGCGATCCGCGCTCGTACTCGCCGCCAGAGGAAGAGGACGAGCCGTACGTCCCCACGCCGCTGCCGCCGCCGGCCAAGCTCGATCCGATCTCCAAGGCCGCGTGGCTCGGCCTGATCTGCGGCCCCGGCTATCTTCTGCTGGGCACGATGCTGGGCTGGACGATCTCCGGTCCCGAGGCGCTCGTGGCCATCGCGGCCTTCGTCGGGGGGTTCGTGACCCTGGTGCTCAAGATGAGCGACCGGTCGCCTCGCGACGACAACGACGACGGCGCCGTGCTCTGAACCGGCCTGCCCGGTCTTAGGCGGGGATCCTGGCCAGGTCCGCGGCGCCGATCAAGCCCGCGTCGGGACCGAGCTCGGCGAGCCTGACCTCCGCGAACTTGCGGTGCGCGCGTCCGGTGAGGCTGCTCTCGTACGCGGCCCGCGCCGGGCCGAGCAGCATCTCCCCCGCCTCCGACACCCCGCCGCCGATGACGAAGCAGCCGGGATCCAGGATCGCGGCCAGGTCGGCCAGGCCATGGCCCAGCCAGCTGCCGATGCTCTCAAAGCAGCTCAGCGCGCCCGCGTCGCCCTCGCGCGCGGCCTGGGTGACCGCGGGCCCGTTGATGCCGTCGGGCGTGCCGCTGCCCAGCTCAAGCAACCGGATTGCGGCGCTTGGCGCCCGCCGGGCGAGGTCACGGGCCTCGGCGACCAGCGCATTGCCGCTCGCGTACTGCTCCCAGCAGCCCCTGTTCCCGCAGCCGCAGAGCCTGCCGTCGGGCACCACCCGGTAGTGCCCGGGCTCGCCCGCCGAGCCCCACCGGCCGCGGTAGAGCTTGCCGTCGAACACGATCCCGGCGCCGATCCCGGTGCCCACGGTGATCAGCATGACGTGCTCCTGATCACGGGCGGCACCCATTTTGGCCTCGGCCCAGGCGGCCGCGTTCGCGTCGTTCTCGACGACGACCGGCTGGCCGATGCGGGCCTCGACCCGCTTCTTCAGCGGCTCATCCCGCCAGGCAAGGTTCGGTGCGAACAGGACATTCGAACGTGTCTCGTCGACGAACCCGGCAGCTCCGATGCCCACGGCCGTGGCGTCATACCGGGACAGAAGGTCTAGAACCACGTCAGCAATGACGTCGGCTGTCTCGTCGGAATGGGCCGGAGTCGCCCGCTTCAGCTTCTCGACGATGGTGCCGTCATCGGTGACTACTCCGCCGGCAACCTTCGTGCCGCCGACGTCAACCCCGATGGTCAGGCTCATCCGATCCATCCGGCCGATGGTTCACCTCCGGTGCCGAATCCGCCTCGCCAGCGCTGTCCTCGTGAGCACTGCTGTCCTGGTGA
>DAIOWC010000047.1:28049-31499 GCA_036758685.1 Streptosporangiaceae bacterium | reverse complement strand
GCTGGATCGACGGGCTGCGGGCGAAGGCGTAGACCACGCTCTGCACCGCGTCCTGGCCGATCGTCAGGTGAAACCCTGGCGACTGCTTCAGCGCGCGCCCGAGTAGGTCCGCGCCCGAGTGGGGCGCGCCGATGACGAAGACCGGCTGGCGGACCTTACGGCCGTTTACGACCAGAATGTGCGGACGGGGTGGCATGGCTACCCATCAGTGTGACATTGCCCGCGCCCGGCCAGGCAATGACCCGTCAGTCGGCTGGTGGCCAGGCCACGGCCTGTCCGGGACCGGAGACGTCAGGGCGATTCCCCGACCTCCGGGCCCTTGGCGGGGCGGGCCGGCCGGCGTGTGTGGTGCCGGGCGTGGTCGTCGATGTTCAGCGCGGTCTGGATCAGCGGCACGTGGCTGAAGGCCTGCGGGGTGTTGCCGACCTGCCGGCCGTAGCGGGGGTCATACTCCTCGCTGAGCAAGCCGACGTCGCTGCGCAGGCCGAGCAGGCGCTCGAACATCGCCACCGCCTCGTCGTACTCGCCGATCAGGTGCAGCGCGTTGACAAGCCAGAAGCTGCACGCGAGGAACGCGCCCTCGGCGCCGGGCAGGCCGTCGACGTCGGCCATGCCGCCGCTGACCGCCTTGGCGGGCTGGGTATAGCGCAGCACGAGGCCGTCGCGCATGAGCTCGCGCTTGATGGTCCAGACCGTCGAGATCATCCGATGGTCCTCCGGCGGCAGGAACCCGACCTCAAGCATGAGCAGGACCGCGGCGTCGAGCTCGGAGCTGCCGTAGTACTGGGTGAACGTGCCCCGGCTGGCGTCGTAGCCCTGCTCGCACACCTGGGCGTGGATCTCTTCCCTGATCGACTTCCAGCGCTCCAGCGGGCCGCTCTGGCCCTCTTCGATCAGATGGATCGCGCGGTCGAACGCGACCCAGGCCATCACCTTGGAGTGCACGAAGTGGCGCCGGGGCCCCCGGACCTCCCAGATACCCTCGTCGGGCTCATGCCAGTGCTTTTCCAGGAAGTCCATCAGCTGCCGCTGGAGGCTCCAGGTGTGCAGGTCGAAGGGCAGGCCCGCCTGGCGGCCGAGGGTCAGGGCGTCCATGACCTCGCCGTACACGTCCAGCTGGCGCTGGTTCACGGCGGCGTTGCCGATCCGCACCGGTGCCGACCGCTCATAGCCGGGCAGCCAGTCCGCCTCCCACTCGGCCAGCCTGCGCTCGCCGGCGACGCCGTACATGATCTGCACGTCGCTCGGATCGCCCGCGATCGAGCGGCCCAGCCACTCCCGCCATCGGTCGGCCTCACCGGTGTAGCCGGTGCGCAGGAGAGCCTCCAGCGTGATGGTGGCGTCGCGCAGCCAGCAGTAGCGGTAGTCCCAGTTCCGCACCCCGCCGATGTCCTCGGGCAGCGACGTGGTCGCGGCCGCGACGATGCCGCCGGTCGGCTCGTAGGTGAGGGCCTTCAGCGTGATCAGGGAGCGCATCACCGCCTCCCGGTACGGGCCGCGGTAGGTGCAGCCGGCCGACCAGCCCGACCAGAAGCTGGTGGTGGCCACCAGCGCTGATTCCGCGTCGATGGGCGCGCCGGGCTCGAGGTGGGACGGCTGCCACGCCATCACGAACGGGACCCGGTCGCCGGCGCGGACGGTGAACGTCGCCTCGTGGGCCATGTTCCGGCCCAGCATGCGCACCGGCGTGCGCAGGCAGACCGAGTCGGGGCCTGCGATCGCGCGCACCATGGTGTCGTGCCGCATCACCCAGGGGGTGATCTTGCCGTAGCCGAAGCGCACCCGGAACACGGATTCCATCTCGACCGCGCCCTCGACGCCCTCGACGATCCGGATCAGGACCGGGGCGATGTCGGTGCGCGGCGGCATGAAATCCAGGACCCGGACGACCCCGCTCATGGTCTTCCAGGTCGTCTGCAGGATCAGCGAGTCTCCGAGGTACTGGCGGCTGACCTCGCCCTGCCGGGTGACCGGGCCGTCGACGGTGGTGGGGCGGAGCCGCCACTGGCCGTTGTGCTCATCACCGAGAATCGCAGCGAAGCAGGCATCGGAGTCGAACCGGGGCAGGCATAGCCAGTCCACCGAGCCGGTGCGGCCGACGAGCGCCGCTGACTGCATGTCCCCGATCAGGGCGTAATCCTCAATCCGGTCGGCCATCGGACCTCCATGTCCAGCCTGCGGACCCGCGCCGCCGGGTGGTCTGCCCGCCCAGCGGCAATGCGAGGCCATGCGCGGCCGGCAGGCCCCGCAAGGTCAAGACTGGCACGTCGCGGCGTCGCGTGCGCGGAGCGGACAAGTGAAGGCGGCCGCGGGCGACCGCGTCCCCGCGGACTGCCCGGGCCGACGTAGAGTTGCGTCCGTGCGACAACGACAGCGGGTAGTGGTTCCGGTCGCGCTGGCAGGCGCGGCCGCCGCGCTGGCCAGCCTGGCCGGATGCGCCAAAATGGATGCCGCCCTGGATAAGCAGTGGATGGTTGTCGACTTTAAGCCCAACACGACCGTGGCCATGGCGCTGCAGGTGCGGGCCGCATGCTCGCATATCCAGAATGCCCCGCCGATGTCGCTGCCGGCCCAGCACACCGTCGTCAACGTGATGTACGGGGTGCGCTACGACACCACTAACGCCAGCCCCGCCAACCTGGCTCAGCTGCAGGTCTGCCTGCAGAAATTCAGCTCGGTCCTCGGGGTGGACCCCGAGGACGCTGGTGACGAGGGCGACTGAGCCACCGGTAATATCAGGCGCGTGCTCGCGCGACTGCCGGCTGCCCGCCGCCTGATCCGGCTCGCCGGCCCATCCGCCGTGGTGGCAGTCCTGCTTACCGTGACCGGGTGTAGCCAGGCGGACTCGGTGCTGACGAGGCAGACGGGCACCGTCGTATTCCGCCCGCAGACGTCGCGACTGGACAAGCAGCAGGTCACGAAGGGGTGCTCGAAGGCCCCCCTGAAGCTGCGCACGCACATCTCCCGCGATGGCAAGGCGGTCACGGTGACGTTCGTCTACCAGGACAGCCAGGTCAGCGCGCACGACCTCGCTACGTTCTACTCCTGCCTGCGGCGGTTCCCGGCAGTCACCGGAGTGGCGGTCAAGGACCGCCTGCGGCTGCCGCCGTCCGAGTGACCGGCCTGCCCTGAGGCGGATGCCGCTGCCCGCGCCCGGTACGCCGCCGCCTGCCCTGTCGGCAGCACCGACGGCCGTCGTTTTGCCGCTTTCGCCCGGCTCAGCGGCCGTTTCCGCATCGTGGGTGCGGCGTAGCTACTGCCATAGCGATAGCTTTGCCGCCCCCAGGGAACGATCATGGAGCGTTTTGCCGGTCTTGAGTGCCAGCCTTGCGGGGGCGGCGTGCTCACGAGGGCCCAGGCGCTGACCTGCGGCATAACCGCGAGCGGGCTACAGCACCGGCTGTGGCCGGGGGGCTCTGGCGCCGGGTGCTGCCGGGCGTCTACGCCAGG
>DAIOWC010000047.1:1632-27949 GCA_036758685.1 Streptosporangiaceae bacterium | reverse complement strand
CGCAGGTAAGCAGACGGAGCCTGAAGCCCCGAACCGGGCATTCCGGCCGAAGCGACTCCTCAATCCCTCTCGATATTGTAGACTTGTCTTCGTTCAAAGCCTAGTTAGTTGATCGGAAAAGGTGGACGATGAGACGAGTACTTGCCGTAGTAGCCGCCGCGGGCATCGGTCTGATGAGCGCTGGCTGTGCCTCGGCGGCCGGCGGGTCCAACGGTGGTGGGGACCCGACGGTCGTGCTGCGGCTCGGCTACCTCCAGAACATCACCCACGCGCCCGCGCTGGTCGGGATCAAGGAAGGCTTCTTCACTAAGAACCTCGGCAGCCACGTCACCGTGCACTTCGAGTCGTTCTCCACTGGCACCGAGGAGGCGACCGCGTTGCTGGCCGGCCAGCTCGACGCCGCCTACGTCGGGCCGAATCCCGCGATCAGCACCTGGCAGAAGTCGCAGGGCACCGAGATCAAGGTCATCTCCGGGGCGGCCTCGGGTGGCGCTGCCCTCGTGGTGAAGAAGGGGATCACCAGCGCCGCGCAGCTCAAGGGACAGCGGCTGGCGACCCCATCGCTGGGAAACACGCAGGACGTGGCGCTGCGCTACTGGCTGAAGCAGCAGGGCCTGACCACGACCACGACCGGTGGCGGCGACGTCGACATCGCGCCCACGAGCCCGAACTCTGCCGCCGTGCTGGAATTCAAGTCCGGTCAGATCGCCGGCGGCTGGGAGCCCGCGCCTTACGACGCCGAGATGGTGGCCGATGGCGGGCATGTGCTGGTGAACGAGGCCAGCACCTGGCCCGGCGGTCAGTTCGTCACCACCAACCTCGTGGTCACGCAGAAGTTCCTGGCCGCGCACCCGTCGGTGGTCAGCGACCTGCTGAAGGGCCAGATCGAGGCGAACTCCTTCATCAATAACCCGAGCACCAAGGCTGCCGCCGAGGCCGCCGCGAACGCCGAGCTCGCGTCGCTGACGGGCAAGAGCCTCAAGTCGGCGATCCTCGCGGCCGCCTTCCAGCAGGTCACGTTCACCAACGACCCGATCGAGTCGTCGCTGCTCACCGACGCCCAGCACGCCGAGTCGGTCGGCCTGCTGAGCTCGGTCTCGAACCTCAGCGGCATCTTTGATCTCGGTCCGCTGAACAACCTGCTCACCGCCGATGGCCAGCCGCAGGTCGGCTCGTGAGCATCGGGCATGCCCAGCAGACGCGTCCGGCTGACGAGCCGGGCGCGTCTGCCCTGTCCGGGACCGGGGCGGCGGGGCAGCCGGTCGTCGAGCTGACCGACGTCAGCAAGGCCTACCGGACAGGCCGGACGGAGTTGCTGGCCCTGGACAAGGTCTCCCTGTCGGTCCGCGCCGGCGAGTTCGCGTGCATCATCGGCGCCTCCGGCTGCGGCAAGAGCACGCTGCTCAGCCTCGTAGCGGGCCTCGACAAGCCCTCCGCCGGCCGGGTCGACACCACCGGCCGCCGGGTGGCCCTGATGTTCCAGGAGCCGGCGCTGTTCCCGTGGCTGACGGCCGGCCGCAATGTCGAGCTCGCCCTGCAAGCCAGGGGAGTGCCCCGCGAGGAGCGCCGGGCCAGGACAGCCGAGCTGCTCGAGACCGTCCGGCTGACCGGCTTTCGCGACAAGCGACCCCACGAGCTGTCCGGTGGCATGCGGCAGCGCGTCGCGCTGGCCAGGGCGCTGGCTCATGACGCCGACGTGCTGCTCATGGACGAGCCGTTCGGTGCGCTCGACGCCATGACCCGTGACCTGCTGCACGACGAGCTGGAGCGGATCTGCGCCGAGCGGACCCTGACCGTCCTGTTCGTGACGCACAACGTCCGCGAGGCCGCGCGCCTCGGCGACCGGGTCATCGTCCTGAGCAGCAGGCCGGGCCGGGTCATCGGCGAGTACCCGGTGCCGCGCACCGGGCCGCGCCGGATCGACTCGGCCGAGGTGGCGCAGATGGCGGCGACGCTGACCGACAGACTGCGAGAGGAGATGGGCCGGCATGGCCACTGACCAGGCACTGCACGGGCTCGACCGGCTTGAGCTCAGCCCCCTCAGCGGCCAGGAGAGCCTGCTCGCGCGGCTCGGGCGCAGGACCTGGGCCGGCACGTGGCCCAAGCTTCTGGCGGTCGCACTGGTGCTCGGCGCCTGGGAGCTGTTCTACCTGAGCAACTACCACGGCGACACCGCCGATCACCTCGTGGCGGGCCCGGTAACCGGCGTCCAGAACCTGTGGGATCAGCTCGTGCACGGCCAGCTGGTGGCCGCGATCGGCACGACGATGGAGCGCGGCGTCATCGGCTACGGGCTGTCGGTGCTGGTCGGCGCGGTCGTGGGGGCGGTCGTGTCCCGTGTCCCGCCGCTGCGGGCCGCGGTCGGCTCGATCATCACCGGGCTCACGACGATGCCGTCGATCGCCTGGTTCCCGTTCGCGATCATCCTGTTCGGGCTGAGCAACTCCGCGATCCTGTTCGTGATCATCCTCGGCTCGGCGCCGTCGATCGCCAACGGTCTCATCGCCGGGGTGGACTACACGCCGCCCCTGCTCCTGCGGGCCGGGAAGATGATGGGGCTGCGCGGCTTCGCTCTGTACCGGTACCTGATCCTCCCGGCGTCGCTGCCGTCGTTCGTCGCGGGGATGAAGCAGGGCTGGGCCTTCGCCTGGCGCAGCCTCATGGCGGGCGAGCTCGTGGTCCAGGTGGCAGGCTCGCTCTCGCTGGGCGTCCTGCTTGCGGGTGACCAGGAGCAGCTCGATCTGACCAGCGCGATCTCGGTGATGATCGTCATCCTCATCATCGGCGTCGTCGTCGACGGGCTGTTCACCAAGGCGGACGTGGCGATCAGGAACCGGCGGGGCCTGATCGACGCGGCGGCGGGGTCCTAGCGGCTACTCGTGGCGCGGGTGGTGGTAGACGCCGAAGACATTGCCTGCCGGGTCGCGCAGCACCCCGGTCTGCATGTGGTCGTCGACCGCCACCGGCCCGTACTCGCGTGTCCCGCCCAGCTCGATGGCGTGCGTCAGCACGGCCTCGACGTCGCCGACGTTGGCATAGACCGTGGCCCACGGGCCCAGCTGCCCGATGCCGATGCCGCCGCGGATGCCCCTGGCGGTGCCGGTGTCGACCATCCCGTAACCCGGTCCCGCATCCGACAGCTGCCAGCCGAAGATCTCGGAGTAGAAGCGCTGGCTCCGGCCGGGATCGGTCCCGAGGATCTCGAACCAGTCCACCGGCGCGCCGGCACCCGCCGTCGGGCCGAGCTCGGGAGCGCCGCCCGGACCTGACGGCCCGAGCACCAGTCCGATGACGAGCCCGTCCAGGTCCTCGAATTTCGCGAATGTGGTCATGCCCGGCAATTCGGTAATCGGAGTAACTGTCTTGCCGCCCAGCAGGTTCACCTTGTCGAGTACGGCCTGCAGATCGTCGCACTCGATGTAAAACATGACCGACGGCGCGCCATCCGGGCTGTTGCCGATGCCGCCGTTGATGCCCGCGCCGGCCTGGGTGTCGACGAGCGTGTAGTCGACCGGCGGCACGGGCTGCATGGTCCAGCCGAGCAGCCTGGAGTAGAACTCGGCGAGCTGCTGGTCGTCCGGGCCGCCGATCTCGAAGTGCACCACCGCATGTGCCATGCCTGACCTCCCGCCGCTGCAGTTCGTGGCCAGTCTGGCACAGCCTGTGCTCGCCGCGAGGAGGGCGACCTGCCAACCGCGCCCGGCGGCGCCGGGATAACCACTTGGCCGCCGGTAACTGCCCGGTTACAGTGAGCCCATGGCTACCCGCCGATTTAGCTGCCTCCCGCCCCGGCACGGGCGATCGGGAGGCGCGGGCATGCCCTAGCGCCTGCGCCAGGCGCCGGAGCGGGAGATCCGTCCAGGAGTCCCCACCCGGCATCCAGGGAGCAGCCGTGCCCAGTCAGTCCTGCATTACCCCAGACCGGCTTGCCCGTGATCTGGCCATCCGCGACCTCAGTGACCCGGCCGACGGTCAGCATGCCATGCAGCAGCTGACCGACCTCGCGGTCCGCGCTCTCGACCGCCGATGCAGCCACCCCGGTCCGCCCCCCGGCCTCGTGCGATGGTGCCGCGGCCCGCGCGTCGTTCCGGTCGCGGATAACTACGACGCCCTCGGCTACGATCCGGCCGACGTCACCAGGGAGGCGCGCTACACGCGCTACGTCACCGCCACGCGGGTGCTGCGAAGTCACGCGACCGCGATGGTCCCGCCCGCGCTGCGGAAGCTCGCGGCGGACCCTGCCGGCGACGTCCTGCTGGTCTGCCCCGGCCTCGTCTACCGCCGCGATGCCATCGACTGGCAGCACACCGGCACGCCGCACCAGCTTGACCTGTGGCGGATCAGTTCCCGGCCGCTGGGTGAGGCCGACCTGCAGCAGATGATCGACGCGGTACTCGGCGCGCTGGTGCCCGGCTGGCCGAGCCGGCCGGAGCCGCGGCGGCATCCGTACACCCTCGCGGGCCGGCAGCTTGACGCCTGGAACGGCCGGGACTGGATCGAGCTCGGGGAATGCGGGCTCGCCCATCCCGAGGTGCTGAGCCGTGCGGGCCTGGCCGGGTACAGCGGGCTGGCGATGGGCCTCGGCCTGGACCGGCTGCTGATGCTGCGCAAGGGGGTGCCCGACATCCGGCTGCTGCGCTCGGCCGACCCGCGGGTGACCGGCCAGATGCACGACCTCGCGCCCTACCGGCCGGTCTCCAGGCAGCCAGCAGTCAGCCGCGATCTGTCCGTCGCGGTCGACGCCGGCGAGGACGAGCAGACGATCGGAGACCGGGTCCGGGAGGCCCTCGGGCCCGACGCGGACGTCGTCGAGGACGTCCGGGTGCTGTCGGTCACCGGGTACGCCGGCCTGCCGGCGGCCGCGATCGCGCGGCTCGGGATGCGGCCGGACCAGCGCAACGTGCTCCTGCGGGTGGTGCTGCGGCCGCTGGACCGCACGCTCACCGACACCGGAGCCAACGAGCTGCGCGATCGCATCTATGCGGCGATCCACGCCGGCGACCGTGAGCGCCTGGTCGCACGCTAGCTGCCGCAGGCTAGCTGGTGATGCGCTCGGCTCCCGCGTAGACGTTCATCGATCCGCCGCGCAGGAAGCCGACCAGGGTCAGGCCGGCCTCGGCGGCCAGCTCGGCCGCGAGCGACGACGGCGCCGAGACGGCCGCGAGCACCGGGACGCCGGCCAGTACCGCCTTCTGCACGAGCTCGAACGACGCCCGTCCGCTGACCAGGAGCACGCAGCCAGACAGCGGCAGCCGGCCGTCCCGCAGCGCCCAGCCGGTCACCTTGTCGACCGCATTGTGCCTGCCGACATCCTCGCGCGCCGCCAGCAGCCCGCCGCCAGAGTCGAACAGCCCGGCCGCGTGCAGTCCGCCGGTCCGCTCGAAGACCCGCTGCGCGGCCCGCAGGGCGTCGGGCAGCCCGGCCAGCATGGCCGCCGTGATCCGCACCTGATCGGAGCAGAGGTCATAGGCACCGGCGACGCGCAGCTCCTCGATGCTGGCCTTGCCGCACACGCCGCAGGCGCTCGTGGTGAGGAAGTTCCGCCGCAGGGCGCGGGCCTGCAGGCCGGGCCGCAGCGTGACGTCGGCGATGTTGCCGACGTCACCTGCAACCCCGCCTTCGTGATCGCCGTGGCCGCACTGCTCGCCGCTGCAGATCCGGATCGATGCGATGTCCGCGGCGGCGGTGACGATGCCCTCGCTGAGCAGGAACCCGGCGGTCAGGTCGATGTCGTCGCCCGGCGTGCGCATGGTCATGCTCACCGCCTGGCCGCCGATCCTGATGCCGAGCGGCTCCTCGGTCGCGAGCAGGTCGGCCCTGGCCTCCGGGGCCGGCCCGGACACGGCGATGCGCACCACCCGGCGCCGTGCCGTCCGCCCAGTCACTGGCCCTCCCAGCCCTCGCGCAGTTGCTGGCCTTCCACCTCAGAATAGGGCGGATAGCTCTATAACGCACGATCTCGGGACTGCCGGATCCGGAGCCCCAACCATCGTGGTGCGATATACGCTCGTTGTCACTCATCGCCCGGAGCAGGCCGGAAGATGCCGGGGTGCCTTGCTTGCGTAAGGCGTGAGTTGCTTGGATGACAGGTGTGGAACCGCGGATGAGGATCTCCAGGTGGCCGGCGCTCCGGCAGCTGACCGGGCGCGACCGGCTCGGCCGCGGCACCGCCGTGCGCTCACCGCATACGGAGGCCGCGGCGCCACGGACGGCCTCAGCCGATCGCGTCGTCGACTCGGTCTGCCCGTACTGCGCCGTCGGCTGCGGGCAGAAGGTCTACGTGTCCAGGGTCGACGGTAAGGACACCGTCACCCAGATCGAGGGCGACCCGGATTCGCCGGTGTCGCGCGGCCGGCTGTGCCCCAAGGGCGCCGCCAGCAAGCAGCTGGTCACCAACCCGGGCAGGCAGACCAGGGTGCTGTACCGGCGGCCGTTCGGGAAGATCTGGGAGCCGCTGAGCCTGGATCAGGCGATGGACATGATCGCCGACCGGGTCATGGCGACCAGGAGGCAGACCTGGCAAAAGGAACGGGACGGCAAGATCGTCCGGCGCACCACGGGCATCGCGAGCCTCGGCGGAGCGACGCTGGACAACGAGGAAAACTACCTGATGAAGAAGCTCTGGACGGCGCTCGGCGCCATCCAGATCGAGAACCAGGCCCGCATATGACACTCCGCCACCGTCCCCGGTCTGGGGACTAGCTTCGGCCGCGGCGGCGCCACGACGTTCCCGCGCGACCTCACCAACTCCGACTGCATCGTGATCTGCGGATCCAACATGGCGGAGTGCCATCCGGTCGCGTTCCAGTGGGTGGTCGAGGCGAAGACGCGCGGCGCGACGGTCATTCACATCGACCCGCGGTTCACCCGGACGAGCGCGCTGGCGAACATGCACGTGCCCAGCCGGGCCGGCGGCGACATCGTCCTGCTCGGCGCGCTGGTGAACTACGTGCTGTCCCGCGGCCATGAGTTCCGCGAGTACGTCGCCACGTACACCAACGCCGCCGACATCCTGCCGCTCGACTTCCAGGACACCGAGGACAGCGACGGGCTGTTCTCCGGGTACGACCCGGTCAGCCGGACCTACGACAACTCCAGCTGGCAGCCCACGGGCGAGAAGGACCCGACCCTCAGCCATCCGCGCTGCGTCTTCCAGGTGCTCAGGCGGCATTTCTCGCGGTATGACGCCGAGCTGGTGCAGCGCGTGTGCGGCATCAGCGAGGCCGACTTCACCCGGCTCGCGGACACGCTGGTCCGCTGCAGCGGCCGCGAGAAGACCACCGCCTGGGTGTACGCGGTCGGCTGGACCCAGCATACGACCGGGGTTCAGCACATCCGCACGGCCGCGATCCTGCAGCTGCTGCTCGGCAACATGGGACGGCCAGGCGGCGGCATCCTGGCGCTGCGCGGGCACGCGAGCATCCAGGGCTGCACCGATATCCCGACTCTGTTCGACCTGCTGCCCGGCTACCTGCCGATGCCGCGGCAGGAGGACGAGACGATGGCGGGCTATCTGACCCGCCTGCCCGACACCGGCTTCTGGGGCAACAAGCGGGCCTACCTGGTCAGCCTCCTGAAGGCCTGGTTCGGCGACGGCGCCACGCCGGAGAACGAGTTCCTCCTGCCGATGCTGCCGCGCCTGTCCGGCGATCACGGCACTTACCGGACCGTGCTCGACATGATCGAGGGCAAGGTCAAGGGCTACTTCCTCTGGGGCCAGAACCCGGCCGTCGGCTCGGCCGGCGCGCGCCTGCAGCGCCTCGCGCTCGCCAAGCTCGACTGGCTCGTCGTCCGCGACCTCGCGGTGATCGAGAGCGCCACGTTCTGGCAGGACGGTCCCGAGATAGCGACCGGCGAGCTGACGACCGACCAGATCGGCACGGAGGTTTTCTTCCTGCCGGCCGCCTCGCACGTGGAGAAGGGCGGCACCTTCACCAACACCCAGCGCATGCTGCAGTGGCACCACAAGGCGCTCGACCCGCCCGGCGACGCGCGCAGCGACCTGTGGTTTGCCTATCACCTGGGCAAGCGGATCCTGGCTCGGGTCGCCGACTCTGACGACGACGCCGACACTTTGCTGCGGAGCCTCACCTGGGACTACCCCGAGAGCGGGAACGAGGCGGAGCCGGACGCCCAGGCAGTCCTGCGCGAGATCAACGGTCACGGCGGCGACGGCACGCTGCTGACCGGTTTCGCCGAGCTCAAGGACGACGGCTCGACGGCCTGCGGGTGCTGGATCTACTCCGGCAGCTACGCGGGCGGGGTCAATCAGACGGCGAGGCGCAAGCCGCAGGGCGAGCAGTCCTGGGTCGCGCCCGAATGGGGCTGGGCCTGGCCGGCCAACCGGCGGATGCTGTACAACCGCGCGTCGGCCGACCCTGCCGGCCGGCCGTGGAGCGAGGCGAAGGCCTACATCTGGTGGGACGAGCAGGCGGGCGAGTGGACCGGGCACGACGTGCCGGATATCGAGAAGAAGAAGTCGCCTGACTACATCCCGCCTGACGGGGCTGTCGGCCCGGCCGCGCTGGCCGGCACCGATCCGTTCATCATGCAGCGCGACGGCAAGGGTGCCCTGTTCGTGGCGAACGGGCTGAAGGACGGCCCGATGCCGACCCACTATGAGTCGGCCGAGTCACCGGTGCGCAATGACGTCTACAAGCAGGACACCAGCCCGGTGAGCGTCCTTTACCCGCGCGACGAGGCCACGAGCGGGCAACTCGCGGGCCATGCCGATACGTTCCCTTATATCTTCACCACCTACCGGCTGACCGAGCATCACACCGCGGGCGGGATGAGCCGGACCTTGTCGCGGCTGGCCGAGCTGCAGCCCGAGCTGTTCTGCGAAGTGTCACCGCAGCTCGCCGCCCTGCGCGGGCTGGAGAACGGCGGCTGGGCCACGATCATCAGCGCGCGGGCCGCGATTGAGGCGAAGGTCCTGGTGACGCGGCGCATGCGGCCGCTCCGGCTGGCCGACGGCGCGGTCGTCCATCAGATCGGGCTGCCGTATCACTGGGGCGGTGAGGGCCTGGTCACCGGGGACGTGGTCAACGACCTGCTGCCGTTCGCGCTGGATCCGAACGTCCTGATCCAGGAGAGCAAGGTTGCCACCTGCGACATCCGGCCTGGCCGCCGGCCGCGCGGGCCGGCGCTGACCGAGCTGGTGGCGTCCTACCGGCGCCGCGCCGGACTGGAGGTGGAGCACCATGACCAGTAACCGGCTATCCGGGCCGCTTGCCGACGTCTCCGGTGACGCGGGCTACGCCGATCATCCGCAGCGGGTCGGGTTCTTCACCGACACCAGCGTGTGCATCGGCTGCAAGGCCTGCGAGGTGGCGTGCAAGGAGTGGAACGGCCTGCCCGATCCGCACGCCGACGTCCTGGAGCTCACCGGGATGTCGTATGACAACACCGGCGCGCTCGGGTCCGACAGCTGGCGGCACGTGGCGTTCATCGAGCAGGCCAAGCCGCTCATCGACGCCGGGGATGACGGCGGCGGGACCCGGTGGCTGATGGCCTCGGACGTCTGCAAGCACTGCACGCACGCCGCGTGCCTGGACGTCTGCCCGACCGGCGCGCTGGTGCGCACCGAGTTCGGCACCGTCATCGTCCAGCCGGACGTGTGCAACGGCTGCGCCTACTGCGTGTCCGCGTGCCCGTACGGCGTCATCGACCGGCGCGAGGACGACGGCCGGGCGTGGAAGTGCACGATGTGCTACGACCGGCTGCGCGGCGGCCTCGAGCCTGCGTGCGCCAAGGCGTGCCCGACCGATTCCATCCAGTTCGGGCCGCTGGACGAGCTGCGGGAGATCGCCCAGGGCCGGCTGGCGGACCTGCACGCGGGCGGGGAGACCGGGGCCCGGCTCTACGGCGCCGATCCCGAGGACGGCATCGGCGGCGCGGGCGCGTTCTTCCTCCTGCTCGACGAGCCCGAGGTGTACGGGCTGCCGCCAGATCCGGTGGTAACCACGCGTGACCTGCCGCGGGAGTGGGGCTGGGCCGGCGCGGCCGCCGGAATGCTGCTGGCCGGCATCGCTGTGGCCTTCGCGGGACGGAAATCATGAGCGAGCAGCTGCAGGTGCCGCCGGCGGAGTTCCAGTCCTACTACGGCAAGCCGATCCTCAAGGTGACCAGGTGGAAGGAACCGCACCTGCCCGCCTACCTGTTCCTCGGCGAGCTGTCGGGGGCGCTCGGGATGGTCGGCGCCGTGGCGCACGCCACCGGCCGGCGCTCGCTGGCCCGCGCCGCCCGGCTGGCCGCGCTGGCCAGTGCCGCCGGCGGCGGGGCGTTCCTGACCGCCGAGCTCGGCCGGCCCGAGCGCTTCCTCAACATGCTGCGCGTCGCCAAGCCGACCTCGCCCATGAGCATGGGTTCCTGGATCCTGGCCAGTCACTCCGGCCTGGCCGGGGCCGCGGCGGCGAGCGAGGTCACCGGGCTGCTGCCGGGCCTGGGCGCGGCGGCCGGCGCCGCATCGGCGGTGACCGGCTCCCTGCTGGCCACCTATCCGGCGGTGCTGCTGGGCAACACCGCGGTGCCCGCCTGGCACTCGGCCTACCGGGAGCTGCCAGTGCTGTTCGCCGGCGGCGCGATGACCGCCGCCGGCGCAGCTGGCCTCGCGGCGAGCGTCCTGCACGCCGACCGGCGGGACTTCGGCGCAGCATACAGGCTCGCGATGCTCGGGGCAGGCGTCGAAAGTCTGGCTGGCTACGTGCTGGAGACAAGACCAGGGCTGGATCGCGAGCCGTACCGGACGGGCGCGGGCGGACAGATGCTGGTGAAGGCCAGGTACCTGACCCTCAGCGGGGGAGTGGTGGCGCTGGCGGCGCGCCGCAGCCGGGTTGCGGCCGCGCTCTCGGCCGGCCTGCTCACGGCAGGCGGGATCGCCGCGAAGGTGGCGGTGCTCCGGGCGGGCAAGGAGTCGGCCGCCGACCCCAAGTACGTGGTGGCCAGTCAGCGACCCGATCACGCCGGCAGGTAGGCGGGAACGCCGAGAAGCTCGTCGACCGTGACGAAGCGGTATCCGGCAGCGCTGAGCCGGTCGACGACGATCCTGGCGGCGGCGACGGTACTCGCGCGGTTGCCCGCGTGCCCGTCGTAGCCGTCGTGAAAGATGACGATGGAGCCGGGCCGTACCTTGGCCAGGACACCGCGGGCGATCAGCTGCGGCCGCGGCTGGAACACCTCGAGCGGATGACAGAACTCGCCCGAGACGGCGCGCAGCCCGTGACGGGCCAGGATGCCGGACAGCGCCGGGGTCCGCAGCAGCCACGGCGGCCGGTACAGGGCAGGCCGCAGGCCGATCGTGGCGAGCGCCTCCTGGCCCATCCGGACCTCGCCGGCGAGCGCTCGCGGGCTCAGGCAGTTCGTGAACTCGTGCGTGAAGCTGTGGTTCCCGATCACGTGCCCGTCGGCGAGGAGCCGCCTCGACACCTCGGGGTAGCGCAGCACGGCGCGGCCGACCTGGAAGAACGTGGCCCGGACCTGCCGCTGCGCCAGGAAGTCAGCGAGCTCGGAGGTGTAGGGCTCGTTCGGGCCGTCGTCGAAGGTAAGCGCGACCACTTTGCCGGCCCCGGCCGCCGCGCCTGCGGCCGCGGGCCATCGGAGCCGGGCCGCGCCGGTCACCATGCGGCCTCGACCATGCGCAGGGCCAGGTCGCCGAAGAGCAGGCAGAAGACGATGCCGAAGCTGAGGCTCGCGGCCTCACGGACTCTCCGCCTGGCCCTTCCGGTGCCGGCCGCGCGGCGCCGGAAGGCCGGCGCCATGCCGACGACCCGGCGGCCCGTCAGCCGGTTCAGCGCGTAACCGAGCACGTAGTAATACAGGCACGTCACCACGATGTTGTAGACCAGCCCGCGGTGCAGCCGTCGCGACGACGTGAACGTCGGGTTGCCGGGCACGAACGCGACCGGCCCGCGCGACCGCAGCCGCCGGAGCAGGTCGAGCTCGTCGCCGCCCTGAGTCGCCTCGGTGTCGTAGCCAGGACACTCGCTCTTGCGGAAGGCGATGTTGGTCGCGGTCACGTACAGGATCCGGCCCGTCAGCCTGGCCACCAGGCTGACCACGGCAAACAGGAATCCCGTGTAAACGCGCCCCCACCAGGGCGGGTCCACGAAGCGGCAGGGGCCTGCCACCGCTACCCTCGCGGGGTCCTCCCGGAAGGCGCGGTCAATCCGGGACAGCCAGTCGGCGGCGAAAGTCGTGTCCGCGTCAGTGGAGACCACGATCTCGCCGCGGGCCGCGGTCGTGCCGCGCTGCCGGGCCGCGCACACGCCCGGCGCGGGCTCGGGCACGACGCGCACGCCGCGCGACCGCGCCAGGTCCGCGGTCCCGTCCGTGCTGTTGTTGTCCACCACGATGATCTCGTAGGGATCGCGGAAGTCCTGGGCCAGCAGCGAGTCAAGGCAGCTGCCGAGGAACTCGGCCTCGTTGTAGGCGGGAATCACGACGCTGAACCGCGGATGGCAATCGGCAGCGTCGCTGTTGGCAGGGGTCAGGTGCATGGGATCCACCGTGCTGCACCAGGGCAGGCGGGGATATCAGGAAACGCACCCATATGACCCCGGACCGGAACCGGCCGGGTCGGGGTTAGCCCCGAGCGGCGAGTGGCTGGCGGGGCTACAGCGGCCCGGCTCGGCCCGTTCCTAGCGCAGGATCAGTGCGGGCCCGGCCTGGGGGATGAGCTCGCCGATCACGGTCGCGCCGGGGATCTCTCCGGCCAGCAGCAGCCCGCCGGAGGTCTGCGCGTCGGCCAGCAGGATCAGCTGCTCCTCGCTGAGGCTGCCGGGGTCGGTGTGCGGCTCGACCCAGGCCAGGTTCCGGCGGCTGCCTCCGGGCACGTAGCCAGCCCGCAGCGCGGCGAGGGCGCCGTCGATCAGCGGCACGGCGGCGCTGTTGACGACCGCCGTGACGCCGCTGGCCCGGGCGAGCTTGTACAGGTGCCCGAGGAGCCCGAAGCCGGTGACGTCGGTCGCGCAGCCGATCCCGGCGGCGAGGGCGGCGCGGCTGGCCTCCGCGTTCAGCGTGGTCATCACGTCGATGGCCGCCGGGAAGACCTCACCCGTGGCCTTGTGCCGCGCGTTCAGCACGCCGGTGCCGAGCGGCTTGGTCAGGGAGAGGGGCTGGCCGGGCCGGCCGGCGTCGATCCGGAGGAGCCGGGCCGGGTCGGCCAGGCCGGTGACGGCCATCCCGTACTTCGGCTCGGGATCATCGATGCTGTGCCCCCCGGCCACGTGGCAGCCGGCGGCGGTGGCCACAGCGAACCCGCCGCGCAGCACCTCGGCGGCCAGGTCGGGGCCGAGCACCTCGCGGGGCCAGCCGAGGAGGTTCAGCGCTACGAGCGGCTCGCCGCCAACCGCGTACACGTCCGAGAGCGCGTTGGCGGCGGCGATCTGCCCGAAGGTGTACGGGTCGTCCACGACCGGGGTGAAGAAGTCGGCCGTCGCCACCACCGCGCGATCCCCGCTGATCCGCACCACCGCGGCGTCGTCGCCATGCTCGACGCCGATCAGAAGGTCGGGGTCGGGATGGTCGGGGATCAGGCTGGCAACCGCGGCCTCCAGTTCGCCGGGCGGGATCTTGCACGCACACCCGCCGCCGCGGGCGTACTGCGTCAGCCGGACCTGAGCCTGCGTCGTCATAACCTGAACTGTAGTAACTGCCGCTCTTGCGTACCGCCGCCCGAGCGTGGTGCCATGCCTACTGGCAAGTAGACCGGCGGGTGCCGCCTGCGGGCGGCCGGAGGTGACCCACGTGGCGGACGAGAGCGTGATCCTGGCCCAGCGGGCGGAGACCGAGCGGCTGGCCGGCGGGCGGACAATCTGCGACCTGCTCGCGGCGACCGTGCATGATCATGGCGACCTGCCTGCCTATTCCGACACCGACGACGGCGGCGGACAGTGGCAGACGATCACCTGGGCGCAGACCCGTGAGCTGGCCATGCAGGTGGCGGCCGGGCTGATCGCGCTCGGGCTCGAGCCGGGCGACCGGGTCGGCATGATGCTGCCCAACTGCACCGAGCACGTGCTCGCCGATCTCGGCACGATGCACGCCGCGGGCGTGCCCGTGACGTTCTACGCCACGCTCGCGGCCGAGCAGATCGCTTTTGTGGCGGGCAACTGCGAGGCCACGATCGCCGTCATCGACGGAGCCGGCGAGCTGGCCCGCTGGCAGCCGATCCTGGACCAGCTGCCCAGCCTGCGCAAGATCATCGTGCGCGACTCGGCCGCGTGCCCGGACGACGAGAAGTACCTCACCTGGGCCGGGCTGCTGGAGCTCGGGACGCTGCGCCAGGCCGAGTTTCCGGCCGAGGTCGCGTCGCGGATCGCGGGCATCGGGCCGTCAGATCCGGTCACCCTCCTGTACACCTCGGGTACCACTGGCCATCCCAAGGGCGTGATCATCACGCACGGCAGCGTCCTGTACGGGGTGGTTGCCGCTGAGGAGGCCGGGATCGCGGTCAAGAACGTGCGCTGGGTGTCCTACCTGCCGCTCGCCCACATCGCCGAGCGGATGCTGACCGTGTACCTGGCCATCGCGAACGTCGGCCACGTGCACTTCTGCCACGATGCCGCGACGCAGCTCGTCGGGACCGTGGGCCGGGTCAGGCCGACGGCGTTCTTCGGCGTGCCGCGGGTGTGGGAGAAGTTCCAGGCCGGCATCACCGCGCTGCTGAACGCCGATCCGGATGAGGCCAAGCGGGCCGCGGTCGCCCGGGCCATGGACACCGGGCTGCGGTACGTGCGGAGCTGCCAGTTCGGGCAGTCCACCCCGGATGAGCTGGCAGCGGAGTTCGCCGCCGCCGAGGAATCCGTGCTGGCGCCGATCCGTCAGCTGCTCGGCATGGGCGAGGTCCAGATCGCGCTCAGCGCGGCCGCGCCGCTGCCGCCCGATGTCGGTGACTTCTTCGCCGGCCTTGGCCTGCGCGTGCTCGACGTGTACGGCATGACCGAGACCACGGGCGCCTTCACCAACAACACGCCCCACGCCTTCAAGCTGGGCACGGTCGGCCGGCCGATCGCGGGCATCGAGGTCCGCATCGCCGAGGACGGCGAGATCCTGGCGCGTGGTCCGCTGAACTCGCCCGGCTACCTCAACCTGCCCGAGCAGACGGCTGAGCTCATCGACGCCGACGGCTGGCTGCACACGGGCGACATCGGAGCCATCGACGAGGACGGGTTCGTCTCGGTCGTGGACCGGAAGAAGGAGCTGATCATCACCTCCGGCGGCGAGAACGTGTCGCCGGCCGCGGTCGAGAACCTGCTCGTCGCGCATCCGCTCATCGGCCAGGCGCTGGCCTACGGGGACCGGCGGCCGTACCTGGTCGCGGTGCTGACGCTCGATGGCGCCGTCGCGCCGGGCTGGGCGACGGCGCACGGCATCGAGTCCGATTCGCTGGCCGAGCTGGCGGCGCACCCGGCGGTCCTGGAGGCCGTCGGCCAGGCAGTCGCGGAGGCCAACTCGCGCCTCGCCCGGGTGCAGCAGATCAAGTACTGGCAGCTGCTGCCGGTTGAGTGGACGGCCGAGAGCGAGGAGCTGACCCCGACGCTGAAGCTGAAGCGGCGGGTCGTTCACGCCAAATACGCCGACGTTATCGACGCCCTGTACGCGAGCTGAGGGCCGGCTGCATGCCGCCGGCCGGTTTGATGGCCCGCGTGGCGAACATGCCCGGCATGTACGCGCCCGTCGTGTCATCGTGGGCGACCTCGCGGAAGCCGGTGATGACGAATCCGGCGTCGAGCTGCCCGCCGATCTGAGCCGTCAGGGTGTGGCTGTGCTCGAGCGGGCGATGGTCTCCGCGCAGCCGCTCCCGTTCGGCCGCGTCGAGGTGGGTGACGTCGGAGTACGGCAGGGCATGCCGGACGATCAGCTCGCCGCGGCTCTGGCTCGCGTCCTCGTCGAAGACGTAGATGTCCGGGTTCATAAACCCGGCCAGGAGCGTGCCGCCCGGCCGCAGCACGCGATAGCACTCCCGCCACACCGGGTCCAGCTCGGGGGAGAACACGTTCGACACCGGGTGCACGATCACGTCGAAGCTGTCATCGGCGAACGTGCTCAGATCACGCATGTCCCCGAGCACTGTGCGCAGGTGCAGCTGCTCCCTGGCCGCGACCATCTCGTCCTGCCCCAGCTGGCGCGGCGAGTTGTCGAAGACGGTGACCCGCGCGCCCGCCGCGGCCAGAACGGGACCCTGCTGACCGCCGCCGCTGGCGAGACACAGCACATCCAGCCCGGTCAGGTCGGCCGGGAACCAGTCCCTGGGGACCGGGTCATGCCCGATGACCACGACCGACCAGTCGCCTGCCCTGGCGGCCGCGATGACCTCCGGCCCGACCGGCACCGTCCACTCGTTGCCGGCCGAGACCTCGTGATCCCATGCCGACCGGTTGTGGGCTACCGTGGCGTCCATTTCGTCACTCACCACGCGGACGATAGCTGACCGGGACGAGGCCCGTGCATCAGGTTATGGGGTCGCTGGCCTGAAGATCATGCAGCTGCTGGTCGCGTGCGCGTAGAGCTTGCCGTCGGCGCCGGTGAGCGTCGCCTCCGCGAGCGCCGACCGGCCGCCGAAGTGCAGCACCTTCCCCTCGCAGACGAGGATCCCGCTCGCTGCCGACACCGGCCGCAGAAACTTGACGCTGAGGTCGAGGCTCGCGTAGTAGCTGCCTGCGGGCAGCAGGCTGTGCACCGCGCAGCCGCAGGCGGAGTCGCACAGCGTGGCGATCACGCCGCCGTGCACCGAGCCGATCGGGTTGTAGTGAAACTCCCTTGGCTCGATCTCGAAGCGGGCCACGCCGTCGGCGACCGACGTCGCGATGAACGCCAGCGTCTCGGCGATGGGCGGCATCGGCAGCCGTCTGGCCAGCATCTCGGCGAAGAACTCCGAGCCGGTCAGCTCGCGTGCTGCGGCCGCCGCGGCGGACGGATCTTCCCAGCTGTAGGTCCGCTGCCGGCCGTCGACGACCGCGTGGCCGTCGACGTGGCCGTTACGCCGCTGGTCGGCGGGCTGCACGGACACCCCCCAGCTGCGCGGCCGCGCTTGCCAGGGCCGGCGCGGCGAGCGGAGCCTCGATCATGATGGAGTCCAGGGTGCGCGTCCGGCGGGCATCGGGCCAGCGCCGGCTGATGATCCCGAGCATCCGGGCGTTGCTGGGCAGTATGTCGAGAACCAGGGCGGCCACCCCGCGCCGCGCCGCACGCTCGCTCAGCAGGCTCAGCAACCGCGTCCCGAGCCCTCGCCCCTGCCAGCTGTCGGCGACCACGAGCCCGATGTCGGCTCGCAGCACGCCGTCCTGGACGACGTCGACGGCCATGCCGTGGCCAATGACCCCGCCGCATTCGTCAGTAACCAGGAGGATGTCGGATTTGCCGGTGCCGCCCCCGGCGAGCAGGCGCAGCAGGCCCGGGCTCGGCGGGGCAACCGCGGTGAAGAACCGCATGTACTGCGTGTGGACCGACAGCCCGGCGACGAAGGTGCGGATGCGATCAGCGTCGCCCGGCGCGGCCTCCCGGATGTCGCAGCGCTCACCGGCGGCCAGCTCGTCGGCTGGTGCCAGGCTCAGGGTTCGATTCATAGACCCAGCCTCGCGCAGCCTTGCTAAGTCTGTCAAGTAGACTTAGCCTTGTCCGCATGAACAGGTCATGGGCGCTGGATTACGACACGGCGAACTGCAACATCGCCGCCACGCTCGCGGTCGTCGGCGAGAAGTGGACGTTCCTGGTGCTGCGGGAGGCGTTCAACGGCATCCGCAGGTTCGAGGACATGCAGCGGCGCACCGGGGCGCCCCGCCAGATACTCAGCAGCCGGCTGGCGCGCCTTGTCGATGACGGCATCCTGCGCAAGGAGCCATACCGCGAGCCGGGGCAGCGGCCGCGCAGCGAGTACCGCCTGACCGAGAAGGGGATCGACCTGTTCCCCGTCATCGCGGCACTGCTGGGCTGGGGTGACAAGTACGCGTCCGCGCCGGAAGGGCCTGCCGTCGAGCTCACCCACCGGGGCTGCGGCGCTCACGTCGGTCTCCAGCTTGCCTGCGCCGACGGCCACGTCCTCGAGTCGCCGCGCGAGGTCACGCCGGTGCCGGGACCGGGCGCGCGCCGGGTTGCCTGAGCCGCCGGTAGGGTCGGGTCCGGAGGCGTCAGGGTTCCTGGTGGTCCCCCCGGTCTTCAAAACCGGTGGACGGCGCGCCGCGTCGTCGGCGGGTTCGATTCCCGTCCGCCTCCGCCACCGAGCCGAACGGCCGCCACCGGGCTTACTCAGGCGCGTTGTCGGGTAACTCCGTCGGCGGCTCGCGGAACGGCAGGCGCCGCGGCGGGAAGACCGACGGCCGGGTGAACTGCTCGCTTGATGTCGTCGTCGGGAACTGCCCGGCGGCGCTCGGGAATTCCCCGGCGACCGGGAACTGCCCGCTGTCCGTGTCCTGATACGGGGTGACGCTCGGGAACTGCCCGGTGGTGTAGGTGCCGTCAGCAGGCCCGCCCGCGGACCCGGTCGGGGCGTAGTAGCTGCTGGCGCCGGACGCGTCGGAGGCCGCGACCAGCGACAGGCGGCCGCACGCCAGCGCGCCGAAGAAGATGATCACCGCGCCGAGCGCGCCGTAGAGAGCGAGCACCTCCAGGTACATCTTGACCGTGTACGCGCCGGCCGACCCGGCCGATCCAAGCGGGACACCGGTCGTGATCGACGCATGCTTGAGCAAGTAGTAGGTGATGCCGGAGCCAAGCACGAACCACCCGCCCGCCAGCGCGGCCAGCGTGCCGGCGGTGACGCCAAGGACGCGGCTGCGGGTGACGGCGAGCAGCGCTCCGGCCACCAGCGCGACGGCGCCAGGGATCACGGAGTAGTACAAACGACCCGACGTCCAGGCCCAGGCCTTGTCCGGCGTGTAGCCGAAATGGAAGTAAGGCCCCACGAACGGGGCCAGGCCGCCCCACAAGCCGAGCAGGATCAGCGCCCCCCCGCTGACGGCGCCGCGGCTGCGCGCAATTGTGACCTGACTGTTCATCGCTGCTCACTCCCAGAGGAATCGGATGTTCAAGACTTGCACACCCGCTGCGTCTCGCGGCGATTTTGGTTCGGCAAAGTGCTGGTAAATCGGGCAAGAAGAGACCTTCATGCCTCTCCCGGTGCGGTGAACCAGCCAGGTATGGTCCGCTCGTGGACGTCCGAAGGCTCACGCCCCGCACCGACGCGGTGCTCGCCGACCCGCGGCTGGAGGCGGCCCAGCGCCGGCTGGGCCGGGCCATCGTGCTCTCGGCCGTCCGGCAGGCGCAGGACCAGGCCAGGGCGGGCGACATCGAGCCCGGTGCGGTTGCGGACGCGGCGGCGGCGGCGCTGCCCCCGTTTGCCGCCACCCTGACGCCCGTCATCAACGCGACCGGGGTGCTGCTGCACACCAATCTCGGCCGGGCGCCGCTGTCAGCAGCGGCCAGGGCGGCGGTCCAGGCTGCAGCCGGCTGTACCGACCTGGAATTTGACCTCGGCTCGGGACTGCGCGGCCGGCGCGGCCGCGGCATGCTCGCGGCGCTGGCGGCGGCCGTGCCCGAGGCCGAGGCCGTGCACGTGGTCAACAACAACGCCGCCGCGCTGGTCCTGACCGCGACCGCGCTGGCCTCGGGCCGAGAGATCATCGTCAGCCGCGGCGAGCTGATCGAGATCGGGGACGGCTTCCGGCTGCCCGACCTGATCGCTTCCACCGGCGCGATCATTCGCGAGGTCGGCACCACCAACCGGACCACCGCGGCCGACTACGCGGCCGCGATCGGCCCGCAGACGGCATTCGTCCTCAAGGTGCACCCGTCGAACTACCGCATCGAGGGCTTCACCGCGAGCGCCTCGGTCGCCGACCTGGCCGGCCTGCCCGTTCCGGTCGTCGGTGACATCGGCTCCGGCCTGCTCGGGCCGCATCCGCTGCTGCCTGACGAGCCCGACGCGAGCAGCTGGCTGAGCTCCGGCGCCGCGCTGGTGACGGCCAGCGGCGACAAACTGCTCGGCGGACCGCAGGCGGGGCTGCTGCTCGGCCGGTCGGACCTAGTCACCACGCTGGCCCGCCATCCGCTCGCCAGGGCTCTCCGGGTCGACAAACTGACCGTGGCCGCGCTCGAGGCGACCATCGCGGGCCCGCTGCCGCCGGTCGCCCGCGCGCTCGCCGCTGACCAGGTCGAGCTCAGCCAGCGCGCCCGGCAGATTGCCGATGGCCTGGTCGTGGCCAGCATCGACGCCCGGAGCCAGCCCGCCGGCGCGGCTGTGGGCGGCGGCGGTGCGCCCGGGCTGGAGCTGGCCAGCGCGGCCGTCAGCCTGCCGGCCGCGCTCGCCGCCCCGCTGCGGGCCGGGACGGCGGTCAGGCGCGGCAGCATGCCGGCGGTCGTAGGCAGGATGGAAGACGGGCGACTGCTGCTCGACCTGCGGGCCGTTGACCCGGAGGACGATCAGGTGCTGCAGGCGGCCGTTATTGCGGCGGCAGGCTGACCAGGAGCGATATGAACGCCATGCACGTCGTCGTCACCGCGGGCCACGTGGACCACGGCAAATCCGCGCTGATCCGGGCCCTGACCGGCCAGGAGCCGGACCGCTGGGCGGAGGAACGCCGCCGCGGCATGACGATCGACCTCGGCTTCGGCTGGCTCACGCTGCCGTCTGGAGACCAGATCGCGTTTGTCGACGTGCCAGGGCACGAGCGGTTTGTTCCGAACATGCTCGCCGGGGTCGGCCCGGTGCCGGCGGTCATGTTCGTCGTGGCCGCCGATGAGGGCTGGAAGCCGCAGTCGGCTGAGCACCTGGCCGTGATCGACGCGCTCGGGATAAGCAACGGTCTGCTCGTCGTCACCAAGAGTGACCTGGCGGATCCGGCGGCCGCGATCGAGCAGGCAAGCGGCCACATCGCGGCCACCAGCCTCGGCGCGGTCCCGGCCGTTTGCGTCAGCTCCGTGACCGGTGCCGGGATGTCGGACCTGTTCGCGGCTCTCGACCAGCTGGGCAAGGCGCTGCCGGAGCCCGACAGCGGCGCCCCGGTACGGATCTGGATTGACCGGGCCTTCAGCATGAGCGGCAGCGGCACCGTGGTGACCGGCACGCTGCCGGCTGGCACCGTGCACCGCGGTGATGAGCTCGTGCTCGCGCCGTCGATGCGCCCGGTCTCGGTCAGGGAGCTGCAGTCCCTGGGCGAGCCGGTGGCCGCGGCGTCCGGCACAACCAGGGTGGCGCTCAACCTGCGCGGCGTCAGCAAGGATTCTGTCCACCGCGGCATGGCCCTGGTTCAGGCGGGCCGCTGGACGCTGACCGACTGCATCGACGTGCGGCTGAGGTGCTCGTCAGTCAGCAGTCCGCACACGGCCGGCCCGTCGGCGGGACAGCCTGGCATCTCGTGGTCGCGGTCCGCGGTGCCGCCGCCTGGCGGTATTGCCGGCGCCCTGCCGCGGACAGTGACCGTGCACGCCGGCGCGGCCCGCGGGATCGCGCGTGTACGGGTCCTCGGACCCGACCTCGTCCGGCTCAGCCTGGCCGACGCGCTGCCGTTGCACGTCGGCGACCGGCTGCTACTGCGCGATCCCGGCAGCCGCCGGCCCGGTTCCTGGCCGGCGGTGGCCGGCGCCACCGTGCTGGACGTTGCGCCGCCGCGGCTGCTGCGGCGCGGTGCCGCCGCCGCGGCGGCGCGGATGCTCGCCACCTGGCCGGACGAGCCGGCTGCGGCGCATCTGCTGGCGCGGCACGGCCTGCTGCGGGCGAGCGTGCTGCTGGCCATGGGCATCAGGGAGCACCCAGAGCCGGTCACGGGGGAGTGGCTCGCCGATCCCGAGCACTGGCTCGCGCTCGGCAACCGGCTGGGCGAGATCGTCGCTGCGCACGCCGCGGCGGAGCCGCTGACGCAGGGCATGCCCGTCGAGGCTGCGCGAGCCGCACTCGAGGTCCCCGATCGCCGGCTCGTGCTGGCGCTCGCGCAGCCGCCCTTCCGGGTCAGTTGCGGGCTCGTCCAGCTGGCGCAGGCTGCCGGCAAGGACGGGACGACCGGGCTACCGGAGCAGCTGCGGGCGGCCGTGCGGATCCTGCAAGCGGACCTGGCGGCCGCGCCGTTCGCGTCCCCCGACGCCGACCGGCTGCGCAAGCTCGGGCTCGACCAGCGCAGCCTGGCCGCGGCGGTCCGGGCCGGCGAGCTGCTGAAGATCAGCGAGCAGGTCGTGCTCGCTCCCGGTGCCGACGCTCAGGCAGCGGTGATCCTGGCCGGCCTGCCGCAGCCGTTCACGGCCGCGCAGGCTCGGGAGGCGCTGGCGACTACCAGGCGTACGGCAATCCCGCTGCTTGAGTACCTCGACCGGGCGGGCGTCACGCAGCGCCAGCCTGATGATCGCCGGATCGTCAAGGGCGATGGCGCCGCCCCCCTGGAATCCTCGGAACCTTAAAGGCCGCCGAACCGGGTGGCCGACCAGGTGCCAGCCTCGGCCGGCGGCTGGCCGGTCACGATCCACCGGGCGAGCACGGCGGCGGTGACCGGGGCGTTGAGTATGCCGGTGCGGAAGTGACCGGATGTGAGCCAGGCATTGGCCAGGCCGGGTACCCGGTCGATGACCGGACGGCGGTCCGGATGCCGCGGCCGGAAGCAGCACCACTGGTGCGAGACGCCGACCCCCGAAAGCTCGGGCACGGCCGCCACGAGCCCGTCCATGATCGACTCGATGACCTCGGGCTGCACCACGGGGGTCTCGTCGCCGATGTCGAAGGTGCCGCCGGCCAGCAGCTTCCCGTTCTCGATCGGCGTGGCCAGCGGCGCCACGATGCCTGGCAGCCGCAGGCTCGTCGGCTCGGTCACGAGCAGATGGCCCTTGACCCGGTCGGACGGGATATCGATCGGCAGGCCGTCGAGCATCGGCGGACGGCCCGTCGCAAAGACCACGGCCCCAGGGCTGATGTCGCCGGCCGACGTCGTGACGGTGGTGATCTGGTCGCCGTCGATCGTGACCGCCGTCGCGGCGACGCCCGTGGCGACGGCCGGGAGGCCGGCCGCGAGCCTGGCCACGGCCCGCAGCGGGTTGATCCTGGCCTGACGGCGGATCAGCGCGCCTTCCATTGGCCGGGCCAGGCCGGGGATGAGCTCGGCGACCTGGCCGGGGTTGAGCCACTCGACGGCCCTGGGCTGATGCGCCGCGAAGCCGCTGTCGTGCGGGGCCAGCCCCAGCCAGTCCAGCTCCACGAGGCCGACGCCGCCGGGCAGGGCGGCCTCGAGCTCGCGCCAGCGTTCGAGGCCCGCGCGCTCGAGGTCGACGAACGGCTCGGGGTCGCTCCACTGGTGCGGCTCGGGAATCAGCAGGCCGGTGGCCCCGCCAGTCGCGCCGGCGCCGAGGCGGCCGGTCTCAATGACGAGCACTCGGCCCGCCCCCGCAGCAACACACGCGGCCGCGGTGCTCACGCCGAGTATGCCGCCGCCGACGACCAGCACGTCCGGTCGCGACTTCAGCTCGCCAACGTCGGTCCGGCCGAGCACGGCGAGTTCCGGCTCGGTGAGCTGGTCCCGCCAGACGGCGCCGGTCACGGTCATTGCACCATCCTGGATGAACTGGTCGATTCTGGCGGCTAACGCCGCGCAGGCCACGCAAATCGTAGGTGACGGCAGGTTAGCCCGTGAGCTGAAACATGCGGGTAACCCGCAGTTCGCGGCCGGGAAACTCCCTTCGGCCACGCTTGAGGCCATGACCAGGACCGCGGAACGCCAGCAGATCTGCAGGATCGCACTGATCGCCCACGACAACAAGAAGGCGGACCTCACGGAGTGGGCACGGTTCAACCTGCTGACGCTGACCCAGCACGAACTATGCGCAACTGGCACAACCGGCCTGATGCTGCGCCGCGAGCTCGGCCTGGACGTAACCTGCCTCCGCAGCGGCCCGCTGGGCGGCGACCAGCAGATCGGCGCCCGGATCGCCGAGGGCCAGGTAGACCTGCTCATCTTCTTCTGGGACCCGCTCGAGCCCCAACCGCACGACCCGGATGTCAAGGCCCTGCTCCGGATAGCGGTGCTCTGGAATATCCCCGTGGCCTGCAACCGGGCCAGCGCGGACTTCCTCATCTCCTCTCCGCTGCTCGGCCATCGCTACCACCGGATGCTCCCCGATTTCGCCGTGGCCTGACCCCTAGAAGTCACATCAGCCCCGCGAATCTGCCCGTTCCGGGAACGAAAGCTCAGTCGCCGTTGCTGCAGCCACTATGCGGTGCGCTCGCGCCGACCGGCGCGGACGCCGTACGCTGAGGGGTCACTGAGCGTGATATGGCCCGATACGCGGGGAGGTGGAGTCGTGCTGACCGACGAGTTCGGGCGCACGGCAACCGATCTGCGAGTCTCGCTGACCGACCGCTGCAATCTTCGTTGCGCCTACTGCATGCCGGCCGAGGGACTGGAGTGGCTGCCGCGGCCTGACCTGCTCACCGACGACGAGCTGCTCCGGCTGATCGAGCTGGCCGTTACCCGGCTGGGGATCAGCGAGATCAGGTTCACCGGCGGTGAGCCGCTGCTGCGCCGCGGGCTGCCCGGCATCGTCGAACGGACGGCTGCCCTGACGCCGCGTCCCGAGATCTCGCTGACCACTAACGGCATCGGGCTTGACCGGCTCGCGGCGCCGCTGCGCGCGGCCGGCCTGGACCGCATCAACGTCTCCCTCGACACCCTGACGCCCGCGGTCTTCGTTGAGCTCGCCCGGCGGGACCGGATGGCCGACGTGCTGGCCGGGCTCGCGGCGGCGGCCGCTGCGGGACTCCAGCCGGTGAAGATCAACACCGTCCTCATGCGCGGCGTCAACGATGACGAAGCGGTCAGCCTGCTGCGGTTCTGCCTCGAGCACGGCTACCAGCTGCGATTCATCGAGCAGATGCCGCTGGACGCGCAGCATGGCTGGCGCCGGGCCGAGATGGTCACCGCCGACGAGATACTCGCGACGCTCGGTACCGAGTTCACGCTGACCCCCGATGACCCGGCCGAGCGCGGGTCAGCCCCGGCCGAGGTGTTCCTCGTCGACGGCGGGCCGGCCCGGGTCGGCATCATCGGCTCGGTCACCAGGCCGTTCTGCGGCGCGTGTGACCGGGTCCGGCTGACCGCCGACGGCCAGCTACGGAACTGCCTGTTCGCGAGGACCGAGAATGACCTGCGCCTCCCGCTGCGGGCGGGCGCATCCGACGACGAGCTCGCGGCCATCTGGGCCCGCTGCATCCGGGCCAAGCTGCCCGGCCACGGGATCAACGACCCCGGCTTCCTCCAGCCGGCCCGGCCGATGTCTGCCATCGGCGGCTGACCCGGGGTGCGCCCGCGGCGCGCAGCCGGCGTGCCGGCGAGCCGGCCCGCGGATTTCGACGCGGTGATGCTCGCGGGCGGTCGCGCCGCGCGGATGGACGGCGCGGATAAGCCGGCCCTCGAGGTTGGCGGCCTGCCGATGATGATCCGGGTTGCAGCCGCGGTGGCGGCGGCGGGCGCCGGACGGCTGATCGTGGTCGGCCCCGATCGCGGCGGCGCGGTCGGGCCGGCCCTGGCCGCCGTGGCCGCCGGGCTGCCGGGCGGGCTGGTCACGGTACGGGAGTCACCACCGGGAGCCGGGCCCGTAGCCGCCCTGCGGCGCGGCCTGTCGGAGGTCCGCGCGCCGTGGCTCGCGCTGCTGGCCGCGGACCTGCCGTTCCTTACCGGATCGTGGCTGCGGGCAGTCCACGCGATCGCGGCATCCTCCGGTCGGCCCGGCGCGGTGCCCGTGGATGATGGTGACCGGCAGCAGTGGCTGGCGAGCGTATGGCGGGCCGAGCCGCTGCGCTCAGCGCTTGATGTCTACACCGGCGGCTCGCTCGGCGGTCTGCTGGGGCCGATGGAGCCCGCACGGGTGGCGGCGGGCCAGGCTCAGGAGGGCAGCACCCCCGGGCTAGCACCGCGGGGGGCTCCGGGGGGTCGTCCCCCCGAGCTAGCACCGCCATGGTTCGACTGCGATGACCCGGCTGAGCTGGCAGCGGCTCGGGCCAGGTTCAAGGACGGAGACACATGACCACGTTGCAGAACTGGACCACCCAGGCGTGCGCCGAGCTGGGCGTCCAAGCCGACGACAAGGCGATCAGGGCGGTGCTGGACCTCGCCCGCGACGTGGCGCATCAGGTCGAGCGGCCGGCGGCGCCGGTGAGCGCGTTCCTGCTGGGGCTGGCCGTCGGGAGCGGGCAGCCGCTCGCCGAGGCGGCCGGTCAGCTGACGGACCTGGCTGCGCGCTGGCCGGCTGACACCGACGCGCCCGGATAGGTCGGCCACCGACGGCGGGGAACCGTGCCTGAATTATCGGGACCGTTCGTCAGCGCTATCCACTGACGAACGGTCCC
>DAIOWC010000047.1:0-1532 GCA_036758685.1 Streptosporangiaceae bacterium | reverse complement strand
GTCATGATGCCGGTCATGAGCCCTGAGCTGCATGTCGCCGCTGCCGGCCGCCGGCCGGGACTATGGCTGCGACCGTGGCGCGCGGAGGACATGCCCGCGCTCGTTGCGGAGATGGGCCGCGAATACCCGATCGGGGGACTGCACCCGGGCCCTGACCAGTACCCGGAGCGGCATGCGGGACGTCGCTGGACCGGCCCCACCGACGACCAGGACGCGGTGGACTGGCTCGCCAGTCAGGACCGCGGCTGGGCTCAGGGCGGCTGGCTGACGTTCGCGGTGCTGGCGGAAGCCGCGGACGGCTATTACCTGGCCGGGCACGTCGCGCTGAAGAATCGCGACGACGAGGGGCGCCTCGGCGAGCGGGAGACCGGCGAGATCGGCTACTGGACGGCAGTAGAAGCGCGCGGCCAGGGCGTCGCGCCGGCGGCCGTCCGCGCCGTGACCGCGTGGGCGTTCGAGACCTTCGGGCCAGCCAGCCTGCGGCAGATCATGCTCGTGCACGACATCGACAACCCCGCCTCCTGCCGGGTCGCGGACAAGGCCGGATACCCGTACAAGGAGTTCAGCCCGGGCCGGCCGCCCCTCTGGTACGCGGACGGGCACATCCACCTGCGGGTCATCGACGCGACGGCGTGATCGTCGGCCCGCGCTAGGCCACCACAGATCTTCCTCTGCGTCCGGGGACTTGCCAGCGATGTATTAACGATATATCGTTGACTATCGAGTTGCTCCGACGATAGTCCGGAACTAGCCGGCACGGGGACCGGAGCACACGAGCAAAGGACTAGAACAATGCGATACGACGACAACGAACACGAGAGCCAGCACCGGCATCACGGCGACCACGGGCGCGGCCGGTGGGAGCCGGCGAACGACGCCGAGACCCGCCGCTGGCACGACCGGCATCACCACCATGACGACGATGACGAGGAGCGCGGCCCGCGCATTCGCGGCCGTGCCCGCCGCTTCGGCGGCCCGGGATTTCCCGGTGGTCCCGGCTTCCCGCCGGGCGGCCCGTTCCCGGTGCCTGGCGGCCCCGGCATGCACGGGTTCGGCCCGTGGATGAAGGAGGGACGCGGACCGCGCGGCGGGCGCGCCCGGCGCGGCGACGTCCGCGCGGCGGCGCTCGCGCTCCTGGCCGAGCAGCCGATGAACGGCTACCAGATCATCCAGGAGATCGGCGAGCGCAGCGGCGGCGTCTGGCGGCCGAGCCCGGGCTCGATCTACCCGGCGCTTCAGCAGCTTGAGGATGAGGGCCTGATCCGGGCCCAGGAGACCGATGGCGGCCGTCGCGCCTATCAGCTCACCGACGAGGGCCGTGCCTATGCCGACTCTCATCAGCAGGAGCTGCGGGCTCCGTGGGACGAGATGTCCGGCGGCGCGAGCAGCCCGCATTTCGAGATGCGCAGCCTGGTCGGCCAGCTCGGCATGGCCGCGTTCCAGGTCATCAGCGCGGGGTCCGATGCGCAGGTCGCGCAGGCCCGGCAGCTGCTGACCGACACCCGCAAGGCGCTGTACCGGATCCTCGCGTC
>DAIOWC010000046.1:30455-31676 GCA_036758685.1 Streptosporangiaceae bacterium | reverse complement strand
AGAGGAACATGTAGTAGCTGAGCAGGTTCAGCCGCGGGAACGCCACGTCCGGCGCCCCGATCTGCAGCGGCATGATCTCGTTCGCGAACCCGACGAACAGCGGCGTCGCGAACAGCAGCAGCATGATCGTGCCGTGCATCGTGAACAGCTCGTTGTACTGCTGGTCCGACACGATGTGGTTATCCGGGCCCATCAGCTGCGCCCGCATCACCATGGCCATCGCGCCGCCGGCCAGGAAGAAGAAGAACGAGGTGATCAGGTACAGGTGCCCGATGACCTTGTGGTCGGTCGACGACAGCCAGTCGGCCAGGATCGAGCCCTTGTGGTAGGGCCTGGCCGTCACCGGAGCAGTCGCGCCTGGCATGGGCTGGTTATACGTGGTCACTGAGCACCCCCAGATGCGTTCTGCTTCGCCTGTTGCGCCAGGATCCACGTCGTGAACTGCGCCGGAGTAACGATCTTGATCCGGAAGAGCATCCGGCTGTGGTAGAGGCCGCACAGCTCGGTGCACCGGCCTATGCTGTCGGGCCCGCCGGACAGCGTGCTGGTCGCCGTGACCTGGAAGTGGTTCGGGTGCCCGGGAATCACGTCGCGCTTGAAGTCGAACGGCAGGATCCAGAACGAGTGGATGACGTCCGTCGAGGTCAGGTTGAACCGGACGGTCTCGTTGTCGGGGATCTCCAGCAGCGGGAGCTCGGCCTCGTTGCCGGGGTTCACCCCGTCCCACATGTAGCCGACCTCGGTGACGCCGTTGGCCGAGTTCTTCACGGCGTACTGCGGGTACTGGAACTCCCAGCTCCACTGGAAGCCGGTGACATCGACGACGACCTGGGGATGCGCCGACAGGTCGTCGATCCTGTTCTCGTCCCTGGCGGTGAAGTAGAACAGCACCCCGACCATGATGAACGGGATGACCGTGTAAAGGATCTCGACCGGCAGGTTGTACCGCACCTGATGGGGTATGCGGTCACTGCGCTTGCGGTAGAAGAGCACCGCCCAGATGATCGCGCCCCACACGACCACGCCGACCGCGAGCGCCGCGATCCACGACCCCTGCCAGAGGGAGACCGTCAGCTTGGCCTGCGTCGTGATCGGCGAGCGCAGCCCGAGGTTCTCGACGGTCGTGGCGTTGCAACCGGCCGTCATCGTGACCAGCACGACGGCGAGAGCGGCCGTCGGCAGCAGGCGCCGCGGCAATCTGGGCCGCGATCGGCGCGATAT
>DAIOWC010000046.1:0-30355 GCA_036758685.1 Streptosporangiaceae bacterium | reverse complement strand
GCCCCGTGCTTGCGAGCACTGCGGTTGGGACTCACAGATGGCCTTCCCAGCAATAAGTCCCGGCGTCAGCGGCCGGTTGAGTTCGACGTCCTACAGCTTGTCGTGGAAACAGTACAACGCCAGGGTGCCGCGTCTTGGGGTACCCCCGCTTCGCGGCGGGCATTAGCCGCCCAAAAGTTCGTCATCACTCCGGCCTAGAGTCGGGCACGTGGCTTATTTCGACGCTGCCTCGGCCGAGCCGATGCATCCGGCGGCCAGAGAGGCGCTGCTCACCGCGCTGGAGGACGGCTGGGCCGACCCCGCGCGGCTCCACCGGGAAGGCCGTCAGGCCCGGCTCCTGCTCGACCAGGCGCGGGAGGCAGTGGCCGCCGAACTCGGCAGCCGGCCGGACGAGCTGTCGTTCACGAGTTCCGGCACGCAGGCTCTGCAGCTGGCCGTGCTCGGCGCGGTCCAGGCGCGGCAGTCCGCTGCGCGCGGGCCCGGTCACCTGGTCACCAGCGCGGTCGAGCACTCCGCCGTGCTGAACTCGGCCGACTGGCTCGAGCGCCGGACCGGCACCAGGGTGTCGACGATCGGCGTCGACCGGCTCGGCCGCGCCGACGTGGCCGAGCTCACCGCCGCGCTGGAGCCTGGCCAGACTCTGCTCGCCTGCCTTCAGTCCGCGAACAACGAGGTCGGCACCCTCCAGCCGGTCGCCGAGGCCGCGGAGGCCTGCGCTGACAGCCGCGTGCCGCTGCTGGTCGACGCGGCCGCATCCGCCGGCCGCATGCCCGTCCCGGCGGGCTGGTCCCTGCTGGCCGCCAGCGCGCACAAGTGGGGTGGCCCGGCGGGCGTCGGCGTCCTCGCGGTCCGCAAGGGAGTCCGCTGGCGCGAGCCCCTGCCCGCTGACGACCGCGAGGGGCGCCGGGTCCCCGGCTTCCCCAACGTCCCCGCGATCCTGGCCGCCGCCGCCGCTCTCACCGCCATAAGCGAGGAACGGGAAGACCCGGACGCCGCGCTCCGCGCTCTCACCGCCCGCATCGCCGGGCAAGTGCCGGTGCTGGTGGAGGACGCCGTGGTGCACGGCGACCGGGATCGGCGGCTCCCGCACATCGTGACCTTCTCGTGCCTGTACGTAGATGGCGAGACCCTGGTCACCGAGCTCGACCGGGCCGGGTTCTCGGTCTCGTCGGGCAGCGCGTGCGTCGCCGACACCCGGCAGCCGAGCCACGTGCTGGCGGCGATGGGGGTGCTTACGCACGGCAACGTCCGGGTATCGCTTCCGCGTGCCGCCACCCCGGAGTCGGTCGAGGAGTTCCTCGCGGTCCTGCCACCGATCGTCGCCAGGGTGCGGGAGACTGTGAGAGTGGCGAGCAGTTCGTAGCCCGCCGCGCCCGCGATGGAGGTAACTGCGTGACCCCCCCGCTGTCTTCGCAAGCACGGGGTGCTGGCAGCCCTGGCGCTCCCGGCAGCGACGTCCCGGCGCTGACCCTGGACGCCCTCGGCAAGAAGTGCCCGATCCCGATCATCATGCTCGCCGACCGGATCAGGGACGTGCGAGTCGGCCAGACGATCGCGGTGCTGGCCGACGACCCGGCGGCCAAGACCGACCTGCCCGCCTGGTGCGCCCTGAAGTCACAGGAATTCGTCGCGGCGGTTGACCGGCCCGTGGGCTGGTCGTTCCTTGTCCGCCGCAGTTACTGATCGTCGAGCGCCCGGAACCGGTCGGCGAATCGCTCGTCTGTCTCCCACCATGGCCGCGTGCCGGGCACCTGGATGCCCGGCGTCGCCGCGGCCGGCTCGTCCGCGGCGAGGGCGGCCTCCTGGGCGTCGAGCTCGGCGTCGATCACCTCAGCGTCGGCCTCGTCCTCGCGGATCATCTGAATCAGCTGGGCCGCCAGGAACGGCAGCCCGACGATGTCGCCGAAGATCCACAGGACGCCGCCGCCGAGTACCTGGTCAGTGCGCAGGCTGGGTCCCCACGGCCGCGCGAGCGCGTGGTAGTACGCGCCGCCGAGCAGGCTGTTGCTCGCCACCACCGACAGGCCGAGAATCGCGTCGCCGACCACCTCGGCGCCGGTGATCCACAGCGCCACGATGTACGGATAGGCCTTCGGCACCGGATCGACGCGCAGCAGCGTCCAGAAGAACACGAAGCCCGGAATCAGGAACGCCACGTGGGTTACCTGGGCGACGGCCGTCGAGGTGAACCCGGCCGCGTACCAGGATGTGAAATACACCACGAACGGCGTCACGACGAGCCACAGGGTGGTGATGGCGGGGAACGTGGCGACCTTCGCGGCGCGGCTGCCGATCGCCGCCTCCAGCCGGCGCCCGGGGCCGGGCACGGCCGCGATGAACAGCGTCAGCGGCCGCCCGAGCGCCAGGAACAGCGGCACGACGAGCAGTAGCAGGATCGTCTGCACGGACCGGACGTAGAACACAACCGGCTGGTAGACGCCGACGAACGACATTGTCGCGATCACGCCGAAGCCGAGGCCGAGCCCGCAGAACGCCACGACGCGGCCGGCCGGCCAGTCCTGGCTGCCGCGGCGGACCGTGCGCACGCCCGCCAGGTAGGCGGCGCCGAGCAGCACGATGGCGGCCAGCGACCAGGGGTCGAGGGTCCACGAGCTGAAGGCCCGGCCGATAGTCAGCGCCGGGGGCCCGTGGTAACCAGTGACGAGCGCGGCGAGCATGACGCCACGCTACCGCGCGTAGTAGACGGCCGGCGCCGGGGCTGCCGCCCAGCGCCCGCCGCGCGCCCGCTCCCCGCCTGGCCCTTGCTGCCCGCCCGGTTTAGGCGGAGACTTACCGGATCGGAGGAGATCGCGGTAAGGAATGCCGATGTCCTACCTCAATGGGCGCACCGTCGCTGTCGCCCTGGCTTGCGCCGGAGCTCTCATCGGCGGGACCTTCACGATTCCGGCCTCGGCCGCACCGCGGCCGCGCGTCCCGATCGCGGGCACGCATCCCTCCTGGGCCGTCCCGGCCCGGCGCGCCGGCGCGAGCCTGCCCGCCGGGACCCTGCAGGCGCGGGTCTACCTCGCGCCCCGCGACCCGGCCGGCCTCGCCGCCCTCGCCACGGAGGTCTCGACGCCTGGCAGCCCGCTGTACCGGCGCTTCCTGACCCCGGCGCAGATCCAGGCTGACTTCGGCGTCCCGGCCACCCGGCTGTCAGCGCTGAAGTCCTGGCTGACCGGAGCGGGCCTGCGGGTCACCCGGGTCAGCGATCACGTTGCCGACGGCTTCGTGGCCGTCACCGGCTCGCTGGCGGCCGCCAGCCGCGCGTTTGACGTGACGTTCGCCAGCTACCGGCTGGCCGGGCAGGGCGTCGTCCGGGCGCCGGAGCAGGCCGCATCGGCGCCGGCCGGCGTCGCCGCGTCCGTGCTGTCGGTCGGCGGCCTGAGCACGGCGCGCGCGAGCATGCACCCCATGAGCGCGGCCCTGGCCGGCGAGCCACCGCCGGGGCCGAACTACTGGGTCGCCCGGCCGTGCGGGGCCTATTACGGGCAGGAGATCGCGACCAGGAAGCCGACGGCCTACGGCAAGCACTGGCCCTGGGCGGTCTGCGGCTACACGCCCGCGCAGGTCCGCGGGGCCTACGGGGTGACCGCCTCGCACATGACCGGCGCCGGCCAGACGGTGGCCGTCGTGGACGCCTACGCCTCCCCCACGATGCTGAGTGATGCCAACAAGTTCTCGCGGCTGGAGGGCGAGCAGCCGTTCGCGAAGAACCAGTACCGCCAGTACCTGCCGGCAGCCGGATTCAGCCTGGCGGGCAACGACGACTGCGGCGCGCAGGGCTGGTACGGCGAGGAAACGCTGGATGTCGAGTCGGTACACGACATGGCCCCGGCCGCGAACGTCAGGTTCGTCGCCGCCGCGACCTGCCTCGACCCGGACCTGGCCGACGCGCTCGCCTATATCGTGAACAACCATCTCGCGAGCATCGTCACCGACTCCTGGGGCGACACCGAGTCGGGCGCCACCGAGTACCTCAGCATTTATCACCTGATCTTCGAGACGGGCGCGGCCGAGGGGATCGACTTCATGTTCTCCTCCGGGGACAACGGCTACGAGGCGCCCGGCGAGGACCCCGGCGGCTCCTCGCACCTGCAGGTCGACTACCCGACCTCGGACCCGTTCGTCACCGCGGTGGGCGGGACGAGCCTCGCCATCGGCCGGAGCGACAACTACGAGTTCGAGACGTCCTGGGGCACGATGCTCGACCCGCTGGCGAAGAACGGGAAGGGCTGGAGGTTCCCGCTGCCGGGCGGGTACCCGTTCTACTGGGACGGCGGCAGCGGGGGCGGCACATCGACCGTGTACGCCCAGCCGGCCTACCAGCAAGGTGTGGTCCCCTCCGCGCTGTCGCAGCGCCTGCCGAACGGCAAGCACAGCGCCACGCCGATGCGCGAGGTCCCGGACGTGTCGGCCTACGCCGATCCGGCGACCGGGATGCTGGTCGGCGAGACCGTCAGCAAGCCGCACGGCCGGGGCTACGAGTTCGCGCTGAGCCGGATCGGCGGCACCAGCGTGTCCAGCCCGACGTTCGCCGGCATCGAGGCCGACGCCCAGCAGGCGCTCGGCGGGCCGCTGGGCTTCGCGAACCCGCTGATCTACCTGCTCGACCAGCGCGACCGGACCGCGTTCCACGATGTCACCGATCACCCGCTCGGGCCGGGGGCACTGGCTCAGGTGCGCGACAACTACACCAACCCGGATACCGAGAAGGGTCCGCTCCTGTATTACATGCGCACCCTGGGTGTGGACGGCGAGGGTCTCGCGCGGCTCAACGCCACCACCGGGTACGACGATGCGACCGGCGTCGGCTCACCGGCTGGCTACATCCTCGCGGCCGGGGCGCTCGCCGGGCGGCCCGGCTGAGGCGGCTCTGCGGCCGGCTCAGGCGCTGGTGAAGTGCGCGGCGATTTCGTCGGCGGCCACCTGGCCGTAGGAAGCGGCGCACCGCTCCGCCAGCTCGGCTGGCCGCAGGACGTAGTCCTGGGTGCCGATGGTCTCCAGGGCGTGGACGGCGGTCAGGTTGCCCAGCTGCGCCGCGCGCTCGAGGCTCAGGCCCCAGGCCACGGCGGCCAGGAAGCCACAGCGGAACGCGTCCCCGGAGCCCGTCGGGTCGGCGGGCGTGACGTCCTTGACGGGCCCGACGATCACCGGCGGCAACCCGGCCTGGTCTACCCGCGCGCCGTCGGAGCCGAGCGTGGTGATCCGGATGCCGACCTGGGCGGTCAGCTCCTCTGAGCTCCAGCCGGTCTTGTGCTCGATCAGCGAGGCCTCGTAGTCGTTGCTGAACAGGTAGGCGGCGCCGGTGATCAGCTTCCGGATCTGGTCGCCGTCCAGGGCCGCGAGCTGCTGCGAGGTGTCGGCCGCGAACGGGATCTTGAGCTCGCGGCACCGGCTCGTCATGGCCTGCATGGCCGCCGGGTTCCCGGCGCCCATCACCACCAGGTCCGCCTCCCCCGCGAGGCCGGCCAGGTCGATGCTCGCGTCCTCGCTCATCGCGCCGGGGTAGAACGAAGCGATCTGGTTCATGTCGGCGTCGGTCGTGCCGGTAAATCGCGCGGTCTGGTGCACGGTCGACTCGCGCACCCGGCTGGTGTCGACGCCGTGCTCCTCAAGCCACTGCCGGTACTCGCCGAAGTCGGGCCCCACGCTGCCGATGAGCAGCGGCCGCAGCCCGAGGCAGCCAAGCCCGAACGAGATGTTGCCGGCGACTCCGCCGTGCCGGACCTCGAGCTTGTCCACCAGGAACGACAGCGAGACCTTGTCCAGCTTGTCGGCCAGCAGCTGCTCGGTGAAGCTGCCGGGGAAGGTCATCAGGTGGTCGGTCGCTATCGACCCGGTCACGGCAATGCGCATGATGGCCCTCCGAATGTCCGCTGAGCTGGCGGCCACAGGCTACACGCAGCACTGCGCCCGGGCAGCGGGACAGGCAGCCAAAAGCCCGGCCGGTCACGCGGACCAGCCGGGCTGGTGGTGGAGCGGGCTAACGCTGTGGTGAAAGACCGCGTCAGTGGAAGGAGTCGCCGCAGGCGCAGGACCCGCTGGCGTTCGGGTTGTCGATCGTGAAGCCCTGCTTCTCGATCGTGTCCACGTAGTCGATCTTCGCGCCCATCAGGTACGGGAAGCTCATCTTGTCGGTCACGACCCCGACGGCGCCGAACTCGCTGACGACGTCGCCGTCCATCTGGCGCTCATCGAAGTACAGCTGGTAGCGCAGTCCCGAACAGCCACCAGGCTGCACGGCGATGCGCAGCCGCAGGTCATCGCGGCCCTCCTGCTGCAGCAGGTTGCTCACCTTCACTGCCGCGGCAGCGGTCAGCACGACACCCTGCGTGGTCGCCTCGTCCTGAACTGTCATGTGTGTCTGCTCCTGCGTCTGACTGGCCGCTGCCCCGTCGGCGCGGCCCTGTCTCCTGCTCTCTCAGCAACGATAATCCTCTCCCGGGCATTCCGGGCCAGGCGCCCGCCACTGTGGACGGCAGCGAGGCTGGCTGAGCGTCCCGGTATGTGGGCGTACGCCCCTGATCTCGGTCTGCGGGTCCCCCGCGTGAGGACCCTTGGCGGGCCAACTATGATAGGTATCGTCACTCAGACGATAAGTACCGGCGATCGGGGTCACATGTCTACTTCCTCCAGCCAGTCAAGCGCATCACTGCAGGTCAGCAGGCCAGGCCGCTCGCTGCCACTGCTCGTGCTCGGCAGCGGGGCTGACCCTGACAGCGAGCGGGGCGTGTCCTGCCCAGGCGAGCTCCCGCCTGCGAGCGATCCCTCGCTCGTGGCCCGGGCGAGGGCCGCCAGGAAGGCACTGGGCGACCGCGCCTTCATACTCGGCCACCACTACCAGCGCGACGAAGTCATCCAGTTCGCCGACGTGACCGGCGACTCGTTCAAGCTTGCCCGCGAGGCTGCGGCCAGGCCAGATGCACAGTATGTGGTGTTCTGCGGCGTTCACTTCATGGCGGAATCCGCCGACATCCTGACCAAGCCGGAGCAGCAGGTCGTGCTGCCCGACCTGGCCGCCGGCTGCTCGATGGCCGACATGGCGACCTTCAACCAGGTCGAGGAGTGCTGGGACGCCCTGGAGGACCTGGGCATCGCCGATGAGGTGATTCCGGTCACATACATGAACTCATCGGCCGACATCAAGGCCTTCACCGGCCGCCACGGCGGGACGGTCTGCACCTCGTCCAACGCCGGCCGGGCACTGAAGTGGGCGCTGTCGAAGGGCAGCAAGGTGCTGTTCCTGCCCGATCAGCACCTGGGGCGCAACACCGCCGTGCTTGAGCTCGGCATGCAGCTCGGCGACTGCGTCGTCTGGGATCCGCACGCACCGGGCGAGACCGGCGGGCTCACGCCCGAGCAGCTCAGGGACGCGACCATGATCCTCTGGCGCGGGCACTGCTCGGTGCACGGCCGGTTCTCCCCCGCCTGCGTGACCGAGGTCCGCGAGCGGGTCCCCGGCGTGCGGGTCATCGTCCACCCGGAGTGCCAGCATGAGGTGGTGCTGGCGGCCGACGAGGTCGGGTCGACGGAGAAGATCATCTCGACGATCGAGCGCGCGCCCTCGGGCTCGGCGTGGGCGGTCGGCACCGAGCTGAACCTGGTTCAGCGGCTCGCCGCCGCCAACCCGGACAAGACCGTCGTCTTCCTCGACAAGACCGTCTGCTACTGCTCCACGATGAACCGGATCGACCTGCCGCACCTGGTCTGGGCCCTGGAGTCGCTCGTCGCCGGCCAGGTCCCCAACCAGATCACGGTCGATGACCAGACGGCCGCGCAGGCGCGGACCGCCCTGGAGCAGATGCTCGCGCTTCCGTTAGAGGCCCTGGCCGCCTGACCCCGCGGCGACGTCTACCTCGCCCGTCCAGGGCCGGGGCGAAATGTCCGGCTATCGCGCTTTGGGTAGTTCGGCAGCCGATGCATCGGCTCACTTCCCATCAGTTTCGTTCGCACAAACCCGGTCAAGGCGGGCGCAAACCCGAACGCAATCGGGGGTAGGTTGTCCGGCTCTCCGAACCCGGGCCCCACGCGCCGGATTTATGGCGGTTCGCCGTCGGCAGGATACCGAGTCAGGCTGATCGGGACCGATTCTCAGTGAATACGACTGACTATCGGTCCCGATGTCCGGGGGTGGCGGCTACATGCCGGGGGCGCCCCAGACGGGCATCCAGCGGCTCAGATCGGGCTCGATCTTCAGGTCCCCGCCGATGACGCCGCGGATCTGGAGTTCCAGGGCGTTGTCGCGCTGCTGGCCGCTCAGCGGGGCGAACGGGTAGAACGTGCCGCGCTTGTACAGGTACACCAGGCCCAGCGACCGGCCGCCGGAGTCGCGGCAGGCCACGATCGTGCACAGCAGCTGCGGGCCGAAGCCGCCGAGCTCAAGCGAGGAGTTCACCGCGTGCAGGTCGGTGACCAGGCCTTCGGGGTCGTCGGGCGAGTGCCGCGACACCAGCCAGGTGAACTTGTAGGAGTCGACGGACACCTCGACCGGCTTGGTGTCCTTGTCCATGTTGAGCAGTTCGCTGACTTCCTTCTCGATGTCGCTGAAGGCCTTGCCCTCGGCGGCACGGAAGCAGACCGAGCCCGCGCCGGTCGGCCGGAAGTCGGTCCCGGCCTCCAGCGTCAGCAGCGCGCCCGGCAGGGCGAAGAGCTGGTCCAGGTTGGGCGGCACCGGCTTGGTCCGGCCCAGGAGCGCATCCAGGAAACCCACTTGCTACCTCCCGCGATCAGGCTAGCGCCTTGACGCGATTGAGGGGCCGGCCCGTCACCGGGCCGACCCCCACCGCACTGCATGTGCTGGGATTACTTCCCGAGCTGCTTGGAGATCTTGTCCAGCTCGGCCAGCCGGCGCTCAAGCGACGGGTGCGTCGAGAAGATCGTCGCCAGGCTCGCCTGGCTGCCGCGCCGCGTCAGGGCGGGGGCGAAGAAGAACGCGTTCAGGGGCTCGGCCGCCCGCAGGTCCTTCTGCGGGATCTTCCCCATGTCGCCAGTCACCTTCACCAGCGCGCTGGCCAGCGCGGACGGCTGACCGGTGAGCAGAGCCCCGGAGCGGTCGGCCGACAGCTCGCGGTACCTGGACAGCATCCTGATCAGCAGGAAGCTGACCGCGTAGACGACCATGCTGAGCAGCATGATCGGGATGATGAGCAGGGCGCTCTGGCTGTTGTTGTTGCCGCCCCGGCCCCGGCCGCCGCCACCGAACAGCTCGGAGTAGAAGGCGAACCTGACCATGAGCGCGGCGATGATGCCTAGCAGCGAGGCAACCGTCATCACCGCGACATCCTTGTGCGCCACGTGCGACATCTCGTGCGCGAGCACGCCCTCAAGCTCGTTGTTATCGAGCTTGTCGAGAATGCCCTTGGTGGCGCAGACCACGGCCGCCTTGCTGTTGCGGCCGGTAGCGAAGGCGTTCGGCATCGAGGTCGGCGCGATCGCGACCCGCGGCTTGGGCATGTCGGCCATCGCGCACAGGCGGTCGACGATCGCGTGCAGCCGGGCGGCGTCCTGCGAGTCGCCCGGGTTTACTAGCCGCGCGCCCGAGGTGCGCAGCGCGATCTTGTCGGACCAGTAGTACGACGCAACCGCGGAGCCAACGCCGATGATCGCGGCAAACGCGATCAGGATGTCGGGGCTTGTCGTGCCTCCGTGCCGGTGGGCATACAGGTCGATGAGAACAACAATCGCCGCGCCAAAGCCGACGAACAACAGTCCCATCAGGAACATGGTCGCGCCCATTCGCGCGATCAGGCCCGGGTCGGACGCGTAGCGAGTGCGCGCCATCGGCGCCGCCTCCCTTTTCCTGGGCGGCTACCTCTGATGCCGCCCTTGTTACTTCATTACACATCATGCAGGGCGATGCTCAGAGATCGCTCCAAAGATCCTGCGAGCTGCCTGCAGGCCAACTGCCTGTCCTGGCAGGTGCCCATTGCTTCCAACGCCATCGAGACCGTACTCGTTCCCCGGTCACGTCCGTAGTAGTTAGCCCGGAATGAGACCCTCGTCGGTCAGCAGCCTACGGACCTCAGCCATCGAGGCGTCCTCCTGGGGCACGATCAGGCCGGACGGCTCGAGCGTGTCGGGGTCAGCGGGCGTGCCGACCTCCCTGAGCCGGGCCAGAAGCGCCTCCAGGGCACCGCGGAACGCAGGCTCGTCGTTCCGCTCGACCGCCGTCTCAAGCCGGGCGTCCAGCTCGTTCAGCTCGTCTACCGCGGACTCCGGTACCTGCAGCTGGCCCTCTCCCAGGATCCGGACGATCATTCCGCGTCCTGGGCCTGCTCTGCGGCCTGGGCCGGGGCCTGCCCGGTGCCGGTCGCGCCGTCCTGCGAGCCCTCGATCTGCCGGGGCGCGCTGCTCGCCAGCGCGGCCTTCATCTGCGCGAGCTCGTGGTCGACGCTGGTGCTGGCCCCCATCCGGTCCAGCTCGGCCTGGATGTCGTCCCGTGGTCCGCTGACCACGTCGTCGAGCGCGCCCGAGGCCATCAGCTCGTCGATCGCGCCAGCCCTGGCCTTCATCTGCTCGGTCTTGTCCTCGGCGCGCTGGATGGCCATGCCGACGTCGCCCATTTCCTCGGAGATCCCGGTGAAGGCCTCGCTGATCCGGGTCTGGGCCTCGGCCGCGGTGTAGGTGGCCTTGATGGTCTCCTTCTTGGTCCGGAAGGCGTCCACCTTGGCCTGCAGCCGCTGCGCCGCGCCGGTGAGCTTCTCCTCCTCGCCCTGCAGGGACTCGTACTGCACCTGCAGGTCGCCCTGCTGACTCTGGATGCCGGCCTTGCGCTGCAGTGCCTCCCTCGCGAGGTCCTCCCGGCCCGCGGCCAGGGAGTCCTGGGCCTGCCTGGTCAGCTTGTCTGAGGACTGCTGAAGCTGGTTGACCTGCAGCTCCAGCCGCTTGCGCGAGGTCGCGACGTCGGCGACGCCACGCCGAACCTTCTGCAGCAGCTCAAGCTGCTGCTGATAGGAGTAGTCCAGCGTTTCGCGCGGATCTTCCATCTTGTCGAGCGCCTTATTAGCCTTGGCGCGGAATACCAGCTGCACCCGCTTCATGACGCCCATGGGCGCGACCATCCCCTCATAGCATCCCGCTGCCATAGCGCGTCCCGGTCCGGACCCGCGCTGGCGAGAGGCATCGGGACATATTGCCGGCAGATCTTGCCTCCAGCCTACGACGTGGCAACGCAGGCCGTCACCACGGAGTGCCCGCTCCAGGCGGGCGTTTCGAGTATTCAGTCCGGGCCGGGCTTGCGGCGGTGCCCAGGGGCGGCACGGGCGCGCCACGGAGATCTGCGCCGTTCGTCCCGGTAGGCTGTGAGTGTGTTCCGACGACGCTCCTCCGACGCGCCTGACGTGGCCGAATCCGACCAGGCAGAGCCCGTCTACGACCCTGACGCCGACCAGCAGGCCCGGTCAAGCTACACGCCGAAGAAGGCCGGGCCCACTCCGAAGCGGAGCGAGGCCGAGGCGAACCGCCGCTCGCCCTACCGGGCGCCCACCGACCGCAAGGCGGCCGGGCAGGACAGCAAGGAGCGCCAGCGGGCGGAGCGGGTGCGCCGGTCGCAGGCCCTGCAGCGCGGCGAGGACTGGGCCCTGCCGGCCAAGGACCGCGGCCCGGTCCGCGGGCTGGCCCGCGACGTCGTCGACTCCAGGCGAGGTTTGTCGGAGTACTACCTCATCGCTGTCCTGCCGATCCTGGTCCTGATCTTCATCAAGAGCCTCCAGCTCGCCGCTGACGCGATCGTGCTCGCGATCCTGATCGTGGTCGCGACCGAGGGCTACTTCATCGGCCGGCGGGTTCAGCGGCTGGCGGCCGAGCGCTTCCCCGGCCAGAGCGTGCGCGGTGTCCGCCTGTACGCGGGCATGCGCAACACGCAGCTGCGCCGTCTGCGCATGCCCAAGCCCAGAGTGGACGTCGGCGACCCGGTCTGACCCGACGGCAGGGGCACTCCCCCGGCCAGCACCTCCGGCAGGCAGCGGCTAAGTTGTCGCCATGGAATACCGTCATCTGGGCCGAAGTGGCCTCATGGTCAGCGAAATCGCCTACGGCAACTGGATCACCCACGGCTCGCAGGTCGAGGAGGACGCTGCCCGCGCCTGCGTCAGCGCGGCGCTGGATGAGGGGATCACCACCTTCGACACCGCTGATGTCTACGCCGGGACCAGGGCCGAGGCCGTGCTCGGCAAGGCGCTGCACGGCATCCGCCGGGAGTCACTCGAGATCTGCACGAAGGTCTTCTGGCCCACGGGCAGCGGCCGCAACGACCGGGGCCTGTCCCGCAAGCACATCACCGAGTCAGCGCACGCTTCGCTGCAGCGGCTCGGTACCGACTACATCGACCTTTACCAGGCCCACCGGTTCGACCACGAGACCCCGCTCGAGGAGACGCTCAGGGCCTTTGACGACCTGGTGCGGCAGGGCAAGGTCCTGTACATCGGCGTGTCGGAGTGGCGCGCCGAGGAGATCGCGGCGGCACTGAAGATCGCCGCCGAGATGGGCCTGGACCGGATCGTGTCCAACCAGCCGCAGTACAACATGGTCTGGCGGGTGATCGAGTCCGAGATCGTCCCGCTGTCGCAGCAGGAGGGCATCGGCCAGATCGTCTGGTCACCGATCGGCCAGGGGGCGCTGACCGGCAAGTATCTGCCTGGTGCCGCGCCGCCCGCCGCGTCCAGGGCGACCGACGAGAGCGGGTCGCGGTTCATCAGCCGCTTCCTGAACGACGATCTGCTGACCCGCGTGCAGCAGCTGAAGCCGGTCGCCGAGCGTGCCGGGCTGACGATGGCCCAGCTGGCCGTGGCCTGGACGCTGCAGAACCCGAACGTCTCCGCCGCGATCATCGGGGCGACGCGTCCGGAGCAGGTCCGCGACAACGTCGGGGCCGCAGGCGTGCGCCTGGACGGCGAGGTGCTGCGGCAGATCGATGAGATCCTGGGCGACCAGATCGTGACCGACCCGGCGCAGACGGCCAGCCCGCCTAACCGGCCCTGACCGGCCGGTCCTGGCTTACTCCTGCGCCGGGTGCAGGCTCATCGGCCCGTACTCGACCCGTCCGTCCTCGGTCAGCGTGACCTGATCGACGCCTGCCCGCAGCAGGGCCGGCCAGGCCTCGCCCAGCCAGCTCTCGGCGTCGCCCTGACTGCTGAACGTCTCTTTCGGCAGGTCGCGGGCGACGACGGCGGCGCCGTCTTGCTTCTCCAACTGCCAGGTCCAGGTCATCTCACGCCCTGCATAGCTAGGATCTAGGCCGGCTCTCGGCGGCCCCATCGTAACCAAACGCACCTGACGGGCAGGGCAGTGGACGCGCTCTTGATCGGCACTGGCGGCACACGCGGCTGGCCGGAGCCCGGCTGCACCTGCGCCTCGTGCATGCTGGCCCGAGCTGCGGGTATCCGCCGCGGCCCTGGAAAGGTGATCATCGACGGCGAGCTGACGCTTAGGCCTGGAACGCCGCCCGTCCGGCGAACTGCCGGCCCGGACGCCGGTCACGAGATCACGGAGATACCGGGCGGGTGGCTGATCACCGCCCCCGATGGCGCGCGGCTGCTCGCGGCCGCGGGGCCCGGTCAGGTGCCGGCGCCGCCCGCCGGGCCGGGCTCCGACTCCGCCCCTTGTGACATTGCCCTGCTGGACCTGCTCACCAGCCCCGCTCACCTCGGCCGCCTGCGCGCGGACGGCCTGGTATCCGAGCACACCGCGGTCGCCGCGCTCTACACCGACCACCGCATTGCCTCCGAGCAGGAGATGACCCGCCGGTGCCGCGTGTGGGGCGTGGTCCCCGGTACCGACGGCCTGGTCGTGCGCGGGCGGGCGGGGCCGCGCCCGGCGCCGCCCGCCCGTCCCCACCGCACGCTGATCCTCGGCGGGGCCAGGTCGGGCAAGTCCAGCGAGGCCGAGCTGCGCCTGGCGGGCGAGCCGTCGGTCACGTACCTGGCTGCCGGGCCGTGGCCAGACGACACCTGGGCCGGGGCTGACGGCCAGCGCGACGCCGAATGGGAGAGCCGCGTCGCGGCCCACCGCGCGGCCCGGCCGTCCTGGTGGCGAACGCAGGAGAGCCTCGACGTGGCCGGGTTCTTGCGCCGCGAGACCGGGGCGCTGCTGATTGACGGCATCGGGACATGGCTGGCCGCGATCATGACGAAGCTGGGCGCCTGGTCCGGCCCGCCCGCAGGCGGGCAGCTGGCGGCCGGCATCGACGAGCTCGTCCGGGCCTGGCGCGAGACCAGCGCACTCGTCGTCGCGGTCAGCGACGAGGTCGGCTCCGGCCTCGTGCCCGAGTACCCGGCGGGCCGCCAGTTTCGCGATCAGCTCGGCTGGCTCAATCAGCGCCTGGCCGCTGAATCTGAGCTCACCCTGCTCGTGACGGCCGGCAAGACTGTCGCATTGTGACCAGATTCACTCAGACGTCCCAGGGGCCACATAACCCAGGGCGGGCAGATCCTCTGGCCGCCGGCGATTCGCGGCTTCGGACCGCGAACGGCACGAGATGGGCCCGGGAAGCTGTTAAGTTCTATGCGCTGGCACTCTGATCAGGACTATCCTTCGCGGCCGGTCCTGACAGCCTCGTGATCAAGGTGGTGACGACATTGGCCCGGGTTGTCGTCGTAGGCGATCTCATGACGGACACGGTCGCGCACGCGGCTCTGGCGCTCGCCAGAGGTAGTGACACGCCCGCGACCGTGACTATGCACGGCGGTGGCTCCGGGGCGAACATCGCGGCGTGGCTCGCCGTCGACGGCGCCGAGGTGGCGTTCGTCGGCCGGCGCGGCGCCGACATCGCGGGCCGCAACCGGGATATGGAGCTCATGGGCTACGGCGTGGACGCCCGCCTGGTCATGGACCCCGAGCGCCCGACGGGCACCTGCGTCGTCATGGTGACCCATAAGGGCGACCATACGATGCTGTCCGATCCGGGAGCCAATGCCGCTCTCTCCGCCGACGATCTCCCCCAGGACCTGTTCGCTCCCGGCAGTCACCTGCACGTCTCCGGCTACACGCTGCTGAACCCTGGCTCGCGCGACGCCGTGCTGACCGCGCTCAGCCACGCCGACCGGGCCGGCATGTCCATCTCCGTCGACGGCGCCTCCTCGGCACCGCTCGAGCGGATCGGAGCCGAGCCGTTCCTGCAGATGACCAACGGCGCGACGCTGCTGTTCGTGAACGCCGACCAGGGCAAGGTGCTGACCGGGCGGGAGGATCCCGGCCAGGCCGCCAGGGTGCTGAACGCCTGGTATCCGCATGTGGTCATGAAGCTCGGCCCCGATGGCGCGATGATGTACTCCGGTGGCCGCCCGGATGCCGTGCGGGTACCCGCCCAGCCCGTCGAGCGGATCGTCGACGGGACCGGCGCGGGCGACGCGTTCGTCGCCGGATTCCTGCCGCCGTGGCTCGACAACAAGCCGCCGGGTGAGGCGCTCGCCAGCGGCTGCCGGCTCGCCTCAAGCGCGCTCAGCCTGGTCGGAGCCCGCCCGCTGCTCTGACCGCGGTCTCAGGTTCAGGTGCCCGTAGTCGCTTGACAGGCGGCCTTGCTGACTGGCGTGCCGAGGCTGTATGGGTCGACCGGGTTACCCGACGGCTGAACGCTGCCGGTGCCGGTCGCCGGGAACGCAGGATGGATGAATCCATCGGCATGGCCGCACTGCGCGCCCGCAAACGATCCTCCGAACTCATAGACCCACGGCTCCAGGCTGCCTCCGGGATCGTCCCAGCGCGCGAACTGCACCATGGCCTGCAGATGCTCAACAATGCGGATCCGGCTGGCCGGGTGCCCTACCTGCTCCATCGGGTACACGAACAGGTAGCTAGCGGTGACCTGCAGCGCAAGCCGACCGCTCACATGAATTGCGGAAGCCGTCATGGGCTCGCCGGTTACCTTGATCACGCCGCCGACAAGCGCCGCGTCGGGTGCGAAGGCCGTCACCCACGTCCTCGTCAGCCAGGGCGGCCCAGCCTTCGGCCGCACGGGCTGGCTGAGGTGAGCGTAGAACCAGGTTCGCTGTTGCTTGATCAGGAGGCCGCCGAAGTCGGCCGGCCTCTCGCCGCGCAGCGTCGGCTGGTCAAGTGCGGACGCGACCAGGAGTTCCTTGACTGTCTTGTACGCGCCCGCTACCTGCGCGGCTGTAAACGTGCCCACGGCATGCGCGCGGGGCGCCACGATCCCGGCCGCGCCATCGGCGTAGTCGAACGCCGGCGTCCCGTAGAACGGGCTGGCGTCCGTAAACGCGGGGGTGAGCGCCGCCCCAGGCTGCCGGGTGCCGCCGGCGCTACTCGCTAAAGGCTGCCGACTGACCTGCCCGCACGATGTGACGCTCACCGCCCCGATGAGGCCAACTGCGACAACTACGAAACGCCCCCGGTTCGTCATAGCGGCTATTGTCCGGAAGAATTATAAATTTTGCATAACGCGACATAGATCGGCACGACTCAAGACGGCAATTAGTCGTCGGCATCCTGATCACGGAGTGCGCGCAGCGCCGCCGCCTGCTCGGCCGTGATGCCACGGGCGCGCTGGTCGGCAGCTTCCTTCGCGGTCAGCCCGGCGCCGATCCAGTCGGCCACCTCGTCGAACGGAATGCCCGCCCGCCACCACTCCTTGATGGTGTCCGCCGCGCTCGCGCCCTTGCGGGCCAGGCGGGCGGCCTCGGCGGCGGTCAGGCCGAGTGTGCGCCACAAAGCCGCCTCGGTCGCATCCAGCCCCGCGCGAGCCCACGGCACCGCCTCCGCCATCTCCCAGGGCCCGTTGAGATAGCTGTGGATCACCCGCGGCGGAACGCCGGCCTCGTGGAGCTGGTGGATGACGTTCGGCTCGATGCGGCGGCCGGGACTGCCAACCTGGCTGCCGAAGCCGATGGCCGGCCGCGACCCGTACCCGTGCCGCTGGCCAAACGCGCTCTCCGGGGTGAGTCCCTTCCTGACGGCCGTCCTGGCGGCGGGCAAGTCGAAGCCCATCTCGTGCCAGTGCACCGCCTGGGTGGCGTCGATCCCGGCGGCGCGCCACTGGCTCACGGTCTCGGGCGTCACGCCCGCCGTGGACCACTGCGCGGCGCGCAGGCCGTCGGGCACGCCTGCCTGCCGCCAGCCCACCGCCTGCCGGAGGGTAAACCGCCACCGCAGAAAGAGCTCGGCCTGCTCGGCCGTGAAGCCGTCCGCTGCCCACGCCGCCGGGTCCTCGGGCGGGCCGCTCATCGGGGTGTTCCCGCCTGGCCGGTGTCCACCAGCACCGTCGTCGCCCATTCCGGCGTGCGGCCGTCGGCGTCCATCAGCCCCACGACGACGCGTATCCCGTCGGGTGCCCGGCGGGGCCACGGCGTGTGCCCGTCGGTCAGGACGATCGCCAGGTCCGGCCGCGGGCGCAGCTCAGCCGCGGCCGCGAGGCCTGCGCCCATGTCGGTACCGCCGCCGCCGAGGAGCCTGACGTCCCTGGCGTCCAGGATCCGCTGCTGGCCGTAGGCCTTGGCGTCGCAGCAGATCACCCGCAGGTTGCGGCGGCCGAGCCCGAGGCTGCGCAGCACCCCGCTGACCTCGCCCAGGGCCTGCGCCAGCATGTCGTCACTCATGCTCCCGGACGTGTCCAGCACCATCGCGACCTGCGGCAGCGGCTGGCGCAGGCTCGGCAGCACGATGTCGGGCACCGCGGCGGCCCGCCGCGACGGGCGCCGGTAGGTGAAGTCCACTCTGCCGGCGACGTCAGCGACTCCGTGCCGGACGGCGGCGGCCAGCTGGCGCCGCCAGTTGACCACGGGCGTCAGGATGTCGTCCGACCACCGCTGCCAGCCGGCCGGCACGTCGCCGCGGCGCTTCTGGTGCTCGCGGATGCGGTCGGCCACGTCGCGGCTGAGCAGGCGCTGGCTGAGCGCGCTGAGTCCCGGCCGGCCGCAGTCCCAGGGCCGGGACTGGCCATCGCAGCCGCTGCCGCAGTCAACGGGGGGTACCGGGGGGCCGTCCGCGGGGGGTACCGGGGGGCCGTCCCCCCGGCTAGCACGGCTGCCGGACGGCCCGGCGTCAGCCGGGCCGTCCGGCAGCACGTCCCAGTACTGCTCGGCCGTCCAGCCGTCGGGCAGTCCCAGCCGCGCGGGCGAGACCGCCTCTTCCGGCAGCGTCAGCTCACCAGCCCGCAGGTCGTCGTTTATCTCGGCGTCCCCGGCCAGATTCCAGCGCCGCTGCTCGGGCGTCCTGGACTCCAGCGGGGCGCCGCCGGCCGCGCTGCCGCCGCACGGGAACCGGTCGCCGTGCCGCCGCAGCAGGTGAGTGACCTGGTGCAGGAGCCAGAACCCGATCTGCTGCGGCTCCGCGGCCGCGAGCACATCCGGATCGAGGTAGACATGCCAGGCCTGGTCGGCGGGGAACCCGCGCAGGTCGGGACCGGCGCCGGCGTCGACCCGGACCACCAGCGGCTGGAGCGCGAGCACGGCGGTGGCCAGATACGGAGCCTGATGCGCGGCCCACACCCGCGCCGCCGCCCACCGCTGCCGCAGATGCGGAGGCAGCTCGTCGGCCCGGTGCCAGGAGACGGTCATCGCAGTAGCCCGGCCGCCCGGAGCACGGGTGCGAGTTCGAGCACGGCGGCCGGAAGCTCGGCGCCCTCTGGCCGGTGCGTGGCGAGGGTACGCGCGACGAGCGTCGCGACGTCCGGGGCGCCGCGGGCCGCGCGGGCCACCACCCGCCACGCCGCGTCCCAGGAGGCCACGTCACCGTAGGACACGGCGACGGCCACGACTGCGGTCAGGACCGCGAACGCCCGGTCGCTGCGCTCGGGAAGTTCGAAGGAGTCGGGGTCGGCCAGGACCGCGTCGGGATCGGGCAGGTCCGCGTGCTCGAGCCAGGAAAGGAACTCAAGGCCAGGCCCGTCACCGACGGCGCCCGTCACCAGCAACGCGCGGGCATCCTCCGACGCCCGGCCGGCCTCGCAGCCGGCCAGCAGCCGCGCGACCGCCTCCCAGCTGCGCGGGCTCGGCCAGCCGCGGCTGGCAACCGCCGAGGACGCCGGGACCTGCAGGACCAGCGCGGGCCGCACCTCCAGGAACGCCGCGACCGCAGCGCGCGCGGTGCTCGTCCGCGCGGGGCTCGGGCGCTCGTCCAGGCCGAGTAGCACCGGCGTCGGGAAGCCGACCGCGAGTCCGCGGGCCACGGTCTTGGCCTCCACCGGCCAGTCCAGGTGCACCAGCCGGTTGGCCAGCGGCGGCGCCAGCTCCCAGCCGTCGGCCGCCTGCTCGGGCGGGTTGGCGGCGGCCACGATCCTGATCCCGGCGGGCAGGGTCACGTCGCCGACCACCCGTTCCAGGATGACCCGCAGCATCGCCGCCTGCACCGCGGGCGGAGCGGTCGTCAGCTCGTCCAGGAAAAGCAGCCCGCGCTCGGCCGCGCACAATCGCTGCGCCCAGCGCGGCGGCGCCAGGTGCACCGCGCCGTCGATCACGACGGGCAGCCCGGCGAAGTCGGACGGCTCCCGGATCGAGCCGATCACCACCTCGACCGGCCAGTCCAGCCCCTCGGCCAGTGCGACCACAGCGGAGGTCTTGCCGGTGCCAGGGCTCCCCCACAGCAGAACGGGAACACCCGCGGACACGGCGACGGCGAGCGCCTCGACTGCAGTCGCGTTGTTCATACCGCCTCCGAACCCATTGTCCGCCATCGCGGCAGTGGCGTCAGCCGGCGTGCGCGAGCACAAACTCCGTGACGGCCGCGCAGTAGGCGGCCGGCTCCTCCAGGTAGGCGAAGTGACCCGACTTCTCGAACGTCGTGATCTGGCCGTCGGGCACCGACTCGGCGAAGCACCTGAGCATGCCAGGGGCCGTCACCAGGTCATCGCGGCCGCGCAGCAGCAGCGCCGGCCGGCGGACCCGGTGCAGCTGCGACAGGGCGGGCTCGTAGAGTGCCGCGGCCAGGGGCCAGTGCGAGTTGCCCCGCTGCCATTGCTCCTGCGTGAAGCCCGAGCCCTCCACCAGGTCGGCGAAGATGCCCGCGCCGTCGGGATCGTGGAAGAAATGATCCAGGTAATGCGTGCCGAGCGTCTGCATCGCCTGACGAGTGCCATCGCTGAACGTCAGACGGCTGGACCTGGCTGCCAGCTCGCGGCAGCGCTCGGCGTCGGCGAGCTGGCCAAGGTCCTCAAGCATGCGCGCGACAACCGGCAGCAGGTTCCTGTCGGTCAGGTCCGCGTCCCAGCACGGGCAGTCGAAGATCACCGAGCGCACCGTGTCCAGATGACCGGTGACGTAGCGCAGGGCATAGCTGCCGCCGGACGAGTGGCCGAGTATCGCCCAGGACTCGATCCGCAGCCGCCGCCGCAGGGTCTCGAAGTCATCGACCAGCAGGTCGGCCGAGAGCGGCGGCACTGCGGGGAGCGGGTCTGAGCGCAGCGTGCCGCGCTGATCGACGCCGATGACGCGCAGCCGCTCCGCCAGCAGGTCGCCCTGGGTGCGCATGAAGTCGTAACAGCTCTGTCCGGGCCCGCCGTGGATGTAAAGAAGCGCGGGCGCGGCCGGGTCACCGCGCTCGTCGACGAAGATCCTCGTCCCGTTGATGCTGATCAGGCGTCCAGGCAACAGTTCCTCCGGCAGTCCCCGTTCCCTGGAAAGTGACCGTACCCGCCCGCTAGCCGACGCGCGAATAATCGAGGATGATCCAGAATCGTTCCTCGTCGCCCGACCGGCCGTCGGCGGCACCGCCGTTAGCGAGGATGACCCGGCGGGACGGCTCGTTGGCGGCATCACAGGTGAGCAGGACCCGGCGCAGGCCAATCCGGCGGCACTCCGCGAGCCCCGCGGCGAGCATCCTCGTCGCGTGCCCCTGCCGCCGCCACTGCGGCGCGACGCTGTAGCCGATGTGGCCGCCGGACTTGAACAGCGCCGGGGTCAGCTCGTGCCGGATGACCAGCTCGCCGAGGTAATGCTCACCGGCGACGTACCAGAGGATCGTGGTGGGGACGCCCCACCAGCGCGGGGTGCCCTGGCGGACCGCGACCAGGCCGTCGAAATCAGCCTCGGCGCGCTCGAGCAGCCCGGTCGAGCCGCCATCCTCAAGGCAGCTGGCGCGTTCGGCCGCGAGCCACGACTCGCGGACCGCGGTCGTCGGCGGCTGCAGCCTGGGCGGCTGTGACAAATGCACCATCGCCTCATGGTCAGCTTCGCCGCGCGCCCGGCACAAGTCGTTTATCGCGGGAGATCCACCGCGGCCGCCAGACTTCCTGCCCTCTAGACTCCGGCGCATGACGTCGTACCTGGACGAGCTGTTCTCGCTGGCCGGGCGCGTCGCGGTGGTAACCGGGGGCAGCTCCGGCATCGGGCGCGCGATCGCCAGCGCGCTCGGGCGGGCCGGAGCGGCCGTCGTGGTCATCGCCCGGGGCCAGAGCGGCCTGGACGACACGGTCGCCGAACTGCGGGCCGCCGGCTGCAAGGCCGAAGCGGTGAGCGCCGACCTGGGCGACCGGATCGCGGCCGGACGCGCCGCCGAGCAGGCGGCCCGGCCGTTCGGCCCGCCCGACATCCTCGTGAACTCCGCCGGCCTGAACCTCCGGCCGCCCCTGGGCGAGCTCTCGGCCGGGCAGTGGGATCAGGTCATCGCCGTCAACCTCGCGGCGCCGTTCCTGCTCGGCCAGGCCTTCGGGCCAGGGATGGCCGCCCGCGGCTGGGGCCGGATCATCAACGTGACGTCACAGCAGGCCGACCGGGCCTTCGGCAACAGCGGCGCCTACGGCGCGGCCAAGGGCGGGCTGGCCTCCCTGACCAGATCGCAGTCGGAGGCCTGGGCCGCCAGCGGAGTCTGCTGCAACGCGCTCTGCCCCGGCTTCGTGATAACCCCGCTGACGGCCGAGGTCGCGGCGGACCCGGTCCGCACCGCCGCGCTGGCCGACCGGACGATGATCGGCCGCAACGGCCTGCCCGGCGACTTCGCCGGCGCGGCCGTCTTCCTGGCCAGCCCGGCCAGCGCCTATGTCACCGGCCAGGTCATCCGCGTCGACGGCGGGTTCTCGGCGACGTAGCCCGGCGCGCCGGCGCGCGGCGCGCGCATGAAGCCGGTCGGGACGGCAAAATAACGGCATGGCCAGACGCACCACGACAAGTTCCTCCGGCTCGGGCGCCGGCTCCGGCGGCCACGGCAGTGGCCGCCGGGGAAGCCGGACTAACACAGCGGAGCCGGAGGACTTCGAGGAGAACATCGTCGACATCGACGTCACGGACGAGATGCGCGGCAGTTACCTCGAGTACGCCTACTCCATCATCTACCAGCGCGCGCTGCCGGACGCCCGCGACGGCCTGAAGCCGGTGCAGCGCCGGATCCTGTTCCAGATGTCGGAGATGGGCGTGCGGCCAGACCGGGCGCACGTCAAGTGCGCGCAGGTGGTCGGGCAGGTCATGGGCCGGCTGCACCCGCACGGCGACGCCGCCATCTACGACGCGCTGGCCCGGATGGCCCAGCCGTGGTCGATGCGGCTCCCGCTGATCGACGGGCACGGCAACTTCGGCTCGCCTGGCGGCGAGGATCCGCCGGCGGCCATGCGCTACACCGAGGCGCGGCTGGCGGCGGCGGCGCTCGAGATGACGAACTCACTCGACGAGGACACCGTCGACTTCATCCCGAACTACGACGGCACCGAGACCCAGCCCGAGGTGCTGCCGGCCGCGTTCCCGAACCTGCTGGTCAACGGCGCGGCCGGGATCGCGGTGGGGATGGCCACCAACATGGCTCCGCACAATCTCGGCGAGGTCATCGCGGCGGCCCGGCACCTGATCGCGAACCCGGACGCCGACCTCGACACGCTGATGCGATTCGTGCCCGGTCCCGACCTGCCGACCGGCGGCAAGATCGTCGGACTGGACGGGATCCGCGACGCCTATGACAGCGGCAGGGGCGTCTTCCGTACCAGGGCCGCGGCCAGGATCGAGAAGCTCACGCCGCGTAAGACCGGCATCGTGGTGACGGAGCTTCCTTACGGCGTGGGCCCGGAGCGGATCAGGGACCGGATCAGGGACCTGGTGCAGGCCAAGAAGCTGAACGGCGTCTCCGACCTGAAGGACCTGACCGACCGGCACCACGGCCCGCGGCTGGTGATCGAGGTGCGGTCCGGCTTCGTGCCCGAGGCCGTGCTGGAGGAGCTGTACCGGCTGACGCCGATGGAGGAGACGTTCGGCATCAACAACGTCGCGCTCGTTGACGGCCAGCCGCGCGTCCTCGGACTGCGCGATCTGCTGCAGATCTACGTCGACTTCCGGATCGAGGTCGTCCGGCGGCGCACCGAGTTCCGTCGCGCGAAGCGCGTCAGCCGGCTGCACCTGGTCGACGGCCTGATCATCGCGCTGCTCAACATTGACGAGGTCATCCAGGTCATCCGGACCAGCGACGACGCGGCGGCCGCCAAGGAGCGGCTGATGTCGATCTTCGATCTGACCGACATCCAGGCCCAGTACATCCTCGACACCCCGCTGCGCCGGCTGACCAAGTACGACAAGCTCGAGCTCGACCGCGAGCGGGAAACGCTGGCTGCCGAGATCGCCGAGCTCACCGCGATCCTCGACTCCGAGCAGCGGCTGCGCGAGCTGGTGTCCGCCGAGCTCGGCGAGGTGAGCGAGAGGTTCGCGACGCCGCGCCGCACGGTGCTCCTGGAGGGCACCGGGGCCGCCAGGACCGCCGCCGCCGCCGTGCCGCTTGAGGTCGCCGACGCCCCGTGCACGGTCCTGCTGTCCTCGGCGGGGCTTCTCGCGCGCACGGCCGCCGCGCCGCCTTCCGACCAGGACGGGGAACGGGACTCGTCGCCCGCCCGGTCGTCCGCAAGCGGGCCACGCGCGGCGCACGACGCCATCGTGTCGTCGGTCACCACGACCACGCGCGGGACAGTCGGCGTGCTCACATCGGCCGGCCGGCTGGTCCGCCTCGGCGTGCTCGAGCTGCCCGGGCTGCCGCCGAGTGCGCACTCCCCCGCCCTGTCCGGCGGCGCCCCGGTCGGCGAGTTCGTGACGACGGCCAGGGACGAGACGGTCGTGGCGATCGTCGCCGCCGATGCCGCCGGCGCGGGCCTGGCGCTCGGCACCGCGCAGGGGATCGTGAAGCGGGTTGCCCCCGACTACCCGCAGAACGCCGCCGAGTTCGACGTGATCGCGCTCAAGGACGGCGACCGCGTGGTTGGCGCCGTTCAGCTTGCCGATGAGGACACCGAGCTGACCTTCATCACCAGTGACGCCCAGCTGCTGCGCTTCCCGGCCAGCTCGGTCCGCCCGCAGGGCCGCGCCGCCGGGGGCATGGCCGGGATCCGGCTGGCGCCGCGGGCCAAGGTGGTGTGGTTCGGTGCCGTCGACCCGGCGGCCGGCGTGCAGCAGACGGCGGCGGGCGGGCCTGCCTCCGGGCCCGTGGTCGTCACGGTGGCGGGCAGCTCGGGGCAGCTCAGCGGCACCGCGGCGGCAACCGTGAAGGTCACGCCGTTCGCGGAGTTCCCGCCCAAGGGGCGGGCTACCGGCGGCGTGCGCTGCCACCGGTTCCTCAAGGGCGAAGACGAGCTGGTGCTGGCCTGGGCCGGACCGGGTCCGGCGCGCGGCGCGACGTCCGCCGGAACGCCCGTCGATCTGCCGCCGCCCGTCGGCCGCCGCGACGGCTCGGGCGAGCGAGTCCGCCACCCGCTGGCTGCCATCGGCGGGACCGTCCCGCCGGGCTAGTCATTCTTTCAGGAGGATCATGGGACCAAGGGCGATCATCTTCCATGGCACCGGTGGCCGACCGGAGTACATCTGGTATCCCTGGCTCGCGGACAGGCTGAGAGACCGCGGCTACACCGTGGAAGTGCCGCACCATCCGGGCATCAACGTCGAGCCAATCGCGACCTTCCTGCCGAAGGTGCTCGACGCTCACGCGTACGACGAGGAGACCGTGCTCGTCGGCCACTCAGGCGGTGCCGCTCTGCTGCTTGCGATCCTGGAGCGTCTCGACGTCGTCGTACCGCAAGCTTTCCTCGTGGCGGGCTACTCCACGCCGCCCAACACCGAGGACGAGCCGGTCCTCCAGGAGAGTTACGACTGGGATGCCATCCGAGCGCACGCCCGCGACATCTATTTCCTGAACTCGGTTGACGACGAATTCGGCTGTGACGCCGACCAGGGCCGCGCGATGTTTGACCGCCTCGGCGGGACGCTGATCGTCAGGAACGAGGGACACTTCCTCTCCGAGTCGCTCCCGATCGTCGACAAGCTGGTCCCCTGAGACGGCCGCCGCCGGGGCGCGGTGCCGGGGACCGCGACTCATAGCCGGCTGAGAGTCACGGCTCGGGCGGCACCGGATTCCGCACCCCAGGCTGACGGTACTGAGCGCAGGCCACTGGCGGACCTGCGCCCGGGCCCTCTTTGCGGGGCCCCGCACCGAAGGAGGATGCCTGATGGGATCCAGCAATTCCGGGCGCGTCCGGCGGCTCATCATCACGGCCGTCGTCGCGGCCGGGCTTGGCAGCGGCGCCGCCGGCGTCGCGCTCGCGTCGACGGGAGGCTCGGCTAGCCCCAGTACGACGTCGACGACGAGCGCGACGACCTCGTCCTCGTCGTCATCGTCGACACCCGCCGCGGGATCGAGTTCCGCTCCGACCAGCACGCCGTCACATGCCCCGGGCACCCACCACTGCACCCATATGGGTGGCTCGGGCAGCTCAGGCAGTTCGTAGCGGGCGCGGCGGGCGGCCTGCGGCCGCCCGCCGGTCCCGTTACACCACGCGCCAGACTCGCCAGAGCGCCGAGGGGTCGCTGAGCGGGTCGCCGTGGACAAGCGTGAAGTGCGCCGGACCGCCGACACTGAGCCGGCCCGCGTGCGGGTCGCCGAGCACGTCGCCGCCGCGCCACGTCGCCGCGCCCAGCGCCTCCCACGGCTCCAGTCCGGCGCGGACCAGGCCCTCGACCTCCCAGGCCAGGTGACCGGCACGGACCGAGCCGCCGCCGAAGTCGCTGCCAGCGGCTATCTTCACCCCGGCGGCGCGGGCCAGCCGGATGCTGTGCTCCGCCTGTTCCCTCCGCTCGGCGACTCGCTGCCTGCCCTCGGCCGAGGCGAACCGGTCCAGCCCGGTCGTGGTCGCGAAGCCCTGCCACGACGAGATCACCGACAGCGTCGAGACGAGCGTCACGCCGCCCGCGGCCAGCGTCGCGGCCACATCGGCGTCGAGCATGAAACCGTGCTCGAGGGTGTCCACCGCGGCATCGGCGCCGAGGCGGCAGTTCGCGAGCCCGGAGCCGTGGGCCGCCACGGTGGCGCCGCGAGCGTGCACCGCCGCGACGACCGCGCGCACCTCGTCGGCCGACCAGGGCGCCACCCCGGCATCCGGCCCGTCCAGGTAGAGCTTGACCAGGTCCGCGCCGTCATCGAGCTGGCCGAGCGCCGCCGCGAGCAGGCTGTCGGCATCGTCGACCTCGATCGCGAGGCCGGCCGGGAGGCTGCCGGCCTTGGTGAGCCAGGTGCCCGCCGCTCGGATGTAGGGGACGTCCGGGCGGCCGCGCCATTGATCGCGCAGGGACAGGGCGAGCGCGCGCTCGACGCCATCGGGCGTGTCGGCCCGGCGCACCGATCCCACGTCCCTGATCCACCGGACGCCGGAGTTGATCAGCGCCGCCGCGTTCCGCTCTGCGGCATCGACGAGATCCGCCGTCGGGTCGGCGCCGCGGGTAATCCACTGCGCGCCGCCGGGCATGGTCAGGTGGGCATGGCTGTCCACGAACGCGGGCACGATCGTGGCCCCGCTTGCATCGACGACAACCGCACCCGCGCGCGCTTCCGCCGGGACGTCATCGCCGTCATAGATGCCTGCAAGCACGCCGTCGTCGACGAGCACGCTGACGGGCAGGCGCAGCCGCGCCGACATGCCGTCGGCCAGGGCAGCACCGGAATACAGAACGCGTTCGGTCATCGCGTCGCCTGCTACGTGTCGATGCGGGACGGGTCGAGCTCGGCGGCCGAGCTGGCGATGAAGTCCCGCCGCGGCCCGACCTCGCTGCCCATCAGCAGGTCGAAGATGGCATTCGCGGACGCAGCGTCCTCGACCCTGATCCGGCGCAGTACCCGGTGGCGCGGATCCATCGTGGTATCAGCCAGCTGATGCGCGTCCATCTCGCCCAGGCCCTTGTAGCGCTGCGGCGGCTCCTTGAACCGCTGGCCCTTGCGCTCGAGCTCGATCAGCGTCCGGTGCAGTTCGGGGTCGCTGTAGGTGTAGATGTACTTCGCCTGCCCCTTGCGCGGGTTCGTCAGCTCGATCCGGTGCAGCGGCGGGACCGCTGAGAACACCCGGCCAGCCTCCACCATCGGCCGCATATAGCGGTAGAAGAGCGTGAGCAGCAGGGTCCGGATGTGTGCCCCGTCAACGTCAGCGTCGGCCATGAAGATCACCCGCTGGTAGCGGGCCGAGTCGAGGTCGAACGAGCTGCCCGAGCCGGCCCCGAGCACCTGGATGATCGCCGCGCACTCGGCGTTCTTCAGCATGTCCGACAGCGACGCCTTCTGCACGTTGAGGATCTTGCCGCGGATCGGCAGCAGCGCCTGGAACTCGGAGTCCCTGGCGTTCTTCGCGGTGCCAAGCGCCGAGTCGCCCTCGACGATGAAGAGCTCGGTGCGATCGTCGGCGGACCGGCAGTCCACCAGCTTGGCGGGCAGCGCCGAGCTGGCGAGGGCGGAGCGGCGGCGCTGGTTCTCGCGGTGCTCCCTGGCCGCGATCCGCGTCCTCGCGGCCGAGATGACCTTGTCGAGAACCGCCCGCGCCTGCTGCTTGCTGCCGCGCACCCGGCCCTCGAGGAAGTTGCCCAGCTCGGCCGAGACCACGTCTCCGACGATCTTCGTCGCGGCCGGGGTGCCGAGCACCTCCTTGGTCTGGCCCTCGAACTGCGGCTCGGGCAGTCGCAGCGAGATGATCGCCGTCAGGCCCTCGAGCACGTCTTCCTTGATCACTGGCTCTTCGCCGACCTTGAGCAGCCTGGTCGCCTTGAGCTGCTGATTCAGCGTCCGCACGATCGCCCGCTCGAATCCGGTGACGTGCGTGCCGCCCTTGGAGGTCGCGATCACGTTGACGAACGACAGGACCGTGGTCGCGTAGCCACCGTCCCACCGCAGCGCGATATCGACGTCAAGCTGTCGCTCGACGTCGGTCGGCGTCAGGTGGCCGACATCGTCAAGCACCGGCACGGTCTCGGTGAACTGGCCCGCGCCAGTCAGCCGGACGACATCGGTTAGCGGCTCGCCCTTGGACAGGTGCGCGCAAAACTCGCTGATACCGCCGACGAACCGGAACTCGGCCGTTCGCTGGTCGGCGCCCACGGCGGCGTGACCGGCGGTCGTGCCGGTCTCGCCCGGCCCGGCCGCTTCGGCCGCCTCGCGCTCATCGGCAGGCTCCGGCGACTCGGCCGCCTCGTCCGGCAGGATCGCGGCCCGCGGCCTGCGCGCCTCCTCCGGCCGCTCGTCGGACACCTTGATGGCCAGGCCCGGCACCAGATAGGCGGTCCTCCTGGCCGCCTCGGCCAGGGCGGTGAAGCTCCATTCGGCACCCGGCACGAAGATCTGACGGTCCGGCCAGAAACGGATCGTCGTCCCGCTCGCGGCCTTGCCGATCTTGCGGCCCTTACGCAGACCGGATCCGGCCTTGAACTTCGCCTCCGGCCCGTCCGCCGCGAACTCGCCAGGGACGCCCCGGCGGAAGCTCGCCGACCACTCGTAGCCGGCCTTCTGCACGGTGACGTCCAGCCGGCCGGACAGGGCGTTGACGACGGACGCGCCCACCCCGTGCAGGCCGCCGGAGGCGGTGTAGGAGCCGCCGCCGAACTTGCCGCCCGCGTGCAGCCTGGTCATGACCAGCTCGACCCCGGACAGCCCGGTCTTCGGCTCGACGTCGACGGGGATGCCGCGGCCATTGTCGACAACCTCGGCGGACCCGTCCGAATGGAGGGTTACCTCGATCTGGGAGCAATGCCCGCCGAGTGCCTCATCGACGGCGTTGTCGAAAATCTCCTCCAGGCACTGCATCAGCCCGCGGGTGTCGGTCGAGCCGATGTACATGCCAGGGCGCTTGCGTACGGCCTCCAGGCCCTCCAGGACGGTCAGGTGGCGCGCGGTGTAGCCGTCGGCCGCCCCGGCCCGCTGGCCCGGTCCTGAGCCTGCTGGCCGCGTCTTCGGTGGCTCGGTGCTCACGGCGGTCACGACGGCTCCCTGGTCCGGATGTCAGGCGGGCAGCTACCCGCGCAGCCGCTGCCCACACGGCGCTAGGCCAGCGGGCGCAGGCCGCACAGGGCCTAGAGGCAGATTAGCTGGCCCGCGGCCGTGGCCTGCGCCACCACGCCGCGCGACATACCCGGCGGGGGGCGGACAACCCCACCCAAGGCGGCCGACATCATCACCCGCAGCACGCGCCGGGCATAGCCGGATGTTCGCCCTCGGCAAACTCTGGGGCTTCGGGGGATGACAAACGACCTGCGGGGGTGTTGTGATGCGTAGGAGATCACAGGTTGCACGGGCCCCCGGCAGGTTGCCGGGACCAGGTCCCTGAGGCGAGGAGGCGACATGACCGGAGCAATAGCCCCTACAAGGCCGCTAAACGCCCTAGATCTGTGCGACCGATGCGGGGCACCAGCATACGTACGCGTGATCCTGCCCGGATCGGGCGAGCTGCTGTTCTGCGCGCACCACAACCGGAAGCACGCAGAGGCCCTGGCCAAGATCGCAGTTGAGATCCAGGACGAGACGGGCAGGCTATCGAGCAAGCCAGGCGAATCGTCCTGACCAGAGGCCGGCGAAGCCGGCCGCTCAAGCTTCCCAGTTCAGCGAGCGGGCTCCTGGCTGCCAACGGTGGCAGCCAGGAGCCCGCTCGTTTTGGCGCTAGGCGCTAGTCCAGGTAGTCCCGCAGAACCTGGGACCGCGACGGGTGCCGCAGCTTGGACATGGTCTTCGACTCGATCTGGCGGATCCGCTCCCTGGTCACGCCGTAGACCTTGCCGATCTCGTCCAGTGTCTTGGGCTGGCCGTCGGTGAGGCCGAACCGCATCGAGACCACGCCGGCCTCCCGCTCGGACAGCGTGTCGAGCACCGAGTGCAGCTGCTCCTGGAGCAGGGTGAAGCTCACGGCCTCGCCTGGCTGGATCGCCTCGGAGTCCTCGATCAGGTCGCCGAACTCGCTGTCGCCGTCCTCGCCGAGCGGGGTGTGCAGGGAGATCGGCTCGCGGCCGTACTTCTGCACCTCTATGACCTTTTCCGGGGTCATGTCCAGCTCGGCCGCCAGCTCCTCGGGAGTGGGCTCTCGGCCAAGGTCCTGCAGCATCTGGCGCTGCACGCGGGCGAGTTTGTTGATGACCTCGACCATGTGGACCGGGATGCGGATGGTCCTGGCCTGGTCCGCCATCGCCCTGGTGATGGCCTGCCGGATCCACCA
>DAIOWC010000045.1:0-32167 GCA_036758685.1 Streptosporangiaceae bacterium | reverse complement strand
AGCAGACGCTGTACCGGACCAGCGGTGACTCCGAGATCGTCGACGCGCTCATCGACGCGGCCGAGGCGGGCAAGCAGGTCGTGGTCGTGGTCGAGATCAAGGCCCGCGGCGATGAGCGGGCCAACATCGGCTGGGTCCGCAAGCTGGAGGAGGCGGGCTGCCACGTCGTCTACGGCATGCTGGGGCTGAAAACGCACTGCAAGATGGCGCTGGTGGTGCGGGAGGAAGCGGACGGCTCGCTGCGCCGGTTCTGCCACATCGGCACCGGGAACTACCATCCGAAGACCGCGCGGCTGTATGAGGACTTCGGCCTGCTCACCGCGGAGGTCGCGGTCGGCGAGGACCTGGCCGACCTGTTCAATCACCTGACCGGCTACAGCCGCCGCACCGACTACCAGCGGCTGCTGGTCGCGCCGGCCACCGTGCGGTCCGGGCTGATCGAGCGCATCGACGCGCAGGCCGAGGTCAGCCGGGCGGGCGGGGCCGCGCTGATCCAGATGAAGTGCAACGCGCTCATCGACGAGGGGATCATCGACGCGCTCTACCGCGCCTCGGCGGCCGGGACGCCGATCGACTTGTGGGTCCGCGGGATCTGCACGCTGCGGCCCGGTGTGCCCGGCCTGTCGGAGACAATCCGGGTGCGCAGCGTCGTTGGCCGGTTCCTCGAGCACTCCCGGATCTACGCTTTCGGGACGGGGGACGAGGACTCGCCCGGGGAAGTCTGGACCGGCAGCGCGGACATGATGCACAGGAACCTTGACCGCCGGGTGGAGATGCTCGTGCAGGTTGCCGATAACGGCCAGCGCGCCGAGCTCCGGCAGCTCATCGGGCTTGCCATGGACCCGGGCATGGCGTCCTGGTGGCTGGCCGGTGATGGCATCTGGACCCGTCATCACCTGGATCCGGCGGGCGCGCCGCTCGCGGACATCCAGGAAGTGCTGATCAGGTCCAGGCGCATCCGGGGCGCCGATGCCTGATCAGCCGGCGGCCGAGGAGATACGGGCAGCCGGGGCCGTGCCCTGGCGGCCCGCCGGCGCCGGGGTTCAGGCTGCCCTGGTCCACCGGCCCAAGTACGACGACTGGAGCTTTCCGAAGGGCAAGGTTGACCAGGGCGAGCACGTCATCCTGGCCGCCGTGCGCGAGGTGTTCGAGGAGACCGGGATGCAGGTCACGCTCGGCCTGCGGCTGCTGCCCGTCCGGTACCTCGTGGACGGCCAGCCCAAGGTGGTCGACTACTGGGCGGCCGCGATCGGTGGCGCCCAGGGTGAGTTCGCGCCGAACAAAGAGGTTGACCGCATGGAATGGGTGGCCGTGTCGCGCGCGGCCGCGAGGCTCAGCTACGACCACGACGCGGCGCTGCTGGCGGACTTCAGCGGCTCGCCGCGCCCGACGGTGCCGCTGATCCTCGTCCGGCACGCATCCGCGGGCAACAAGTCGGACTGGCGAAAGGCCGATGCCGCCAGGCCGCTGGACGCTCGCGGCAAGCAGCAGGCCAAGATGCTGGCCCGGCTGCTGCGCTGCTTCGGCGCCGGCCGCGTGCTGAGCTCGCCGGCCGAGCGGTGCCTGGCCACGGTGCGGCCGTTCGCCGATCAGGCCGGGCTCACGATCGAGGCCGAGCCCGCCTTCGGGGTGGCGGATGCCGGACGGAAGAAGAGTTCTGCGGCCGCGGCCGCCGCCGGGGAACTGGCGGATTCGGCCGCACGCGCGGCGGCGACCGCCGCGGCCGACAGCGGGCCGGTCGTGATCTGCGCCCACCGGGAGAATCTGCCGCTCATCCTGTCCGCAGCCTGCAAGCAGCTCGGGGCCAGCGAGCCGGACGAGCCGCCGATGCGCAAGGGTGGCTTCCTGGTGCTGCACCGGACAGCAGTGCTGGCCAGGGGTAACAGCGCCCCGAGCGCCAGCGCATTCCGGCTGGCCGGAGCCGAGCGCCACCATCCCGAGGACGGACAGTTACCGGCGTCCGTCGGGCGGCGACTGCACGTTAGCCTGCTGGCGGCGGCGCCGGCTGCCAGTCCAGCGTCGGCGGCAGCGATCCCTCGAGGATGAGCAGCCAGCGCTTCACCTCCAGGCCGGTCCCGCCGCTGTAGCCCCCGAGGCCGTCGCTGGCCAGCACCCGGTGGCAGGGAACGATCACCGGGATCGGGTTGGAGCCCATGATCTTGCCGACCGATCTGGCCGGCGGCACATCGGTGCTCGAGGTGAGGCCGGCCTTGCCGGCCAGCCCGCCGTAGCTGGTGGTCTCGCCGTAGCCCACAGTGCTCTCGAGCACCTCGAGGACATGTCGTTGCGTGCCCGAGGTCGCCGACCAGTCGAGCGGCAGGTCGAAGGCCCGGCGCTGGCCGCAGAAGTACTCGGCCAGCTGCTGGCGGGCAGCGCGGGCCAGGTCACCCGCCGGTTGCTCGCCGTCGCCGGTGGTATCGGCCGGCGGTACGCCGAAGCGCACCTTCACGATCCCGGCATTGCTGCAGCCAACCGATACCGCCCCTACCGGCGTCGTCAGCTCGGCCCAGGTAAGCGTGCTCACGCGTCCATTCTCGCCGGCCAGCGAGGGTGCGCGGCAGCCGCCGGAACTGTCAGCGGCAGGCGATACAACAGCAGTGTCGGCTCGCGGCGAGGAGAAGGGCGAAGCGGAAATGACAGATAAGAACATCGCCAGTGTTGTCGAGGCCGAGCTCATCGAGCTCTCCGGCATGCTCACCGAGCCCGGCGAGCACGAGTGCCTGCGCTGCTACCTGCTGCGAATGATCCACGAGTTCGGGTGTGATGGTCAGCACCGGTGGACAACCCGGTGGCGTGACCTGCGTGCGCCGGGCTCGCGTAGCCTGCTGCGCCGGCTGAAGCAGCTTGGCGGCTGCTGCTGCGACTGCGAGGTGCTGATGAACGTCTTCCCCGACTATCCGGCGACGGATGAGCCGCTGCCCTGTGCGGGGCAGCGGCTTCCCGGATCGGCGGCACCCTGCAACCTGAGCGGGCTGCGCCGGACTGCCTAGGCGACTGGCGCGCTCAGCGGCGGCGCAGCCGGACGTCGAGCGAGTCGCGCATGGCGTCGCCGACGAGGTTGCAGGCGATGACGACGAGCACGATGCACATGCCGGCCGGGTAGATCAGCCACCAGTAGCCGTCCTGCATGTAGGTGATGCCGTTGGACAGCATGTCGCCCCAGTCCACGGTGGGGTAGTGCAGGCCGAAGCCGAGGAACCCGAGCGCGGCGACCGCCAGGATCGAATTCGCGACCTGGAAGGTCATCGTGACGACGATGACGCCGAAGGCGTTGGGCAGCAGGTGCTTGCGGATCAGCCGCCACTGGCTGGAGCCGGCGGTCTTGGCCGCCGAGATGAAGTCGCGGACGCGGAGCGTCAGCACCTCGCCGCGGACCAGCCGGGACGGCACCTGCCAGCTGAAGAACCCGATCATCAGGCTCAGTGACAGCACGGTCGCGCCGTAGCGGACCGCGACGATCAGCACGATGAACAGGAACGGGATCGACAGCAGGATGTCGACGATCCGCATCAGGAGCGAGTCGACGATCCCGCCGGCCAGCCCCGAGACGGCGCCGTACACGGCTCCGAGCAGCGTCGCGAAGATCGCTGACAGCAGCCCGACTTCGAGCGAGGCCTGGCCGCCCTTCATGAGCTCGCCGAGGACGTCGAAGCCCTCGCTGTCGGTGCCGAGCGGGTGCCCGGTGCCTGGCGACAGGTTGGTCGACGACAGGTCGCTGCTCAGGAACTGGCCGTGGTAGAAAAACGGGCCGACGAAGCTGAACAGCACGAAGAACACGAGGATCCCGACGCCGGCCACGGCCAGCCGGTTGCTCGCGAACTCGCGGATCGCCAGGCGCCAGCCGCTCTGAATCTGGCCGACCTCGCCGCCCTCGGGCGCGCGGTTGACATCCAGTGGTGGTAGCGCTGGAGCGAAAGCCATGGTGCCTCCCGAGCGCGGGCAGGCGGTTTCCAGCACTTTTGCTGGGTTACCCCGTCCTTCCGGGTGTATCACCGGGAATTCGCGGTCGTCCAGACGGATCCGGCGAGAGTAAAGATTTGTTATCGGATTACGCCGGTCTTGTTATTCGTCGCCCTTCTCCAGGATCCGCAGAAGGGCTCTCGCGATCGGCATCGAGGTCAGCTCTATCTGCCAGGGACGCGCCCCGTAGCCGGCAAGCTCGGCCCCGACCGAGGTCGGGGTGGCGTCCTCCGGCGGCTGCCAGGCGAGGCGCCGGACCGCATCTGGCTGCAGCAGGTTCTCCGCCGGGAGGCTGTTGGCGTCGGCGAGCGCGGCCACGACCGCGCGTACCGCGACCAGCCGGCGAGCGGCCTCGGGATCACGGTCGAGCCACCGGTGGGCTGGCGGCGGGCCGTCGCCCGGCGGCGCGGATGCGGCCGGCAGGGCCCGGTCTGGCTGGGCTCTGGCCCGGCTCATCGCGCGCGCCCACTCGGGCATATGCCGACGGGCTCCCCGGCTGGCAAAGCCGCCGATCTTGGCGAGCTCCTCCGGCCCGGTCGGCATCGTCCGCGCGGCCTCGACAATGGCCGAGTCGGTCAGCACCTTGGTCGGGGACAGGTCCCGGCGGCGCGCGATCTTGTCACGCTCAAGCCAGAGCTCGCGGACGACCGCGAGGCCACGGCGATTGCGGACGCGGTGGATTCCCGACGTCCGGCGCCACGGATCTGTGCGCGGCGGCTGCGGCGGGGCCGCCAGCGCCGCGTTGAACTCCTGCCGGGCCCACTCCAGCTTGCCCTGCGCGGCGAGCTGCTGCGCGAGCACATCGCGGAGCTCAACCAGCACCTCTACGTCCAGGGCCGCATAGCGCAGCCACTCCTCGGGCAGCGGACGCGTCGACCAGTCCGCCGCGGAATGACTCTTCTCCAGGCCGAGGCCGAGCGTCGTCTCGACGAGGGTCGCCAGCCCGACTCGCGGATAGCCGAGCAGCCGCCCGGCCACCTCGGTGTCGAAGAGCCGGCGCGGCCGATAGTCAAGATCGGCCAGGCAGGGCAGATCCTGCGAGGCCGCATGCAGGACCGCTTCGGTGTCCGCGAGGGCGGCGTCGATGCCGGACAGGTCGGGGCAGGCGACCGGGTCGATGAGGACCGTGCCCGACCCGTGCCGGCGGAACTGGACCAGGAAGGCGCGATGACCGTAGCGGAAACCCGATGCGCGCTCGGCGTCGACGGCGACTGGCCCGGTGCCGTTCGCCAGGGCCTCGGTGGCCGCCTGCAGTGCCTCCTCGCCGTCGACGAGCGGCGGCAGGCCCTCGCGCGGCTCCAGCAGCGGAACGACAGTCCGCGCGCCGGCCTCGACACTGCCCGGAGCGGACCCGGTGTCGGCGGCGGCAGGGCCGGTGTCGGCGGCGGCAGGCTCGGTCACGACCGCCGCCTGCGGCGCGGTGGGCGCAGAGCCGCGACCCCCGGCGCCAGCGGCGGCAGGCCCGCGGCCGCGCAGATGACGTCGCACCAGGCGGTCAGGTGACCGGCGAGCTCGGGATCGCCGTCGGTCTCCTCGGGGGACCACGACGATCGCAGCTCGAACTCGGTAGACATAGGCTCATCCTGCTTCGCCCCGAAGCCCTGCGTCACTACCGTCGTCACCGTGCCGCTGATATTCCGGTAGGCGGCGTCCCCGCTGTCGAGTGCCTCGGTCAGCCAGCTCCAGCCGACCGCATTGATCAGGGGGTCGGCCGCCATCTCCGGTTCGAGCTCGGCGCGGACATAGCTGATGACCCGGTATCGGCCATCCCAGCCGGGCTGGCCCGCCGGGTCGAACAGCAGGACGAACCGGCCGCCGCCGATGTCATCGTCGTCATCGACGACGGTCGCGGCCACGGCGACCGCGTACGGGGCGAGCCGCCGTGGCGGCGGCTCCTCCTCGAACGCCAGCTCGGGCCGGGCTTGTTGCTCGGCAGCGAGTGCTTCCTGGAGATCAGCGACGGCCTGGCGGAAAACCTCGGCTCCGGCGTCGGTATCCACGGGCCGCCCGGCAGCTCTCAGCGTCGGGGCGTGCGGCACGGGCGCGCAGCCGTCATGCGGCGCGGCCGTGAATGCTGACCGCTTCCGGCAGTTCGAAGGGGGCCCGGCTGCCGCCAACGATCATCGCTGCCCCGCAGATCGGGCAGAACCACTCAGGGCAGTACGCATCGGCGGTGTCCGGGCAGCAGCCCGGCGCGGCGTGGTGCTGGGCGAAGGGACGGTCCCAGCCGCAGTCGGGGCAGCTCCGGATGATCTCGGCCATCTGGAGCCTCCTAACCCTCGGCGTGTATCGATGCTGGCACGCCCGTGGCCGCAAGCCGCGGACCTGGGACGGCGTGTCATGGGCCTTTTACCGCCGAACTGGGCACGGGCTCCGCCCGCATCGGCCGGATCGGGCCGCGCCCTGTGGCATCATCCTCGGTGTGACTGAGCCAGCTGACTCCCCGTTCCTGCTGGCCTGCCGAAGGCAGCAGGTCCCGCACACGCCCGTCTGGTACATGCGCCAGGCGGGCCGCTCACTGCCCGAGTACCGAGCCCTCCGCACCGGCATGGCCATGCTCGACGCCTGCGCGACGCCCGATCTGATCACCGAGATCACGTTGCAGCCAATCCGCAGGTACCAGGTAGACGCCGCGATCTTCTTCAGCGACATCGTCGTCCCGCTGCGGGCGATCGGCGTGAACATCGACATCAAACCGGGCGTGGGCCCGGTCGTGGACCAGCCCATCCGGACGGCCGCCGATATCGCCACGCTGCGCCCGCTCGAGCCCGGCGACGTCCCGTTCGTGACCGAGGCCGTTCACAACCTGACCGCCGAGCTCAAGGACACGCCGCTCATCGGTTTCGCCGGCGGCCCGTTCACGCTCGCCAGCTATCTGGTCGACGGCGGCCCGACGAAGAACTTCACGGTCACCAAGTCGCTCATGTACGCCGAGCCGGACCTGTGGACCGAGCTCATGTCCCGGCTCGCCGACATCACCATCGGCTTCCTCAAGGTGCAGGTCGAGGCCGGCGCCAGTGCCGTGCAGCTGTTTGACTCCTGGGCCGGCGCGCTGAGCCTCGAGGACTACCGCGCCGGGGTGTTCCCGCACAGCAAGCGCATCTTCGACGCGCTGGCCACGATGGGAGTGCCGCGCATCCACTTCGGCGTCGGGACCGGCGAGCTGCTCGGGGTCATGGGCGAGGTCGGCGCTGACGTCGTCGGCGTCGACTGGCGGGTGCCGCTGGACGAGGCGGTCCGCCGTGTCCCGCCGGGCAAGGCGCTACAGGGCAATCTTGACCCGACGGTCCTGTTCGCGCCGTGGGACGTGATCCAGCAGCGGGCGCTGGAGGTGGTGGCCCGCGGGCGGACGGCCGAGGGCCACATCTTCAACCTCGGGCACGGCGTGCTGCCGCAGACCGACCCCGACGTGCTGGCGAGACTGACCGAGCTCGTGCACAGCGTGCCCGTGCCGCCGGCTAGCTGACGGCGGTCGGCCCGGTCTTGCGGCGGGTGCTGCGCCGCCAGCCCGCGTACCCGGCGGCCGCCAGGACCAGCAGCACGATCAGGAACGGCAGCGCCGCGCCGAGCCCGGTCAGCACCGCGGTCGTGGTGTGCCTGAGCGCCCGCCAGCCTGCGGCGAGCCCGGCCATGAAGCCGCGCCTGGCCGGCTGCTTGTGCTTGGCCGTGCCGGGATGCTGCGTGCTCAGCAGCGTCATGGTGATCGTGGCGTAGCTGGTCTCGTGCGCGAGCGCCCGCTGCTGCGCCTCGAGCGACTCCAGCGATGACTCATCACTGCTGATCTGCTGCTGCACCTGGAGCAGCTGGCTGACCGTCGCGGCCCGCCGGAGGAGGCCCTGCAGCGCACCGATCGCGGCCTGCTGCGAGGTCACGAGGCTGTTGACGTCGGCGACTTCCTGCGTGACGTCGGTGGCCTGCTGGGTCAGCGCGACCTGCTTGCCGATTGATCCCCCCGAGAGCTCCGCGAGCACGGCCTGATAGTCGTCCACCGGGATCTTCAGGGTCAGCGAGACGGTACTGCCGGACTTGCCGGGGGAGCCGGCGACCGCGTGCTCGCCCGAGACATAGCCCCCGGCCTGGGTCGCGATCGTGATCGCCTGCTTCGCCGCCGTCATCGCGCTCGGCGAGCGCAGCGTGAGGCCGGCGGTGTAGATGATGCTCTGCGTGGACAGCGCCACGCGTGCGGTCTGCTGGGCGGCTATCGAGTTCGCGCCGTTCGTGGTCCCGCTGGCGCCGGCCACAATGCTTCCGGGCCCGGCCTCGCCGGCGGCCGTGCCCGGGGGCGCGTGGGCGGGTGTGCCCTCGCTGGACGCGGACGGCACGGCCGCCCCGCCGCACGCACTGAGCAGCAGGCAGCCAGAGAGCAGGAGAGCGCCGGTCAGCACGGCACCTCGCAGCACGGTGCTACGAAGTGCCGGGCTGCGAGTCAATGTGATCCTCGTCATGCTGCTCGGACGCGCCTGGTGACGGGCCGGTTCCGTCCGATCGCAATAATCGAAACCGTGACCTTCCCGAAGATCGAGCTGCACGTCCATCTTGAGGGCACGGTGCGGCCGCCCACCCTGATGCAGATCGCGAGGCGGAACGGGCTGGCGCTGCCGGCCGACACGATCGAAGGGCTGGCCGAGCTCTATCGCTTCACCAGTTTCCGGCACTTCCTTGACGTCTGGACGCTCACTACCCGCGCGCTGCAGACAGCCAGGGACTTCCGCCAGGTGGTGGTCGACTACGCGGCCGAGGCCGCCAGTCACGGGGCGGTCTATCTCGAGGGGATCTTCGCGCCGTCCGAGCCCGTGCAGCGTGGCTGCAGCTGGGACGAGGTGTACTCGGGCTACTGCGACGGTGCGCAGGAAGCGACTGAGTTGCACGGCGTGCAGGTGAGACTGACCCCGGACATCGCCCGTTCCCATCTTGAGGAGATCGCCGAGATCAATGCGGGGTACGCCGTCGCCTACGCCGGCCGGGGCATCGTGGGGCTCGGCCTCGGCGGCGACGAGGCCCGGTTCCCGCCGGAGCTGTACCGGCGCGCGTTCGCGATCGGCCGGGATGGCGGGCTCGGGTCGGTGCCGCACGCCGGCGAGGCGGCCGGAGCGGCGTCGGTGCGCGGCGCGCTCGAGGCGCTCGGCGCCGACCGGATCAGGCACGGCATCAAGGCGGCCGCGGATGGCGGCCTGGTCAGGGAGCTCGCCGACCGGGGCACAGTGCTGGATGTCTGCCCGGTCTCGAACGTGCGCACCCGGTCGGTGGCCAGCCTGGCCGAGCATCCGCTGCCCGACCTGGTCGCCGCGGGCGTGAGCTGCTCGGTGTCGACCGACGACCCGGCGATGTTCGACACCGACCTGACCAGGGAGTATGCCGCCGCCGCCCAGCTCGGCGTGTCCGGCCGGGAGTGCTACGCGGCGGGCCTGCGGGGGGCGTTGTGCGATGACGAGCTGCGCGACCGGCTGCGCGCGACGGGCCAGGCGTTCGACTGGGGGACACCGGTTCTGGCGGGTGAGTGCGACTGATGGCGCCGCGCAGCGTTGCCGTGATCGGCGGCGGGATCTCGGGCCTGGCGGCGGCATTCCTGCTGCGGGACAGCGGCCTCGACGTCATCGTCCTGGAGGGATCGCCGCGCCTCGGCGGGAAGCTCGCCGTCTCGGAGGTGGCCGGCGTGCCCGTCGACGCCGGCGCCGAGGCGCTGCTCGCGCGCCGGCCCGAGGGCACCGACCTGATCGCGGCCGCCGGGCTGGCCGGGGAGCTCGTGCTGCCGGGCACGACCGCGGCCGGGATCTGGACCCGCGGGCAGCTCAGGCCGCTGCCGCGGCGGCAGTTCATGGGCGTGCCGGCCGACTTCGATGAGCTCGCGGCCACGGGGATCCTGTCCGGTGCCGGGCTGGCGCGCGCTCGGGACGACCTGACCCGGCCGGCCAGCCCGGCCGACGGCGATCAGTCCGTGACCAGCAGGGTCGGCGGGCGGTTCGGGGCCGAGCTGGTGGACCGGCTGGTCGAGCCGCTCCTGGGCGGGGTGTACGCGGGCAGCTGCGACGACCTGTCGTTCGAGGCGACGCTGCCCGCGCTGGCGCAGGCGGCCCGCGGGCACAGCTCGCTGGCCGAGGCCGCGGCTTCGCTGCTGCCGCCCGCGCCAGGCCCGTCGGCCGCGGCTGGCCCGGCTGCTGGCAACCCGCCCGCGTCGGCCGCTCGGCCGGTGTTCACGACGCTCTCCGGCGGCCTCGGCAGCCTGCCGGCCACCCTGGCGGCCCAGTCCAAGGCGCGCGTGCGGACCGGTTCGATGGTGCGCGAGCTGGCCCGGACCGCGACCGGCTGGCGGCTCACGGTCGGCTCGGCCCACGCGCCTGAGGCGGTCGATGTCGACGCGGTCATCATCGCGGCCCCGGGCAGGCCGGCGAGCCGGCTCCTCGAACCGGTCAGCGGCGGGGCGGCCGCCAGCGCGGCCCTGGCCGAGATCAAGTACGCGAGCATGGCGATCGTGACCCTGGCGTACCCGGAGGGGGCGTTTCCCGCTCCGCCGGGCGGCAGCGGGTTCCTGGTGCCGGCGGTGGACCGGCACGCGGTGAAGGCGGTGACGTTCAGCTCGGTCAAGTGGCCGCATCTGCGCCAGGAGGCCGCGGGCTACTACATCGTCCGGTGCTCTGTCGGGCGGCTGGGGGAGGAGGCGATCCTGCAGCGCGACGACAGCGAACTCGCCGCGCTGGCGGCCGCGGACCTGGCCACCGCTACCGGGGTGCGCGGCCAGCCCAGCGACGTCCGGGTGACCCGGTGGGGCGGCGGGCTGCCGCAGTACAGCGTCGGTCACCTGGACCGGGTGGCGCGCATCCGGGCCGGCGTGGCCGCGTTGCCCGGCATCGCCGTGTGCGGAGCCGCCTACGACGGGGTCGGCATCCCGGCGTGCATCGCGACCGCCCGGCTCGCCGTTGAGCAGGTGCAGGCGTACGTGGCAACGCTGCCGGCCGACAACTAGAGCGGCCTGGCGCCGGCCAGGATCTGCAGCGCCGCGACGAAGCCGGCCGCTCCGGACTCGCCGAGCGGCTCAAGGAACCGCCGCTCCGCCGCGTCGCGGGCATCGCCGGCGCCCTCGAGGCAACGCCGGCCCTTCTCCGTCAGCCTGACGATGTTCTTGCGCCGGTCAGCCGCACTGCGATGCCGCTCGACCAGCTCCTTCCGCTCCAGCTCGTCGACCAGCGCGACCATCGTCGTCCGGTCGACGCCGAGCAGTTCGGCCGCCTCCTGCTGCGACAGCGGGGCGCCGGCCCCGAGGACGGCAAGGACGGCCAGCTCGCGGCCGTCAATGCCGAACGGCGCCATGGCCGGGCCGGCCACGTCCAGCAGCCGGGCGTGCGCGTGCTTGAACAGGTAGCCCAGCCGGCTGGCGAGCACGTCCGGCGGCGAGTCGGTCATGGATCCAAATGTACAGCCCCGCTGATCCTCAGCTAGGCTGACGATCAGCCGTACTGATGATTACGAGGACTGGGAGGCACCATGACGCCGCTGACGTTTGGTCTCAAGACGACTCCGATCCACACCACCTACGACCGGATCCTGCGTGCCTGGCAGCAGGCCGACGAGGTGCCCGAGATCGAGCACGCCTGGCTCTGGGATCACATGCTGCCGCTGACCGGGCCCAGGAACGGCGCCTGCTTCGAGGGCTGGACGCTGCTGGCGGCGCTGGCAGCGCAGACCGCGCGGCTCCGGCTCGGGCTCATGGTCACGAACAGCCAGATCCGCCCCCCGGCCGTCCTCGGCAAGATGGCGGCCACGCTCGACGTGATCTCCGGCGGCCGGCTCGTGCTGGGCGTCGGCGTCGGCGGCACCAGGAGCCAGCTTGAGCCGGCGGCCGTGCCCGCCGCCGGCCCGGCTCAGCACAACGGCCTGGCCGAGTACGCGGGCTACGGGCTGCGGCTCGTCTCTGCGGGCGAGGGGATCGGCAGGCTCGCCGAGACGATCACGATCGTCAGGAAGATGTTCACCGAGGACGAGTTCGACTTCGACGGGCGGTACAACACACTGCGCGGCACCATCAGCGAGCCCAAGCCGGTCCAGCGGCCGGGCCCGCCGGTGCTCGTCGGCGGCTCGGGTACGAGGCTGCTCAGGCTGGTCGCCGAGCAGGCCGACATCTGGAACGTCCCCGGCCCGCCGCACGCGAGCATGGAGTTCCTGGCCGAGCGCAGCCGCGTGCTTGACCAGCACTGCGCCGACATCGGCCGGGATCCGGCCAGCGTGACGCGCTCGGTCCAGCTGGTCATACCGCCCGACGACGCGGCCGGCATCCGGGCGACCGTCACCGGGCTTGTAGACGCGGGGTTCCGGCATATCGTGTTCGCGGTACGGCCGCCGGGGCCGGACAACATCGCCCGCTGGCTCGCGGACGAGATCATCAGCCCGGTCCTGCAGGTCGTGCCCCGTCGCCTACTGGCGAAGTAGCGCGACGGCCTCGATCTCGACCAGCTGCCCCGAGTAGCCGAGGACAGCCACGCCCAGCAATGTGCTTGGCGCGTCGTGCGTGCCGAAGGCAGCGCGCACGACCTCCCAGGCCTCGACCAGGTCCTGCTGGCGTTCCGACGCCACGTAGACCGTGGTCTTCAGCACGTCGGTCAGGCCGGCGCCCGCCGCCGCGAGCGCCGTGACCAGGTTCGCCATCGCATGTCCGGCCTGCGCGGCATAGTCCCCCGGCGCGCTGACGTTCCCGTCGATGGTGATCGGGCAGGCGCCGGCCGTAAAGATCAGGCTGCCTGGTGGTGCTACCGCCGCGTAGGCATACGGAGCACCGGGATAAAGGTCACCGGCGCGGATCAGTTGAGCGGGCATAAGGGCGATCCTCCCGGCAGGTCCTGATATTTGGCAAAGAATTTAACCGCGGATATCCTGCGCTATTGCATTAATCTGCCACGATGCGGCACGTATGATCGAAACAGCCGTATCGGGTCTGCGTACCGAGTCCGGCCGGGGGCCAAGCACAGCGCTGAGCGACCGGCTGCCGCGGCCATGGCTGTTTCCCCTGCTGGCGTTCGCCGTGACCTGGGTCATTGTCGTGGTGACCTGGCACATTGCCAACGAGATCAATCACTCGCCGCAGCCCTGGACGGCCTATTTCTGGATCGGCGACGGGGTCCACTATCGCGACATCGCCCGGTATGGTTATGGGAATCCCATTCTGATGATGCCCCGGCACGGACGCGGGTCACCATTCGTGGCGACGTTTCTCTCGGCGTGGTTCCCGCTGCTCCCGGTGCTGATCAGGCTAGTCAGCTACGCGACGCTGGGCAATTTCGTTGCCGCCGGTCTGATTGTGCAGATACTGGCGGGTGCCGCATCGGCCGTCGCGGTCTGGGCGCTGGCTGTTCGCGTGCGGGACCGCCGGACCGCTGACCGCGCGGTGCTCCTGTACTGCGCGTTCGGCTCGATGACGCTCGCCACGCTCTATACCGAGCCGCTGGCGATCGCGCTCGCCGCGAGCTGCCTGCTGGCGCTGCTCGACCGCCGGTGGCTGCTCGCCGGCGCGCTCGCTGCCCTGGCGGGCCTCACGGACCCGACGATGATCGTCCTTACCCCGGTGCTCGGCATCGCCGCGCTGCATGCGGTCTGGACACGGCGCGAGTGGCGGTCACTGGCCGCTCCGTTACTGGCGCCGCTAGGAATGCTCGGCTACTTCGCCTATTACGGGCACAAGTACCACGACTACTTGTTCTGGTTCCGCATCGAGCGCGCGGGCTGGAACCAGCACATCGACTGGGGCCTGGCGCAGCTCAAGGTGATCACCTGGAACAACATCGGCCTGGAAGCGCGCCCCTTCACCGGCGCGCTGCTGATCGCCATGTTCTGGTCCGCGGTCATCGGCATAGCGCTGCTGATCGCGGCCAGGGCGCCGGTGCCGCTCATCGCGTACACGGTGCTGGTATTCCTGTCCTATGTGCTGTCCTCCGACGCAGGCGCCAAGCCAAGGTTCGTGCTGACGACGTTCGGCATCTTCATCGGCGCCGGCGCGAAACTGCCAAGATTCGTGTTCTGGCCGATCCTGGTCGTGTCAGCCGCGCTGCTCATCTTCGTCACCGGCTGGTGGCCGCACCACATCCCCCCGTATCCGTGATGCGACCGAGGACATCAACCCGGGACCCGGGCGGCCCTGAGGCGGCGCTGGACGGGCCAGCGCCGGGCGAACCGGATAGGGCCGGCAGGTCACCCGATCCCGGCGCGGGCACCAGGGCGGGCCCCGCGTGGGCGGCTGCGGCCTGGATCGGCGGCGCCCTGGTCTTGTTCGCGTGCCTGTTCCGCATCTCGCTCAGCAGCCCGGTGACCTCGGACGGGGCGAATGATGCGCTGCTGGGATGGGACATGCTCCACGGCAACGTCCTGCTGCACGGCTGGATCATCGCCGACGTTACGTACTACACCTTCGAGCTGCCGCTGTACGCGATCGGTGAGTTGCTGATCGGGCTGCAGACCGCGACCTCCCACGTGGCCGCCGCGCTCACCTACCTGATCGTCGTCGCCTTCGCGGTGGCCGTAGCCCGCACGGGCAGCCGCGGCCTCGCGGCGGCCGCTCGCTGCGGAGTCGTGGTCGCGGTGATGGCCGCAGCGCTCGTCACCCTGCCGGGCGTCGCGGTCCTGCTCGAGCAGCCCGACCACTTCGGGACCTCCGCGTTCCTGCTGGGCTCCTTCCTGCTCATCGACCGGGCTGCGGGCTGGCGTTTCACATCGCCGCTGCTCGGCGTGATCCTGTGCGTCGGGCAGGTCGGCGACGCCACGGTCCGCTACATCGCGGTGCCTGCGATTCTGCTGGTGTGCGCCTACCGGATCGTGGCGGCCAGGAAGATCCGCACGAATGACACGGCGATGGCGCTGGCAGCCGCCGTGTCCGTGCCGCTGGCGTCACTGATCCGCGCGGTGATGGTGCACTTCGGCGCGTACGCGATGACCAGGGTGAAAAACGGGATCGCGCCGCCAGGGGAGTGGCCGCATCACGCAGCACTGACCCTGCGGGCCCTGCTCACCCTGTTCGGGGCGACGTTCACCGAGCCCCGCACGCTGCTGAGCACCCTCGGAGCCACCTTCGGCCTGATCTGCCTGCTGGCGGCCGCGTTCGGCTTCGGGAGAGTCGTCTGGACGTGGCGCAGCGCGAGCCGGGCCGAGCAGTTGCTGTGCGTCGCGATCGTCCTCCAGCTCGCCGTGTACACGGTCTCCACGCTGTCCGCCGGCCGCGCCTACGACGTCGCGGCGGTGCTGCCCGGTGGCGCGGTCCTGGCGGCGCGGGCGTGCGTGCCCGAGCGCATCGCCAGGGCGCCGCGTGCCCGCGCTCGGGTGGTGCTGGCGGCCGCCGCCGTTGCCGCGCTGATACCGCTGGCCGCCGCGGTCACCCGGCCCCCGGTGACGCCGCCAGCGGTTCCCCTCGCCGCGTGGCTCAAGGCCCACGGACTCACCTACGGCATCGCCGGGTACTTCGATTCCTCCGCGGTCACCCTGCAGTCAGGCAACCAGGTCCAGGTCCGGGCGGTCTACGACACGTCCGGCAGGTTCGTCGTCTACGGCATCATGACGAAGTACGACTGGTTCAGCCCGTCGGCGCACGACGCGAACTTCGTGATCGCCGATCCGGCCCATGCCTACCCCTGGGACGCGTTCACGGCCGGGGAATACGAGCGGTATTTCGGCCGGCCGGCGGCGATCTACCGGGTGGCCGACCGCACGATCCTGATCTACCGGACGAACTTGCTGACGAGGCTCCCCGCCCTGGCTCCGCCGCAGGGCCAGTAACCCGCAGATCCCCGGGTCAGGGCGCCCCGAGTTCGGTGCGCTCAGGGTTCTGGTAGACAAGATGTCATGGCAGGAGAGCAGGAGCAGGGCCGGCCGAAGGCCCGCGAGCTGAACGAGCTCATCCGGTACGTGATGTGGTCGGTCTTCAAGGTCAGCGGCCCGCTGGCGGTCGAGCAGGCCGCGGCCGAGGCGGGCGGCCGGGCCGGGCTGGCGGTCGAGGTGACCGAGCTGTGCCAGCAGGCGGCCGGCAAGGGCGTGGTGACCCGGGGCTGCTACGACGTGCAGGGCCTGCGGGCGGACGCGGACTACATGTTCTGGTGGGTCGCGCCGACCGCCGATGACCTGCAGGAGATGTACGCGCGGTTCCGCCGGACGGCGCTCGGGCGGGCGAGCGAGCCGGTCTGGTCGGCGATGGCGCTGCACCGCCCGGCCGAGTTCAACAAGAGCCACATCCCGGCGTTCCTGGCCGGGGAGGAGCCCAAGAACTACGTCAGCGTCTACCCGTTCGTCCGTTCCTACGACTGGTACCTGCTCGACGACGCCGAGCGGCGGGAGATGCTGGCCGAGCACGGGAAGATGGCCCGCGACTATCCCGACGTCCGGGCCAACACGGTGGCCTGCTTCTCGCTGAACGACTACGAGTGGATGCTCGCGTTCGAGGCCGACGAGCTCCACCGGATCGTGGACCTGATGCGCCACCTGCGCAGCGCCCGGGCGCGGCGGCACACGAGGGTGGAGATCCCGTTCTACACCGGGCGGCGCAAGCCGGTCGACGAGCTCGTCGCCGCGCTTCCGTGAAGGTTCTGTTCAACCGGCAGAGGCTGGGCTCCGAGCCGACCTTCGATGCGATCGCCGCCCGGCTGCCGGGCTGGGAAGTCGCCGCGTGCCCTGCCGGTGAGGTCGCCGCTCACCTGGACGGCGTGGACGTCTTGTGCCCGCTGGTTGGCCGGATCGGCGCCGACGTGCTGAAGGCCGGGGCGTTCGGGCTGATCCAGCAGTTCGGCGTGGGCCTTGAGGGCGTCGACGTGACGACCGCGACCGAGCTCGGGATCCAGGTCGCCAGGGTGCCCGGCGACGTCGGCGGGAACGCCGACAGCTGCGCCGAGCTGGCCGTCCTCCTGCTGCTGGCGCTGGCCCGGCGGCTGGACGAGTCCCGCACCGCGCTGGCCGCGCGCCAGGTCGCGGAGCGGCCGGTTGGCCGGTCGCTGGTCGGCGCCACCGTGGTGATCGTCGGCCTCGGCGCGATCGGCTCGGCGGTGGCCCGGCGGCTCGCGCCGTTCGGATCGCGGCTGCTCGGCGTCCGGGCGCGGCCGGAACTCGGCGGCCCGGCCGAGCTGGCGCTCGTCGCCGGCCCTGACCAGCTTCCGGTGCTGCTCGGCGAGGCCGACGCCGTGATCTCCTGCGCGATGCTTCATGACGGGAACGAGGGACTACTCGGGCCGGCCGAGTTCGCCGCGCTGAAGCCCGGCGCGCTCTTTGTCAACGTGGCCCGGGGCCGGCTGGTCGACGAGGGCGCGCTGCTCTCGGCGCTGGAGTCGGGCCAGGTTGGCGGGGCCGGCCTGGACGTGCTGGTCAACGAGCCCGCCGACCCGGACGATCCGCTGGTGCGGCATCCGCGCGTGATCGTCACGCCGCACGTCGGCTGGCTGACCGGCCACATGTTCAGCGCGACGAGCGATGCGTTCGCAGCGAACCTCCTGCGATTCGAGCGCGGGGAGAGGCCGCTCTGGACGGTCAACGAGCCGTCGTTCCGGCGCTGAGCTGACTACCTACCGGCCTGACCCGGTCGCGGGGCGCCGCGATTTTCGTCGCGTATTCCGCTGGGCTGCATCCCCCGGGCAGGGCTGGAAATATAGCGGCATGACTGACGGCACGTACGAGCAGATCCAGGTCGGTCTGCTGGCGTCCTACGACGAAGCCGGCGCTCGCAGGCGCGACCAGCACGAGAAAGCGCCCTGGAAGCTGGCCGAGCGAGACGGGTTCCTCCGGCGGCTGGAGCAGGAGAACTGCCGCACGCTGCTGGAGATCGGCGCCGGCACCGGGCAGGACAGCCTGTTCTTCGCCGAGCACGGCCTGCGGGTCCTCGCGACGGACCTCTCGCCGGCGATGGTGGAGCGCTGCCGGGCCAAGGGCCTCGCCGCCCAGGTCCTGGACTTCAGCCGGCCCTCGCTCGCGCCGGAGTCGGAGCCGGGCGCACCCTTCGATGCCGTGCACGCGATGAACTGCCTGCTGCACGTGCCGAACTCGCGGTTTCCCGGCGTTCTCGCCGCGATTGCCAGCCTGCTCCGGCCGGGCGGGCTGCTTTTTCTCGGCGTCTACGGCGGCGAAGGCGAAGAGGGGCAGTTCAGCGACGACGAGCACGTCCCGCCGCGGTTCTTCTCCTGGCGCACCGACGAGCAGATCCTGGCGTTCACCCGCGAGCACTTCGAGGTCGTGGACTTTCACCTCGTCACCCAGGAAGGCTGGGACCACGGATTCCAGTCGCTGACGCTGCGGCGTCCGCCGCAGGAGGATCTTGATGAGTAATGACCGGGCGCTTGTACTCGGCGGCGGCGGCGTCGCGGGCATCGCGTGGATGACCGGGCTTCTGGCGGGCCTGGCCGACGCCGGGCAGGACGTTACTGAAGCGGACGTCGTCATCGGCACGTCGGCGGGCTCGACCGTAGCCGCACACCTGGGCAGCGGGCTCGCGCTCGCGGAGCTGTTCGAGCGCCAGGTCGACCCGGCACTGCAGTCAGCCGAGATCTTCGCCAGCGTTGACCTCGCCACGGTCGGCGCCGAGATCGCGGAGTACCTGTCCGGAGCGAGTTCTCCCGAGGAGGCGCTGCGCCGGCTCGGGACCTATGCTCTCGAGGCCGCGACGGTTCCGGAGTCGGACCGGCGCGCTGTGATTGAGTCGCGGCTGCCCATGCCGGTCTGGCCGGAGCGGCCGATGCGGCTGACCGCGGTCGACGTGCTCACCGGCGAGCTGCGGCTGTTCGACCGCTCCTCCGGTGTCAGCGTCATCGATGCGGTGGCGGCAAGCTGCGCGGTGCCGGGAGTCTGGCCGCCGGTGACCATCGACGGCCGGCGCTACATGGACGGCGGCGTCCGGTCCGGCGATAACGCCGACCTGGCGGCCGGGTCGGCCGACATCGTGATCATCTCGCCGCTCGGCTTTGACTCACCGCTGCCCTCGCCGCTGCCGCTGCGCGCCGTGGTGGGCCGGCTCCGCGACGGCGGTGCCGAGGTCACGGTCATCCAGCCCGACCTGGCCTCGGCCGCAGCGGTCGGCATCAACCCGCTGGACCCGGCGACCCGGGTGCCCGCGGCGAACGCCGGCCGGGCGCAGGGGCGGGCCGGGCTCGCCGGTGCGGCGGCGGACGAGCGCTAGGCCGTGATCCTGCCGTCGACCAGCTGCAGGACGGAGTCGGCCAGGTCGATCAGTGCCGGGTCGTGGGTGGCGACGAGCGCGGTCACGCCCTCGGACTCCACCACGGCCCGGAGCAGCCGCATGATCTGCCGGCCGGTCTCGCGGTCGAGCTGGCCGGTGGGCTCGTCGGCGAGCAGTAGCGACGGCCGGGCGGCGAGCGCCCGTGCGATCGCCACCCGCTGCTGCTGACCGCCGGACAGTTCCGCCGGGCGCTGCTTCGCATGGTCGGCGAGCCCGACGATCGACAGCAGCAGCTCGACTCTGGATTCGCGCTCCTTCGGCGCGACCCCGGCGATCCGCAGCGGCACGCCGATGTTCTCGGCGGCGGACAGTACCGGCAGCAGCCCGAACGACTGGAAGATGTACGCCACGGTCTGTCGCCGCAGCCGCATCCGCTCCCGCTCGCTCATCGCGGTCACGTCGTGGCCGGCGACCGAGATGCAGCCGCCGTCCGGGGCGTCGAGGCCGCCGACGACGTTGAGCAGCGTCGTCTTCCCTGACCCGGACCGCCCGCGGAGCGCGATCAGCTTGCCCGCGCCGACAGCGAAGGTGACGTCGCGCAGCGCGATGGTCGTGGTTGACCCGCTGCCGTAGCTTCGCGTGACATCCCGGACATCAATCATGTTCTTCACTGATCCGCCTCATCCGAGCGGTCGGGCCAGACACCGATGTGATCGGGCTCGCCTTCCAGGCGGACACGATCGCGCATGCCGAGCGCCTCGGTCATGTCTGGCGGCAGTTGCAGGCGCCCGAATCGGTCGAGCACCGCCCACTCCACCGCGTGTCCCTGGCCCGAGCCGTCCGGCGAATCAGAACGCAGCGTCTCCGTGCTCGTCCGCCCGTCCCTGATCGCGATGACCCGCCGGACCATCCCCGACACCTCCGGGTCGTGGGTCACGACCAGCACGGTGACCCCGAGCTCAGAATTAGCCGTCTGCAGGGCACCGAAAACCGAGGCCGCCGTCTCGGTGTCCAGTTCACCCGTGGGCTCGTCGGCCAGGAGCAGGGACGGCGAGCCCGCGAGCGCCACGCTGATCGATACTCGCTGCTGCTCGCCGCCGGACATCTGGTCGGGCCGGCGCCCCGCGCAATGCGAGACCCCGAGCACTTCAAGCAGATCGCGCGGGCGCGACCGGCGCACCGAGCCGGACGCGCCCGCGAGCCGCAGCGGCAGCTGCACGTTTTGCAGCGCGGTCAGGTACGGCAGCAGGTTTCGCGATGTCTGCTGCCAGATGAACCCCACCACCGAACGCCGGTACAGGAGCCGCTGCCGCGCTGACATTGACCCCAGATCGTGCCCGGCCACCCGGACCACGCCGGCCGTCGGCGCGTCGAGCCCGGCCAGGATGTTCATCAGCGTGGACTTGCCGGACCCCGATGCGCCTACCAGGGCCGTCATCTCGCCGCGCGAGATCACCAGGTCAAGGCCCTGCAGCGCCTGCACCTCGATGCCTTCGGCGCTGTAGATGCGCACCAGCCGGTCGCAGATGATCAGCGCGCCGTCGCCATAACCGGCGCCGGAACTTAGCACCGGGTCTACCCGGAGCGCCTCAAGCCCGGCCAACTCACTCACCTCCGCGCAGGGTCGATACCACGCCGCGCCGCGTTCGTATCTCGATTGTCAGGGTCACAGCAGCCACCAGGATCAGCCCGGTGACCGGGAGCGCCAGCGAGGTCACGTCGGGGACGAGGGGCACGCCGGCGCTGGAGCCGGTAAAGACGGACAGGTTGATCGCCGGCGCGACGATCCGCGGCAGCGCTACGGCTGACGCGACGGCGGCGATCGCTGCCGCGATGACTGCCGGGAGTACTTCGAGCACCACGAGCCTGGCCCGCTGCCCCTCGTCAAGTCCCATGGTCGCCAGCCGCGCCAGGGTGGCTTCCCGGTGCGCCGCGCCGAGTGCCAGCTGCAGAAGCATCACCGCCAGACCCAGCCCGGCAGCGACCGCCAGTGCCAGCGCGAGCAGCAGGAAGGCACCGCGCTGCACCGGCGCGCCGGTCATCTGCCCCAGCAGTTCGAAGCGGTCAGTCGTGATTGCCGACGGCAGCATCTTGTCCACCAGCCGGGTGAGCCTGGCGGTGTTGATTCCCGGCCCGTTAAGCAGCATGACGTCGGGTGCGACGAGCTGGTCGTGGGCGATGAGCGATTCGGGCATGAGGACGAATGCTCCGCCGGCCGGCAGCGCGGGCGTGCCTGACAGCATTCCGGCGACCCGGACCCGGATCGGCGCGCCGCCGCTGTCGGAGGTCAGTGAAACCGTCTTGCCGCCGAATTCCGCGAGCACCCGCGGGGAGGCGAGTACCTGGTCCCCGGTCAGCAGGCCACCGGCGACGGCCGGCCAGGTCTTCGAGGACGCGACGAGCGCCGAATAGGCGGCGGGATCGACGGCGATGCCGGTCATCAGGACACCGTTCGGCGCCCGCAGCGTCCACTCCGATACGACCGCGGCGTGCTCTACCCCCGGCACCGCCGCGAACGCGTGCTGGGCGGCGGCGGAAATCGCTACGGGCTGGCCGACGGTTGAGATCGTCACGTCCGCCCCCGCCGCCTGCCAGGAGGCGCTGACCTCCCCGCGGGTCACCGCGTCGCGGACCATGCCCGCGAAGGCGGCCACGGTAATCGCGAGTACCAGCGCGAACGCCGGCAGGGCGGGGGTGAGCGCGGCCCGTGCTGCCTGGGCCAGTCCGAGGAACCCGGTCGCCCCCCGCCCGCGGGCGGCCCCGCGCAGCAGCCCGCGCAGGATCAGCGGGTAAATCCGCAGCACGACGATGACGGCGGGGACGGCTATCAGCACGGGCGCGGCGCTGGTGTAGAAGTTCACGCTGGTGCCGGGCTGGGTGCCTTGCTGCCGGAACACCACGATTCCCGCGATGGCGGCGAGCACCGCGGCGACCTCGACCACCAGCCGGACGCTGCCCCGGAACCGGCGTCGGCCGCGCCTGCGGTAGCCGAGCGCGCCGTAGCCCAGGCTGGGCTGACTCAGTCCCGGCTGTCCGGGCCGGGAGTAGCCGCTCGCGGCCCGGCCGCGGGCGGAGCGCGGCGGCCGTTGCTGCCAGGCAGCCAGGACGGCGGGACCGCCGACCGCGACTATCAGGACCGCGAGCCCCGGCCACCAGCCGCCAGGCGGCGCCTGGCCGGGTAGCAGCAACACTGCCACCGCAGTGGCCGCGATGGCGGCGGGGACGCAGCCGATCGCCGCGCCCCGGCCGGCGGCCAGGCCAATCTGCAGCAGGGACGCGCCGCGGGCGCGGTGCAGCGACAGTTCCGGGCCGCGGCGGAGCACGATCATCCGGGCGGCGAGCAGCAGCACGATGGCGGCGATCACCGCGAGGCTCACGTACAGCAGCCACAGGAGCACGTCGACCGCGTCGGCGGTGTCGATGAACGCTCCCAGTGTCTGCTGCACGCCAGTGCTGACCGTAACCACGCTCGCCACGGGCGCCAGCGGGCCGGCCAGCTGCGGCTCTTGCGTGACGTCTCTCTGCAGCTCCGCGTCCAGTACCTGCGCCTGGTCTCCCAGCAGCGCGCCGAAGTTCAGGGGGAGTACCCACTGCACTTGCAGGAAGCCAGGGCCGTAGTCCTGCTGGACCGCGGCGGACTCGCTGGGCACGGCGAACGCGCCGGAAGTCCAGTACGGCGGCGCATTCCCCGGCACGTTCAGCTGGGGCGCCGCCAGGGAGGGGTCGGCTTCCCAGAACGACGAATCGGGCTGGCTTTCCGCCACGACTGCCGTCACCCTGAGCGTGATGGGCCGCACCACGCCGGACGATGGGTCCGGCGGGGAGCCGGACCGCACCGTCGAGCCGACCCTCAGGCCGAACTTGTCCGCGGTCCGCTGGGTCACCGCCACGTCGATCGTCGGAAAGTAACCGCCAGAAGCTGGCGGGGCCGGGGCGGACAGGCTGCCCGCAAGTACACGCAGATAGCTGGTCTCCGGGAGGCGGGAGCTGACCTGCATCTCCACCGAGAGGTCGCCGGTACCGGCGAGGGTGCCGACCACCGTCTGCTCGGCGGTCGTCATGCCCTCCCAGTCCGCGGAGACTGGGGCGAGGTGCAGGACACCGGTGTCGAAGTCGCTATTGAACTGGCCCAGGAGGTTGCTCAGCTCACCATCGGTGAAGCTGACCCCAGGCATGTATACGCTGCTGCTGAACTGGCTCCAGGTGGTGCTCACCAGGATTGCCCGCTCGAGTGGCGGGATGGGGGCGAGTGTCTGCCGCAGGGCCTGCGTCCTCGTGGTCAGGGCTTCGCGCGGCCCGGCCGTAGCGGCGAGCACGCAGGCGAAGACGAGCATCGCTAGCGCCAGCGTCGCGACCGCGCCCATGCCGGTCAGGCGCTTGGTGTTCATCTGCGCGGCGTGAGTGTTCACGTTCATGTCGCCTCTGCCGCGCGTAGCTCGGCCGCGGGATCCGGGCGCCTGATCATGATCAGCGCAGTGGCCAGCGCGGGGAGGATGGCGACGGCCGCGGCGAGCGGCAGCGTCTGGGGCAGGTCGAACAGCGTCACCGGCGGCGGGACGGGCTGGGTCGCGGCGGCGGTCAGGGTGACCGCGGGCACGAGCAGCCTGGCGACCACCGTGCCGAGGATGACGCCGAGCAGCGCCGCGGGAACGCTGAGCATCAGCTTCTCCAGGCACAGTTGCAGTGCCGCCCGACGCTGGCTGACGCCCAGCGCGGCGAGCAGCGCGGTCTCGCCGCGCCGCTGCCTGACGTTGGCGGCGATCGACACCCAGAATCCGGTGATCGCGAGCAGCGCGGCCGCGATGGCAAGCGCGAGCAGTGCCTGCTGCGGCGCGGCTGACAGCGGGTCGGCGGTTATCGCCGCGGTGGCCTCGGCGGCGCCGGTGACGGCACTGCCCGGTGGCAGCGCGCCGGACAGGCCCGGCAGGATCTGGTGGCTGGTGGTGGCCAGCCACCACTCGGTGACGAGGAGCGGCGGCACCCCCTGGCTGATCAGCCGTTGCTGGACGGCAGGCAGGTCGACGATGAGCGCTCCGCTGCTACCGGTCACCGTAGGGAAGCTCTTCACGACGGCGACGATCGACAGCGGGACCTGCAGGCCGTTGAGCGTGCCCGGCACGATCGATCCGGCACCGATGTTGTTCGCGTCCGCGAACGCGCTCGTGGCGATCGCCGGAAGCGGTGCCAGGCCGAGCCCGGAGGGGGCGTTCAGGGCCACCTGTGCCGAGACCGGCAGCGGAGGCCCGCTGTAATTCAGCGCCTGGCCGAAGCCGGAGCTGAAGGTGAAAGCGGCGGTGTCCCCCCTGACCGCCCACGTGCCGGTGGCCGGCAAGGCGGTCACGCCGGCCGCTGCGCCGGCGGACTGGATGTTTTGCAGATCAGGTGACGTCGCGGCCGCGTGCCAGCCGCTGAGCGCGGGGCCGGTAACGGTGAGCGCCAGGGCCGCTTCCTGGGCCGGGGGCATCTGGTACCTGAGCGCGATCTGGACCAGGCGCAGAGGGTAGCTGCCGTCGGCGCCGCCTAGCGCCGCCGACAGGACGTGCTGTCGGCCGTCGGCAGGCAGTGTGCCCGCGTCGAGCTGGTACATGTCGCCGGTGCGGTCGGCCACCGTGACGGTGACGGCTACCGGCCCGAGCTCCCTGGCGACGGCGCTCGCCTGACCCGTCGGGGTGAGGGCGGCAGTGAACGTGATCGCATCGGGATGGCCGGGGATAGGAGTGGACGGCGTTGTCCTCGGCGTGATCTCGCGGAACAGCCTGGCCTCAGGGACGCCGGCCTGGTCGGGGCGGATCTGCACGGTGTCCGCCGCCTGAGCCGCGTCGACCGCGAGGATCTCGGTGGGCGACGCCGCGAGCTGGACGTAGACCGCCATAACGTGCCGGACGCCCGCGGCGTTCGTGATCACGCCGGTCGCGCCCGGAGCGAGCGTAGCGGAGGCGTCGACCCTTTCGTCCGCGCCCGCGGCGAACGAGCCCTGGTCGCGGGCAGACCGAGCCCAGCTGGCGTGCTGGGCGAGAGCAACGGTTCCGGTCGCGACGGCCATTACGAGCAGCAGTGCTGCCCCGCCCTGGCGGAGGGGCTGGCGGCTCACCTGCCAGCCAGCAAGCGACGCCGTCAGCCACCGCCCGCGCCCGGCGAGCCGGTCCCCGGCTCTGGCCGCAGCCGGCAGCAGCCGCAGCGTAACGACGGTCCCGCCCGCGAGCGCGAGGGCCGGGGCCAGGGCGAGCACCGGGTCGATGGTGGCGTCAGAGCCGCTGCCCGCGGAGTAGCGGCGCAACTGCCAGCCGGCCAGGACGGCGAGCACGATGAGTGCGAGGTCAGCGCCGACCCGGGTTGCGCCCACGATCGCAGCCTGCCGGCCACGCCGGGCCCGTGCTTCCGTGATCGCGGGCCCGGTGCTGAGCATGGGCGCGAGCAGCGCGGCCACGGCGATCACCGTGACCACGAGCGCCGCGGCGGTCACGTCGAGCCAGGTGCCCGCCGTGCTGCCCGCGCTGGCCCCCCCGAGCAGGAACGCCGGGCCGGGCAGCCTCAGGCCCGCGGCCTTCAGTGGTCCTGCGGTGGTTAGCAGGCCGGCGAGCCGGATGCCGGCCAGGGCGCCGACCGCGGCGGCGGCGGCGCACAGCGGGATGACCTCGGTCGCCGTCATCCGGATGAGCTGCCAGCGGGTGGCCCCGCGGGCGCCCAGCAGCGCCGTCTCGGTCTCGCGCTGGCTGGCCAGCAGGCGCGCGACCGCGAGCAGCGCGGCGAGGGCGAGCACCAGTAGCTGAAGGGCACTGATCACCAGCAGCGACCTGGACACGGAGAGGTTGCTGGCGGTGGCGCTCAGCACCGACGGCAGGCTGGTGGATATCTGCATGCCGCCGAGCGCGCTGGAGGTCAGCAGCGCTTGCTGCAGCGCGGACACGTCACCAGAAATCGCGGGCAGCGCGGCGTCGGCGAGCTTCTCCATGTCCGGCTGGGCGAGCCAGGTCCCGGTCCTGGCCGTGAGCGCCTTCGCGGTCGGCCCGAAGGCGGCCGGGCTGACCAGCAGCGGACCGTACACGGTGTACCCGCTCTGGGCGTCGGAGCCGCTGGCGGGGATCGTGTTCAGCCCCCAGTAGGAAGCCGCGGTGCCGGACAGCCTGCGCGGCGCGAACAGGCCGGTGATCCGGAACCTGATCCTGGCGTTGCTGATCCCGTCCTTGAGCGTGAGCACGTCACCGGGCGATAGGTGCAGCAGCGCCGCCGCGGACGCCGGGAGGGCCGCAGGAATGACCTGGCCGGCGGCGGGCGCCGGTGGCCACTGGCCGGACACGAGCACGGCGTGGCTCGTGATGCCGTCCAGCGTCGCCGCCTCGAGCAGCAGCGAGGTCCCCTTGCTCGCGGTGGCCGGCCGGGCGGGCAGCGCGCCGGGCACCAGGTCCAGCGGGTCGGACCACGTCCCCGACCAGAACTCGAACGGCACCCGGCCGAGCGTGTGCGCGACCGCCGTCCGCAGCGTGCTCGCCGTTGCCGCCGCCTGGTTGTTGCTCACCGGGCCGGCGATGGACAGCGCGGTGCCGGGCGAATCGGACAGGTCGTGCCGGAGCGCGAGCGGCAGCGCCTGGCCGGCGAACACCGTCAGCGCCGCCCCGACCGCCGCCGCAACCAGCGTGGTCAGCGTCGCGGCTGCGAGCACGACCCAGTGAGCCGTCGCACGGCGTGTCGATAGGTTCCCCCGCGGCTGGATCACATTTGCCAGGATTCCGTGCCGAACCGCCAACGACAAGGGCATTGGGGGGCATGATCGGCCCGGCTCCGCCTCGTTCCCGTCCTATCGATTTTTCTGCAGGAACTCGGTCAGCTTGTCCAGCGGCCAGGTGGTGATCACGTCGTCCGGGGTCAGCCAGCCGCGCTGGGCCGTCGCGACCCCGTACTGGAGATAGGTGAGGTCGCGCAGCGAGTGCGAGTCGGTGTCGATCGCGAATCTGACGCCGGCGTCTCGGGCGGCCTTGATGTGCGCGGACGGCAGGTCCAGCCGCGCGGGGTGGGAGTTGACCTCCAGTGCGGTCCCGGTTCGCGCGCAGGCCCGGTAGAGCTCGCCGAGGTCGACGTCGACGGGCGGGCGGCGGCCGATCTTCCTGGTCAGCGGGTGGCCGATGACGTTCACGTACGGGTTCTCGCAGGCGGTGATGAAGCGCTTCGTCATCTCCGGCCGGGGCTGGTCGAAGTGCGAGTGCACGGACGCGACGCACACGTCGAACCCCTCGAGGAAGTCCGCGGGCCAGTCCACGCTGCCGTCGGGAGCGATGTTCAGCTCGGTGCCGTGCAGCAGCACCATCGGCCGGCCGCCGTCGGTCGCCAGCTTGTCGGCGAGCCTGCGCACCTGCTCGCGCTGGGCGAGCATCTTCTCGTCGGTCATCCGCTGCATGACGAGGTTCGGCGCGTGGTCGGTGATCGCGTAGTACTCGTAGCCCTTCTCGCGCGCGGCGCTGACCATGTCCTCGAGGCTGGCGAGCCCGTCGGTCAGGTTGGTGTGCGAGTGCAGGTCACCGCGGACGTCGGCCTCGGTCACCAGATCGGGAAGCCGGCCCTTGAGCGCGGCCTGCACCTCGCCGGTGTCCTCGCGGAGCGTCGGCGGTATCCACTGCATCCCCAGGCGCTCGTAGACCTCCTCCTCGGTGGTGGACACGATGAGGTCGCCGGTCGGGGCGTCGAACAGGCCGTATTCCGACAGCCTGAGCTTCCTGCGGACCGCGAGCTCGCGGATCCGGACGTTGTGCTCCTGCGATCCGGTGAAGTACTGCAGGGCGGCGCCCCACACCTCCAGCGCCACCACGCGCAGGTCGACCTGCAGGCCGGCTACGGTCCGGATCGAGGTTTTCGTCGGTCCGGAGGCAATGACCTCGGCGGCCTCGGGCATTGCGGTGAGCGCCGCCATCAGAGGCGCGGAGTCCTCGGCCGCCGCGAGCACATCGACGTCGCCGATGCTCTCCTTGGCCCGGCGCAGCGAGCCCGCCGGGGCGATGCGCAGGCAGCCGGGCGCCGCGGAGACCGCCTCGATGACCGCGGCCGCGGTCTCCGCGGCCACGTTGAGCAGCACCCGGTCGCCCGCGCGCTCGAGCAGGTCGATGCCGCGCAGCAGCTTTTCCGCGCTCTTCGGGCCGAAGCCCTTCAGGTCGTTGAGCGTGCCCGCGGCGATCGCGTCGCGCAGCTCCTCGGGCGTGGCGATCTTCAGCTCGCGGTACAGCTGCAGGGCCCGGCGCGGGCCGAGCGCGGGGATCCTCGTCAGCTGGCGGACGCCGTCGGGGATCTCGGCGCGGCGTTCCTCCAGTTCGGCGAAGCTGCCGGAGGCCTGGATCTCGGCGATCTTGGCGGCGATCGACTTGCCGACGCCGGGGATGCGCTGCAGGTCGGCGCCGGACAGCTGCGCGATGTCCTCCGGATGAGCGGCGATGGCCCTGGCCGCCTTGGTGTAGACGCGGGCGCGGAACTGATCGCCGCCCGTCATCGTGTACAGGTCGGCGTATTCGTCGAGCAGCGCGGCGGCGGCGTCGTTGGCCTTGGGCATGACAGCATTCTGCCGCTTCGCGCCAGCCCGGTTCAGCGCCACCGGATCCGCGGTCGCACCAGGGGATATTCGGGCGCGGGCCGCGTGACACGATGGGTCGCGTGAGCCAGTCGCTGGAGAGCTACCAGGACGAGATCTACCTGAACGGGCTGACCTGGGCAGTGCCGCAGATAACGGCGGATCTGTCGAGGCTGGAGGAAGACGCGCGCGCCGTCATGACTCCGCGGGCGTTCGATTACGTCGCCGGCGCGGCCGGGTCGGGCGATACCGCCAGGGAGAACCTCGAGGCTTTCCGCCGGTGGCGGATCGTGCCCCGGATGCTGACCGACGTGAGCACGCCGTCGTTCGCGCGGACCGTGCTCGGCACGGAGCTCACCGCGCCGTTCCTGCTCGCTCCGGTCGGCGTGCTCGGCATCGCCCACCCGGACGGCGAGGCGGCGGTAGCGCGGGCGGCCGCCGCCGCCGGGGTGCCGATGATCCTGAGCACCGCGGCCTCGACGTCGATGGAGGACGTCGCGGCCGCTAACGGCGACGGGCAGCGGTGGTACCAGCTGTACTGGCCCAAGGACCGGGCGGTGGCGGCGAGCCTGCTCGGCCGCGCCCAGGCGGCGGGCTTCACCGTGCTGGTGGTCACGCTGGATACCCGCACGCTCGCGTGGCGGCCGCGCGATCTGGATCACGGTTACCTGCCGTTCCTGCACGGCATCGGCGTGCAGAACTACCTGACCGACCCGGCGTTCCAGGCGGCCCTCGCCAGCCCGGTGCACGCCGACCCGGGCGCCGCGATCCTGCGGTACACGCAGATCTTCGGTGATCTGTCGCTGACATGGGACGATCTGCCGTTCGTGCGTCAGCACTGGCACGGCCCGATCGTGCTGAAGGGCATCCTGTCGGCGGCCGACGCGGTACGGGCAGCGGACGCCGGGATGGAGGGCATCGTTGTGTCCAATCACGGCGGCCGCCAGGTGGACGGGGCGATCGGCGCGCTGGACGCGCTGCCCGCCGTCGCCGGGGCCGTCGGCTCGCGGATGACAGTTCTGTTCGACAGCGGTATCCGCGGCGGGGCGGACATGGTCAAGGCGCTCGCACTCGGCGCGCAGGCAGTGCTGGTCGGCAGGCCGTACGTCTACGGCCTGGCCCTCGGCGGCGAGGGCGGGGTCCGGCACGTGCTGCGGGCGCTGCGGAACGACTTCGAGCTGACCATGCGCCTCGCGGGCATTGCCAGCCTCGGCGAGGTCGGGCCCGACTGCCTGCAGCGCCGACCCTGAGGACCGGAGAGCGCGCGGGCGTGGAACTCCAGCAGATCGGTCTTCGGCATCCCGTCGCCGACCTCATCCGGGATGTCCAGAACAACCGGACCGGCATCCCGAGACGTTCGTTCGTCGCCGAGGGCCTCTACGAGAACAACATGGTGCTCGAGACCGGCGTCGACATCGACGTGTTCGTCTGGTGCCCCGAGGCCGCGTACTCCGACGAGGCCGCCGTCCGCGCCGGCCAGCTAGCCGGCCGGGCGCGCCGCGCCTACCAGGTGTCCGCGAAGACGCTGGAGCGGCTCGCCGAGCGGCCCAATCCAGACGGCCTGATCAGCGTCGCTCAGCTGCCCGACTGGCAGCCCGAGACCGTCGAGCTGACCCCGAACGCGATCGTGCTGGTCGCCGACGCGGTGGAGATCCCCGGCAACCTCGGCACGCTGATCCGGACCCTGGACGCGTGCGCGGCCGACTGCCTCGTGCTGACCAACCGCCGCACCCGGCTGACGCACCCGAAGGTGCTGCGCAGCAGCCAGGGCATGAACATGAAGGTTCCCTCGGTTGAGTTCGCGGAGGTCAGCGACGCGATCCGCTGGCTGCGCGCCAGCGACTGCACCGTCTATCTCGCCGACACCGACGAGAGCATCAACTACCGGCAGGCCGACTACCGCGGCCGGACCGCGCTGGTCATCGGCAGCGAGCGGTACGGGGTCTCGCCGCCGTGGTACGCGGAGGGATTCCGGCGCATCGGCATCCCGATGCTCGGGGCGGCCGACTCGCTCAACGTGTCGGTCTCGGCGTCCGTACTGCTCTACGAGGCCAGGGCGCAGAAGGACGCCTGGTAGCTGCCGGCCTTCAGAGCTCGGCGACGTTGACGACGATCGCTTCCTGCGTGGACCTCGCGATGACCACAATCGCGGGCTCGTCGGGGGACGGGTTCTCTTCCCGGTGCGGGAAATGCGGCGGTACCCAGATGTAGTCGCCCGGCTCGGTCTCGAGCCGGACCAGCTCGCCCGAGCCCGGATCGCGGAACACGAAAACCGGCCGGCCCGACGCCACGTAGATCCCGGTCTCGGATTCACCGTGATGGTGGTCCCCGGACTGCACCCCTGGCGGCAGCTCGGTCCGGCCCATCCAGAGCGCCTGCGCGCCAGTGAGGTCGCCCGAGATGGCGGCGGACCGGATCATGCCGCTGGTCTGCGCGGTGGCCCCGGACAGCTCGCCGGACCTGATCAGCCGCAGTCCGCCGGGCGCGGCCGCGCTCACTCCTCGTCGAGCGCGAGCGACACCGAGTTGATGCACCACCGCTGGTCGGTCGGCACGTCGTAGCCCTCGCCCTCGAACACGTGTCCCAGGTGCGAGCCGCACGCCGCGCACCGTACCTCCGTGCGCGTGCGGCCGAGCGAGCGGTCCTCGATCAGGATCACCGCGTCATCCTCGGTCGGCTGGTAGAAGCTCGGCCAGCCGCAGCCGGAGTGGAACTTGTTCGTCGAGCGGAAGAGCTCCGCGCCGCAGGCGCGGCACTTGTACACGCCCTTGGTCTCGGTGTCGGTGTACTCACCGGTGAACGGGGCTTCGGTGCCGGCCTCGCGCAGTACGTGGTACTCCTCGGGCGACAGGCGATCCCGCCACTCTTTCTCGGTCAGCTCAACCTTGTCCATACGCGTGAGACTACCTGGTGAAGGCGGGTCAGTCCGCAGGGCCTAGCTCCACGCAGAACACGTTGCCCTCGGGGTCATTCATCACCGTATGTCCCTCATGGCGCTCGACGACGCTGGCCCCGAGCTCCGCTAGCCGGCGCACCTCATCGGCCATCGTCTGCGGAGCGCGCAGGTCCAGGTGCACGCGGTTCTTGGCGGCCTTCGGCTCGGGCACCTTGGCGAACCACATGTTGGGGCCGCCCCAGCCCGCGGCCTCGACGTAGGCGAGCTCGGCTGTCGCGTCCTCGTCGACGTCGGTGCCGAGAGCCTCGGCCCAGAACGTGGCGACGACGAGCGCGTCCTCACAGTCGAAGCTCACCGACTTGATGATTGAGGCCATGCGAGCAACATATGCCCGGCTTACACGGGCTCGCCACAGATTTCCGGTGTCGGGCCGATACCGGCCGGGAGGACATACTGACCTCGTGTGCGATGAGCTGCTGACCGGCGGCCGGATGACGGCGGGCATCGTCCGCCGGGGCGACCGGCTGCTGCGCCCGATGGGTCCGTGGTGCCGGGCGAGATCATCACGCACGGCGATCTCGGTCCGTTCGTGGATGCCTACGGACTGACCGGCCGCCGCTCGATCCTGCCCGCACTGGCG
>DAIOWC010000044.1:6440-32168 GCA_036758685.1 Streptosporangiaceae bacterium | reverse complement strand
GCGGCGTTCACTTCGGACACCAGACGAGGCGCTGGAACCCGAAGATGAAGCGCTTCATCTTCACTGAGCGCAACGGTATCTACATCATCGACCTCCAGCAGTCGCTGGACTTCATCGATCGCGCCTACGACTTCATCAAGGAGACCGTCGCCCACGGCGGATCGGTCCTGTACGTCGGCACCAAAAAGCAGGCCCAGGAGGCCATCGCCGAGCAGGCCCGCCGCGTGGGCATGCCGTTCGTGAACCAGCGCTGGCTGGGCGGCATGCTGACCAACTTCGGCACGGTCTACAAGCGGCTCCAGCGGCTGAAGGAGCTCGAGGAGATCGACTTCGACGACGTGGCGGGCTCGAACCTCACCAAGAAGGAGCTGCTGCAGCTCCGGCGGGAGAAGGACAAGCTCGAGCGCTCGCTCGGCGGCATCCGCGATATGGCCAGGGTGCCGAGCGCCCTGTGGGTCGTGGACACCAAGAAGGAGCACATCGCCGTCAGCGAGGCCCGCAAGCTGGGCATCCCGGTGGTCGCGATCCTCGACACCAACTGCGACCCGGACGAGGTGCAGTACCCGATCCCCGGCAACGACGATGCGATCCGCAGCGTCGCCCTCCTCACCAGGGTCGTCGCGGACGCGGTCGCCGACGGGCTGATCGCCAGGGCCGGGGCCGCGGTGAGCGATGACAAGCCGTCGGCCGAGGCCGCGAGTGGCGTGATCGGGACCGATGAGCCGCTGGCTGAGTGGGAGCGCGAGCTGCTCGTCGAGGGCGGCTCGCCCGACCCCGTCATCGTCGAGGGCGGCTCGCCGGAGGGCGTCGTCGCCGAGGCTGCGAGCGCCGCCGACCTGGCCGAGGCCAAGGCCGAGGGCGACGCGATCATCGCCGATGTCGCCGAGGAGACCGGCGACGTCACGAGCGACGCGGCCGAGAGCTCCGACGCGCAGACCGCCTGACCGGGCCGTCCCGCGGCAGCCCGGAGGACGAGTCCTCCGCAGAACAGACAACGAGAGATGGGAACATGGCGAACTACACCGCCGCCGACGTGAAGCGGCTCCGCGAGCAGACCGGCGCCGGCATGATGGACTGCAAGAACGCGCTGGTGGACGCCAATGGCGACTACGACGCGGCCGTGGAGGCGCTGCGCATCAAGGGCGCCAAGGACGTCTCGAAGCGGGCGCAGCGGACCGCCGCGCAGGGCCTGATCACCGCGGTGCTTGACGGCACGAGCGCCGGGGTGCTGGTCGAGCTCAACTGCGAGACCGATTTCGTCGCGAAGACCGACCAGTTCCAGCAGGTCGCGGCCGACATCGCGGCCGCGGCCCTGAAGGCCGGGGCGACCGACCGGCTGGCCGTGCTCGGCCTGGAGGTCCGGCCCGGCCTGACCACTCAGGAGCTGATCGACGAGGCCGGCGCGACGCTCAAGGAGAAGCTCGAGCTCGGCCGGTACGCGCGCTTCGAGGGTGGCTACGTGACCAGCTACCTGCACAAGTCCGACCCCGGCCTGCCGCCGACACTGGGCGTGCTCGTCCAGACGGACGACAAGGGCGCGGACATCGCCCAGGAGGTCGCCTTCCAGGTCGCGGCGATGCGCCCGCAGTACGTGACGCGCGAGCAGGTGCCAGACGAGGTGGTCGCGAACGAGCGCCGGATCGCCGAGCAGGTGACCCGCGAGGAGGGCAAGCCCGAGCAGGCCATCCCGAAGATCGTCGAGGGCCGGCTCAACGCGTTCCTCAAGGACATCGTGCTCGTCGAGCAGATGTCGGTCCGCGAGGAGAACAAGAAGAAGTCGATCAAGCAGATCCTCGCCGAGCACGGGACCAGCGTCAGGGAGTTCGCCCGGTTCCAGATCGGTCAGGCGGGTTGACGCTGGCCGACGGCACCGTTGCGGTGGCAGGGACCCGGCCGGGCGAACCGGACGCCGAGCCCGGACCTGGCCCTGTCCCCGCCGCGCCTAGGCCAGGCTGGCGGCGCGTAGTACTGAAGCTGTCCGGCGAGGCCTTCGCCGGCGGCGAGCCGCTCGGCATCTCCCCGGACGTCGTCATTCACGTCGCGCGGGAGATCACCGCTGCCGCCCGGCTCGGGTACCAGATCGCGGCCGTCGTCGGCGGCGGCAACATGTTCCGCGGTGCCGTGCTCTCCGAGCGCGGCATCGATCGGTCCAGGGCCGATTACATGGGCATGCTCGGGACTGTGATCAACTGCCTCGCGCTCCAGGACGTACTGGAGAAGCTCGGGGTGGAGACCAGGGTGCAGACGGCGATCACCATGGGCCAGGTCGCCGAGCCCTACATCCCGCGGCGGGCCATCCGTCACCTGGAGAAGGGCCGCGTGGTGATCTTCGGCGCCGGCCTGGGCGCGCCGTTCTTCTCGACCGACACCTGCGCCGCGCAGCGCGCGCTCGAGATCGGGGCCGAGGCGGTGCTGAAGGGCACGCAGGTGGATGGCGTTTACGACGCCGATCCGCGCCACGCCCCGGACGCCATCCGGTTCCATCACCTGGACTACGCCGAGGTCCTCCGCCGCGGGCTGCAAGTGATGGACGCGACAGCGGTCAGCCTCTGCATGGACAATGATCTGCCAATAGTCGTCTTTGACCTGATGGCGGAGGGAAACGTCGTGCGTGCGGTCCGCGGTGAGCGAATCGGCACGCTCGTCAGCAGGGCCGCGCCCTAGCTGTTTGCGACACAGCTGTTTGCGACACAGATGTTTGCGACACACGAGGAGCCGCAGTGATTGACGAGACTCTCCTTGAGGCCGAGGAGAAGATGGAGAAGGCAGTCGTGGTTGCCAAGGACGAGTTCAGCGGGATCCGCACCGGCCGGGCCCATCCGTCCATGTTCAACAAGATCACGGCCGAGTACTACGGCACGCCGACGCCGGTGAACCAGCTGGCGTCATTCCACCTCCCCGAGCCGCGGATGGTGATCATCCAGCCCTACGACAAGGGCTCGATGTCCGCGATCGAGAAGGCGATCAGGAACTCTGACCTCGGCGTCAACCCGTCCAACGACGGCAACATCATCCGGGTCAACTTCCCCGAGCTCTCCGAGGAGCGCCGTAAGGAGTACATCAAGGTCGCCAGGAGCAAGGCTGAGGACAGCCGGGTGTCCATCCGCAACATCCGCAGGCACGCGAAGGACTCGATCGACAAGCTGGTCAAGAACGGCGAGGCGGGCGAGGACGACGGCCGGCGGGCGGAGCGGGAGCTGGACGAGCTGACGCATAGCTACATCGGACAGGTGGATGAGCTGCTGAAGCACAAGGAAGCAGAGCTGCTCGAGGTCTAGCTTGCGGCTTGAAGACGATCATCGAGGGGGTAGCCCAGACGGTCACCCCGGCGACCAGCAGAGCGCGTCCGCCGCTGGGTCGTCCTCCGCGGATGCGCCCAGCAAGGCGGGCCGCACCGGGCGCAACCTCCCGGCCGCCCTGGGCGTGGCCCTGGTCATGGGCGGTCTGGTCCTGCTCACGCTGCTCACGATCAAGTGGACGTTCCTGGTCTACGTCGGGATCATCGTCGCCATCGCGCTGTGGGAACTTGCGCATGCGCTTGCGTCCAGGGACATCCACCTGCCGCTCGTGCCGATTGCCGGCGGCGGCGCCGCGATGGTCATCCTTGCCTATCTGTCGAGCACGCAGGCGGTGCTCGCCGCCACCGCGCTGACGGCGATCGCGGTCCTGGCCTGGCGCCTGGTCGGTGGCGCCTCCGGGTACGTGCGGGACGTGACCGCCGGCCTGTACGCGACCGCCTACCTGCCGCTGATGGCGGTGTTCGTGGCCCTCATGCTCGCGGCGCCCGACGGCGCCCGCCGCGCGCTGATCTTCGTGGTGCTGACGGTGTGCAGCGACACCGGCGGATACCTGGCGGGCATTCTCGTGGGCAAGCATCCGATGGCGCCCGTCATCAGCCCGAAGAAGACCTGGGAGGGGCTGGCCGGCTCAGTCGTGCTCTGCCTGGCGGCGGGCGTCATCATGGTGCCGCACCTGCTCGGCGGCCACATCTGGCAGGGGCTGCTGCTCGGCGCGGCCGCGGTCGGCGCCGCGACCCTGGGCGACCTCGCCGAGTCCATGATCAAGCGCGATCTCGAAATCAAGGACATGGGCCGGCTGCTGCCCGGCCATGGCGGCATCCTCGACCGGATCGACTCGCTGCTGGTGCAGGCCCCGGTGGTCTGGCTGCTGCTGGCCGCGTTCGTCCCGAACGGCCACGCGACCTGACTTGACTGTCCGCGGGGGTCCGGGGGTCGTCCCCCGGGTCAGCACTTGACTGTCCGCGGGGGTCCGGGGGTCAGCACTAGCGAGCGCTGTCGCCCGTACTCCAGACCCAGCTGCGGCGCTGCGCTGCGAGCTGCGTGACCAGGCTCGCTGAGCCCCGCTCGGCCGCCAGCCGGCGCTCGCGCTCATTGATCGGGATGACCCACAGCCAGCGGACCGGCTCGTCGCCGGCGGTGAAGCCGTCCAGGCGTGGCCCCTCCGGGCCTGGCAGACGGCCGGGGTCGTCGAGCAGGAGGATCGCCTCGTTCCCGCCGCCGAGCGGAAACGTCGAGGCGTCGTGATACCACGGCACGCTGTGGCCAGGGCCGAGCCAGGTCACCTCGCGCCAGGGGAACTGGGCCAGCCACAGGAAGATGCGCGCGGCCTGCGGGCTCGGCATGGTGGTGGCCAGGGCCAGCTCGATCCGGGCGCGGCTGACGGCGTTCTCGCCGGTTTGCTCAACCACCGGCATCCGCTGGCAGCTCATGCCGATCGTGGACAGCACCGTGAACGGCCGCCCTGGCACCGGCGGTCGCTCGGACACGCCCGTCAGCGGCTGCTTGCCGCCGCTGACGTCCCAGTAGCCGCCCCCCGGGCCGAGCCGGCTGAGCAAATGCCCGAGCGTTGCCTGCTGGAACGACGCCCACGACTCCTGGCTCGTCCGCCAGCGCCAGAACCGCTCCGCCCTGGCCAGCCGGGGGCCGAGGCCCTCCAGGGCGTCGTCAAGCGACCAGGCGAACGGCGTCTGCCCGATGGCCTCGCGGCTGTAGCCGGGCATGCCCTTGGACAGGTCAGACCAGCCCGGGATCATGGCCAGCGGCTCGTCGTCCTGCAGGATGGCAACCCCGTCGCCCTCCTCGAGCCAGACGGCGCGCAGGGAGCTGGCCTCGATCAGCGGACTGCCCTCAGGACTGCGGGTGTGCTCAGCCGGCATCTCCGGCGCCTGGCCGGACCTCAGCCTGGCGACGTCGACGGCCTCGGGAGCAGGCTCGTGATTCGCGATCCAGGTGGCGGCTATTGCGCCCGACTTGTCGTGCAGGTAGGCCGAGGTTGACGTGCCGTCGTATTCCACGATGACCCGGCGGCTCCCGTACGGGCTGACGCTGTCGAGCAGCACCGCTGGCTTGGCCGGGCTGGCGGATATCCTGGGAGTCTGGTGAGCGCTTCGGCGCAAGGACGGCACGTACGAAATCTACCGACTTTCTGCAGGTCACGGGGAACGGAGCACCTTAGTGGTGGGCAAGCCAGTCCCGATTGGCCTCCTGCCGCGCGGTTCGAGGGCGAGGCCGCCGCGTCATCTTGCCGATCTTGACCGGGCCGCGCGCAAGATCGCCGTCGAGGAACTCGGTGAGCCGGGGTTCAGAGCCGATCAGCTCTCCCGGCATTATTTCGCCCGCCTGACCGATGACCCGGCGGACATGACCGATCTGCCGGCGGGGCCTCGTTCCGATCTGATCGCGGCGCTGCTGCCACCGTTGCTGACCGCTCAGCGCGAGCTGGAGTGCGACGGCGGGACGACCAGGAAGACGCTCTGGCGGGCGTTCGACGGCGCGTACGTGGAGTCCGTGCTGATGCGTTATCCCGACCGGGTGACGATGTGCGTCTCGTCGCAGGCCGGCTGCGGCATGGCCTGCCCGTTCTGCGCGACCGGCCAGGCGGGCCTGACCAGGAACCTGTCGGCGGCCGAGATCGTCAGCCAGGTGTTCGCCGGGGCCAGGGCGATGGCCAGGGGCGAGGTCCCCGGCGGGCCGGGCCGGGTGTCGAACGTCGTGTTCATGGGCATGGGCGAGCCGCTGGCGAACTACAACGCGGTGCTGACCGCGGTCCGGCGGATCACCGACCCGGCGCCGGCCGGGCTCGGGATATCGCAGCGATCGGTCACGGTCTCGACCGTCGGCCTCGTGCCGGCCATCAGGAAGCTGACTGGCGAGGGGCTGTCGGTGCGGCTCGCGGTTTCGCTGCATGCCCCCGACGACGAGCTGCGCGACGACCTCGTCCCGGTCAACCGCCGCTGGAAGGTGGCCGAGGTGCTGGACGCGGCCTGGGGCTACGCGGCGGCTACCGGCCGCCGGGTTTCGATCGAGTACGCGATGATCAGGGACATCAACGATCACGCCTGGCGGGCGGACCGGCTGGCCTCGCTGCTCGCGGGCCGGCTGGCGCACGTGAACCTGATCCCGCTGAACCCGACGCCGGGCTCGAAGTGGACCGCGTCCGATCCTGAGGTGGCGGCCGAGTTCCTCGACCGGCTCGCGTTCCGCGGCGTGCCCGTGACCGTCAGGGACACCAGGGGCACGCAGATCGACGGCGCGTGCGGCCAGCTGGCCGCGGCGACGCCCGGGGGCTGACTGACACACTGGGCGTATGCGCCCGTTCCGCTTCTCCTTCAACATTTTCGGCCTGACGACGCGCGAAGCGTTCGTTGCTCAGTGCCGCGAGGCCGAGGAGCTTGGCTACGACGCGGTGTTCTCGGCCGATCACGTGGGCCTGGCGGCGCCGTTTGCCGTGCTGGTCAGCGCGGCCGAGGCCACGCAGCGGCTCGCGCTCGGCACGCTGGTGCTCAACGTGCCGTTCTGGACGCCCGCGCTGCTCGCGAGGGAGATTGCCACCACCGACATCCTGACCGAGGGCAGGCTTATTGTCGGCCTCGGCGCGGGGCACATGAAGTGGGAGTTCGACGAGGCAGGCATCCCGTGGCAGCCGTTCGCCGCCAGGGCCGCGGCGATGGAGCAGATGATCGGCGAGCTGGAACGGTACTTCGCCGGCGCCCTCGCGGAGCGAAGCGCGCGCTGGCCGCTGCCCCGGCCCGTGCAGCGGAGCGGGTTCGGCGGTTTCGGGCCGCCGCTGCTGATCGGGGGGACCGGCGATCGCGTCCTGCGCATCGGCGCTCAGCACGCGGAGATCGTCGGCGTGGCTGGCGTCTATCAGGTCAAGGGCCAGCCGCCGGGGACGTTCCGGCTCGCCACCGCGGCCGAGGCCGATGAACGGGTCAGGTTCGCCCGCCAGTGCGCGGGGGAGCGGGCCGCCGAGATCGAATGGCATCTGCTCGTGCAGGCCGTGGTCGTCACCTCCGACCGGCGCGCCGCGGCGGCTGAGCTGATCGCCGCTCAGGTGAGCGAGGCGGAACGGGCTGGCGCGGCCGCGGCGGGGAACGTGCTGACCGTCGATCAGGCCCTGGAGACGCCGTTCCTGCTGATCGGCACCCCGGACGAGATTGCCGATCAGCTGCGCAAGAGCCGGGAGCGGTGGGGGTTCTCCTTCGTCACCGTGCACGAGCCGTACATGCCGGTGTTCGCGCCAGTGCTCGAGCGCCTGCGCGGAGAGTAGCCGCGGCTGGTGCCGTCAGCCGGCGGCCAGGTACGTTATCGGCCATGTCGTTGAAGCAGGAGCTGGGCAGGCGCCGGCGGGCGCTGGTGGCGGGCCTGATCCAGGGTGCCTGGCACCGCCTCCAGAATGCGGGAATCGTGACGGCCGAGTCGGCCGCCGGGCGCCGGTTCGCGGCGTTCGGCCCCGGCTCGCTGATGGCGTTCCCGACCGGGTCCGTCTACGGCGAGCCCTGGATCGAGGTCGGCGACAAGACGATGATCGCCGAGCTGGTCACGATGTGCGCGGGCATGGCCCCTGGTCACGACCTTGGTCCCGAGCCCATCCTGCGGGTCGGCGACGGATGCGTGATCGGGCGGGGGAGCCACATCGTCGCGCACCAGTCGATCGATATCGGCGACGACGTCTTCACCGGCCCGTACGTCTACATCACCGACCAGAACCATCGGTACGAGGACATCGACACGCCAATCGGCAGGCAGTGGCCGGTCAACAGCCCGGTCCGGATCGGCTCGGGGAGCTGGCTCGGCACCGGCAGCGTGATCCTGCCCGGCGCCGTGATCGGGAAGAACGTGGTGGTGGCGGCGGGCTCGGTCGTTCGCGGCACGGTGCCCGATAACTGCGTCGTCGCCGGCGTTCCGGCCAAGGTTGTCCGCGAGCATGTCGCCGGCGTCGGCTGGGCCCGGCCGGGCACCGCCGCCGCCGCAGTGTCTCCAGTGCAGCAGCCGTTAGCCCCCGCCTGAGGTCGGGCTAGCCGCGGGCGGGCGGTGGCGGGCCGCTGGCGGGCCGCCGTGAGGGAGCGGGGTTCCTGGCCTCGTCCTGCGTGCCGGCCATCTGGGGCACGAACGTCTCGCCGCGCAGCGCCCGGTTGATCAGGTCAGCGGCCTTGGCCGCCGCCACAAGACGCTTCCCCTCGGTCTGGTAGGCCGCCAGGACGGCCGAGATGCTGCTTGGCGGCAGGTCACGGCCAAGCTCGGCCCGGACTCCCCGGTAGCCCTGGCGGGCCCCTTCGATGCAGGCCGCCAGGTGATGGCGGGCCAGCGCGGCCAGCGCGACCGGGTGGCGCAGCAGGACGCCGTGGAGCCGGTAGTCAGGCGGCACCACATCCAGCAGCCACTTCACGGCCGTCTGCTCGAAGCCCTCAGAGCCCGGCGGGTGCACCCCCTGCGGCCAGCCGGTCGGCACGTACGCTGCCATGGCTAGAGCATAGCTGGATTCGAACAGTTATTCGACCTCTTGCGGGCCTTGGGTTGCGCCGGGCTCAGCTTCCCGGTACGCGCGTCTGGGTGCTGATGACGGTCCAGCTGGACGCGCCGAGCGCCGAGCACGTGGCCCAGACCTTGCGCGGCCGTCCCGTCCCGGTCTGGTAGGAGACCGTGAACTCCGCGCCGCGGCCCGTGCCGAGCGCGGCACCGCCTGCCGCCGGGCCGGAGTGCGCAGGCACCACGGGCTGATTGCCCGCGGCGATCTTCAGGCCGCTGCTCATCAGCACCCACGCCTGGCACTGGCGGCCATCGTCCCGGCCAGGACTGGTGACCATGAAACTGACCGTCGTGGCGGAGGCTCCGGCCTTGACCACCGGCTGGCTCGTGCGCAGCGACAGGCCGAGGGGCAGCGTCGCCAGTTGCCGCGGCGAGGTGTAGTTCGAGCACTGCAGCCACGCGTAGGCCGGGGCGGAGCCGAGGGCAGAGGTGGCGTGCAGCTCGACGGTCAGGATGCGGGACCGGCCGGGCGACACCGACTGAGGGGCGCTGGATATCGGGGCGGCCGATCCGACCTTCAGAACCGCCCGGCAGTTATCCGCCGACCCGGTCCCGGTGTCGTTGACCACCAGGCCGATCTTCGCGAAGCCGGCGGGATTGATCTCGCCCTGCCAGCTATTCGGGGCCATCAGCGGATAGAGGGCAGCGGCTGAGACCAGAGTCATGATCAGCCACGCGATGGCGACGACCACGCCCGCGCCGGCAACCCAGCCCAGCGCGGTGCGGAGCCGAGCTGACGACTTCTCGTCCGGTCGTCCCGGTCCCTCGCTGGGATCGGAAACCGGGCGGTCTGCCGCCACGTCGGTCGCCATGAGCTGGTCCTCTCTCGTTTGCACGATTGTCGCAGGAAGTCGGCCACGGAAGCGCCCATAGTGCCGACATGTCCTGATCTTCCGCCGACCGTAGCCCAGGCTGCGCGGAGCTTAGCTCCGACCTAATAGAATTGGCATCAAGCCGTAATCCCGGCACTTCCCTTAGTTACCGGAGCCTCTCCGCATGCCTGCCAGCACCGCACCCGCCGGCGCACTAGCCGCCACCACTGGGTCAGCCCACCCGGGTCAGCTCGCGTCCCGTGACGACCTGCGAAACGTGGCCATCGTCGCCCATGTGGACCACGGCAAGACGACGCTTGTCGATGCCATGCTATGGCAATCTGGTGCATTCAGGGCCGGGGCGCAGGTCGCCGAGCGGGTCATGGACTCCGGCGACCTGGAACGGGAAAAGGGCATCACGATCCTGGCCAAGAACACCGCGGTCAGGCACGGCGGGATGACCATCAACATCATCGACACACCCGGCCACGCCGACTTCGGCGGTGAGGTCGAGCGCGGCCTGTCGATGGTCGATGGCGTGATCCTGCTCGTCGATGCCAGCGAAGGGCCGCTGCCGCAGACCAGGTTCGTGCTGCGCAAGACGCTCCAGGCCAGGCTGCCGGTGATCGTAGTGATCAACAAGGTGGACCGCGCCGACGCGCGGATCGCCGAGGTGGTCGACGCCTGCTACGAGCTGTTCATGGACCTGGACGCGACCGAGGAGCAGATCGAGTTCCCGATCATCTACGCCTCGGCCAAGGCCGGCCGGGCCTCGCTGGCCAGGCCCGAGGACGGCCAGCTGCCGGACTCGCCTGACCTCGAGCCGCTGTTCCAGGCGCTGCGCGAGACCGTGCCCGCGCCGACCTACGACCCCGACGCGCCGCTGCGCGCCCACGTCGCGAACCTCGACGCGTCCTCCTACCTGGGCCGGATCGCGCTCTGCCGGGTATTCAGCGGTGAGATCAAGAAGGGCCAGCAGGCGGCCTGGTGCCGCCGCGACGGGTCGATCGAGCGCGTGAAGATCACCGAACTGCTGCGCACCGAGGCGCTCGAGCGGGTGCCGGCCGCGTCCGCCGGGCCGGGCGACATCATCGCGGTGGCCGGCATCGGCAACATCATGATCGGCGAGACGCTGGCCGACCCCGATGACCCGCGACCGCTGCCGCTCATCACCGTGGACGAGCCCGCGATCTCGATGACGGTCGGGGTTAACACCTCGCCGCTGGTCGGCCAGTCGAAGGGGTCGAAGGTTACGGCGCGGATGGTCAAGGACCGCATCGACCGTGAGCTGGTCGGCAATGTCTCCCTCGTGGTCCAGCCCACGGAGCGCCCTGACACCTGGGAGGTCCAGGGCCGCGGCGAGCTGGCCCTCGCCGTGCTGGTCGAGCAGATGCGCCGGGAGGGCTACGAGCTGACCGTCGGCCGCCCGCAGGTGCTGACGCGCGAGATCGGCGGCCAGCTGCACGAGCCGGTCGAGCGCCTCACCGTCGACTGCCCGGAGGAGTACCTCGGCACGGTCACGTCGCTGCTGGCCGTGCGCAAGGGCCGCATGGACAACATGTCCAACCACGGCACCGGCTGGGTACGCCTGGACTTCACCGTCCCGGCCAGGGGCCTGATCGGGTTCAGGACCCAGTTCCTCACCGAGACGCGCGGCACCGGGATCGCCCATCACGTCTTCGAGGGCTTCGAGCCCTGGTCGGGCACGATGCGCGGGCGGCCCACAGGATCCCTTGTGGCCGACCGGACCGGCACGGCGACCGCGTACGCGATGTTCGCGCTGCAGGAGCGCGGCAGCCTGTTCGTGGAGCCGGGCACCACGGTGTACGAGGGCATGATCGTCGGCGAGAACTCGCGCTGGGATGACATGGACGTGAACATCGCCAAGGAGAAGAAGCTCACCAACATCCGCCAGTCGGCGGGCGAGGAGCTCGAGCGGCTGATCCCGCCGCGGCTGCTCAGCCTCGAGCAGGCGCTGGAGTTCTGCGCCGACGATGAGTGCGTCGAGGTGACCCCGTCCGCGGTGCGGATGCGCAAGACGATCCTGGATGCCAAGGAGCGCGGCCGGATCCGCGGGCGGCGCTCACGCGAGGAGTAGCCCGAGCCCACCCGCCCATGCGGGCGCTGTCGCCGCGGGGTGCCCGGACATCGGGACCGATTGTCAGCGCATAGCACTGAGAATCGGTCCCAATCAGTCTGGCGGCCGCGGCCGCGGGCCCGGCATCCGCCCGGTGCCCGATTCACGTACTATGCGGCATCAGGCCCTCCGCTGGGCACTTGCCGCGCGCCCGATTCGCGGCCTATGCGACGGGGTCGGCATTACGTAGGAGACTTTCCGTCCGGTGGGGACGACAAGTCTCCTGGCTGATTGGGCGGCGTCGATTTGTCGGACTCGTCTGGCACTCTGGTGCCGTGTCTGGCGACCTACCACCCGAGCTGGCGGAGCTCGTGACCTTTCAGAGCTGAGAATCGGTCCCAATCAGTCTGGCCGCCGGCATCTGGCACCCCGAGCGCGCCGTCGACGCACGCTGCCGGACGCGCCCCTAAGCGCGGGCTCGATTCCTGCGCCGCCTCGGCCTCGGCGATCAGCTGGCACAGCGCGGCGAGGCGCATCGACTCCCAGTCGGGCTGGGCGTCGGTGACCGGCCACCAGTCGCCGGTCACGGCCTCCTCCAGGAAACCGCAGACGTAGTGCAGCAGGAGGACCAGCGGCAGGCACTGGCCGGCCTCGGCAGCCGGCACGTCCGGGCAGCTGCGGCTGATCGCCGACAGGAGGTCGCCGATTCCAGTGGAGCCCGCGGCGCCGACCCGCGCATCGACCGCCGCCCGGGCCACCACCGCGTGCGCCCTCCGGCCGTGGGCGGCCTCGGCGTCGGCGAGAGCCGAACGCACCGCGCCGACGTGCTGGTCCAGGTCAGCCTGTCCGCCAGGATCGGCCGCGATCAGGTCGAGCGTGGCCTGCCCGACCTGCCCGGCTAGCCGCAGGCTCACGGCAGACAGGGACGGCGGCACATCGGACATAGCGCCGATAATATTCGAAATCCGTATATGGCCGATACGGTTCGCCGGCCGCGGCGCCAGCGCGTTCCTGGCGTAGGTCGCTACTTCACCTGCAGGTAGATGATGCTGAACAGGCCGAAGAGCACGCAGTAGATCGCAAACGGCGTCAGCGTTCGCGTCTGGAAGTAACGGACCAGGAAGCGGACCGATACGTAGGCGCCGACGCCGGACAGGATGCTGCCCGCGATGATCGGGCCGTAGATGCCCTTGCCCAGGGTCACGAGGTCACCGAGCTTGAGCACGCCAGCGGCCAGGATTACCGGTGTGGCCAGCAGGAACGCGAACCTGGCCGCGTCCTCCCGTGACAGTCCGCGGAACATTCCGGCGACCATGGTGACGCCGTCGCGGCTGATGCCGGCGAGCAGCGCCAGGATCTGCACCGAGCCGATGATCACCGCCTGCCAGTAGCTCATGGCGGTCAGCCGTTCGTCCGAGCTCCGGGCAACCGCCTGCTCGGCGATGCGGCTAGCCCGGTTGCCGGACGCGTGCGACGCCACCTGCCGCACCGGGGTGCCGACCGTGCCGCCTCCCGCACCGGCCGCTGCCGCGGCGACGGCACCACCGGCCGGAACCGTGCCGCCCTGCTCGTGTGCCAGGGCAGCGCCACCATGGGCTCCCGCTGGGGCCACGGCTCCGGTAGCGGGAACGCGCTGCGCGGCCACCTCGGCGTCGGCCCGCAGGGACTTACGGGTCCTGAACTTCTCCCCGGCGTACAAGATGAGCCCGTTGACCACGAGGAAGATCGCAGCCCTGATCGGCTTGCCGAACAGCACGCGGAACACGTGCTCGAATTTCAGCCCGACCAGGCCGACGGGGATGGTGGCGAAAATGATCATCCAGGCGAGCTTCTGATAGGGCGTCGTCACCCGGCCGGCCCGGATCGACGAGAACCAGGCACCGATGATCTTCACCCAGTCCCGCCAGAAGTAGATCAGCAGGGCAATCGCCGTGGCGACGTGAAGGCCGACGATGTAGGCGAGGTAAGGCGACTCCGACGCCGAGACATTGAGATCCCGAGCCCAGCTTCCTCCGACGAGCGCCGGGATCAGCACGTTGTGGCCGAGGCTGGACACCGGGAACAGCTCGGTGACGCCCTGGATGAGCCCGACCACCATCGCCTCGGGATACGTCATGTGGGACACGGAAAAGCCTCTCTACAGCACTCGTCAGGGGCGTTACGCCAGACTAGCGAGGTCAAAAGCCGCGCGAGCCCCACTCCCGGCATGGCGATCTTCTTGCCGCCAAGGCGGCGGGCCCAAACGCCCCGCCGACGGGATTTTAACTTTCTGACCTGCGGTTCCCGACTATATGCCGAGTCCGCCACAGCCTACGGCGGGAAACCTTTCGAATGGGTGAAGGGCGGACCCCTGGCGGGGCCCGCCCTTCACCGCCTTGTGCCGCCTAGCTGAGCTGGATGATGCCGGTGCCGATGTCGCCGACCTCGGCTGACGTGCCGGTGAGGGCGTCGGCGGGGGTGGTTGTCGCCTGGCCCGCGTAGAAGAACAGCTCGCCGCTGCTGGACACAGCGTAGAGACCGGGGCAGGCCAGCGTGTCGGTGGTGGAGCAGGTGCCGCCCGACAGCGGAGCCGGGGCGACGACCTGCGGGTAGCTGGCGACGGGCAGGCTGATCGCCGTGCCGCCGCTGTTGTCGAGCACCGTTCCGCTGGTCGGCGACTCCAGGGTGCCGGGGGCGGCCGGGTCGAGTGTCGGGGCGTGCCCGGCCGGGATCGCCAGCGGGAAGCTGACGACGTCGCCGGCGTCAGTGCCGCTATTGACCCGTGCCCACAGCGTCAGCTGGCCGTTGACGTCGCCAGGTGCGAGCAGCGTGACGTCGTTCCAGCCGCTGGCCCCGAGCTGAACCGGGTTCTGCAGCGCGCCGCCGGTGCCCTGGAACAGCCAGAGGGCGCCGGTCGTGGGGTCGACGGCCAGCAGGCTCGGCTTGCCGGTGTCCTCGGTGATCGAGGTCGTTCCGCCGCTCGCCCCGCCCCAGGCATCGCCGGGGACGAGTATCTGGTTGAAGTCGAGCCAGCCGGCGGACAGTGACGGGTACCCCGAGCAGTTGTTCGTGTTGTCGGGATCGGCGACGGTCCCGCACGACGGGAACGTGATGAGGTTCTGGTTCGTCGTGGTCTCGAACATGCCGGTGGGCGTGCCGCCGTTCTTATACAGGTACAGGTTGCCGTCCGGCTGGTCGAGCACCAGCAGGTCGTCCACGTCGCCCCCAGACCACGACCCGCGGTGCGCGATCTGCTCCTGGCTCCAGTTGAGGCCGGAAACCGACGGGGCGTCGGCCGCCACGCTCGCGGTCGGCGGCGTGAGGGTCGGGTCGGTGTTGCCCGGGTACAGCACCAGGTTGCCGGCGCTGTTGGTGGCCAGCAGGTCCGGGATGCCGTCGCCATTGACGTCGCCGGGCTCGGTCGTGGCCTGCTGGCTGAACGGCACGTAGAACGTGTAATCGTAGCTCTGCGAGACGTTCCCGGCCTGGTCGACCGCCGCCACGTACAGGGTGTTCGTTCCCCACTGCGAGATGTCGATCGTGCAGGAGGTGGCGGTCGTTGTCGCGCTCGGGTTGGCCGAGGTGTCAGTGTTCGGATCCCCGGTCGGGTTGACGGCGGGCACGGCCCCAGACTGCGTCCCGCAGTTGTCGGTGCCCCCGCTGCCGAGCGCGGTCACGGTCGAGCTCAGCTGCTGGTTGAGCGAGTACTCGAACTCGTAGACCCCGCTGGCGATGCACGTGTCCTCCGTGAAACTGAAGCCGCCATCGGCGATCGGGAAGGACGAGCTGCATCCGGACGGGGGCGGATCGCTGGCGGAGAAGTTGAACGTGCCCGACGCGCCGGGCACGACCTGAGTGGTGCCGGGGGTCGACCCGGACGGCGGGAACGCCGAGCTGGACACCGCCGGCATTGTGGGCTGCGTCCCGTCCACGACGAACGAGCACTCGAGCTCGCTCGATGTCTGCTCCGGGAGGCTCGTGTCGTTGGCGTCGACCATCGTCTTGGCGTCCCAGAAGTACTCGTCTCCGTTGACCGGGCTGCTGATCACATAGTCGTGCTCGCCCTGGGCGACTTGCTTAGTGTCGGCCGTGGTCTGGGTCACCGTGCCGGCCGAGTTCTTAACCGACCACCAGGGCATGACGTCCTCGCCGCTGATGCCGGCGGTGAAGTCGGCATTGAGCTGGATCGACCCGGAGGTCCCGATGAACGGCGGCAGGTCGGCGGTGCTGCAGGCATCGGCGGTGCTGGCGTCGGACGGGTTTTCCTTCATCGTCGGCGAGGACTGATCGACGCCCGGCTTGGCCGGGACCTCGTCGAAGGTGATGTCGAGCGACGGGTTGTCCGACAACCGCATGAAGCCGTATCCGGTGGTGGCGTTGTTGCCCGAGATGCCGTAGGTCCACTGCGTCGTCGCGTCCTGCATGTTGCCGGTCACGGTGTACTTGGCCGTCTGGTTGCCGCAGGACGGCGACTCGTCGTTCTCGGCCGGATTGACGTCAACGACGGTCGACGAGGTGCCCAGGGCCGAGACGTTGGCGCCGTCCGAGCCCGAGCCGATGGGGCTTCCGCCGCCCATCGAGTGGAGGTACACCGGCTCCTTCGCGTCGTTGCACGCCTCGAACGCGCTGTAGACGACGGTCAGCTGCAGCTCGGCGGTGTCGATGACGTAGGCCGAGTTGTTGATGCTCGAGGTGTCGAAAACGTAGTAGCTCTGGTAGTAGCCGATCGAGTTACAGGTCCCAGCCGATCCGAAGGCGTTGTCGCCGATTCCGAGCTTGGTGACGCTGGTGCTCTTCCAGTTCTTGACGCCCGAGCAGCTGCTCGATGTTGGCTCGCCCACATCCTGCGCCTCGTCGTACCCGGAGACCGATGCCTTGGCCGGGTCGCTGCTGATCGACACGTCTGGCGACATGCGGCCGCCCGATGGCGCGCTGGCCGCCGCCCCGGAGTCGGTCGCGACCGAGATGCTGATCGTGACCGGGTAGCTCGCCCGCGGACCGAACTGCGATCCGCGCAGTGGCATGACGATCTCACTGTGGCTTACACGTGCGCGCACGGTGTTCGTGAGCTGGTCTGGCCCGGCCACCACCGGCCGGCTGGCCGGATGCCTGGCCGGACCTGCCTGCCGGATCGGGCTCACGATCAGCGGCGGCGATGAGTTGAACGCCACGACGCCGTGGGCGCCAATCGCCTGGACGTTGCCCGCGGCGTCGGAGGCGAGCCGGAGGCCGGGGGAGCTGTAGCGCTGAGCGAACGTGCGCAGCCAGGAACCGTCCGCGGCCGCCCGGGTGCGGACGATGAGCTGCTCGGAGATGCCGCCGTCCGCGCTGGCGGTCACCCGCAGGTCGACGCCGGGCCGGACCGACCGGTACGTGGCGCTCGCCCCGGTAATGACCGGCCGGGGCAGCCTCACCGGGAACCAGAGCGACAGCTTCGCTCCGGCCGCATTCGTCAGCACCGCCAGCGGACCTTTGCCGCCGCCCGACAGCGTGGTGGGCTCGGTTGCCGCCGCGCTGCGCCACTGACCCTGGCGTGTCCGCAGCAGCCTCGCGCTGATCGCGACCCAGCGGCCGTTCTCCCTGACCCTGGTCGGCAGCGCGGTGATGATGCTGGTGAAGGAGCCGTTCGGGTTGGCGCGGGTCTGGCTGACCGCGGTCGTGTCGGCCGCGATCGTCACCGGCCTGCCGCTTTCCCTGGCCTGCACCTGTGCCGCCTTGGCGGCGGCGGCGTTCGGAATGGGTCGATCGGCCTTGGGCGAGATATCGCGCCGGATTGCCGCGCTTGGCGTGTTAGCAGCGTGGTGGGCCGGCGTCTTTCCGGCTGCGGCTGCAGGGACTGCCATAAGGGTTGGCAGCGCGGCTGTCAGCAGAACGACCGCTGTCAGCTGCAATTGCCGTGGCCGGCTGCGGCCACCGATGCGCTGTTTGTGCATCTTCGCTTCCCTTCGAGGAACGGCGAGCGCTCCCAAGTCCCGTTCCTGGGCTCCGCACGCCGCCCGGAGATTATCAGCCGTATGGCGTTTTAGCAGGCTAATGGCCATATGCAGGATGTTACTGATCAGTCATTTAAGTCGCTTTAACGTACCTTAAAACATGCCTAAACGACTACAGTAGGTAGTAGAGCATCCATGTCTAAAAATGCAACCCTTGTCAGCCTTAAAACCCTGATCTATGTTTCTTGCGGCCGTAAATGGCGACTCCCGCGCAAAGCCGCCACGGGAGGGCGGGACTGGAGGCCCTGGTGGGTCGGCAGCAGGCTCGGCGTGTCACTCGTGCTTGGATCGCCGCCGCGGTTTCGGCGGGGTTGCTCATTCCGATGCTTGCCGGGGTTAGCCCGGCGAGCGCCGCCGCATCCAGGCCTAAGTACGACCCGCCGGTGTACCGGGGGAAGCTCTGGAAGCCGCGCAAGCTCGAATCGACGCCGTCGGTGGGCGGGCATCCGCTTGCGGCGGACGCGGGCGCGCTGGCCAGGGAGCATATGGCGGCGCCGAAGGTGCCGGGCGGAGTCAGGCCTCAGGTCTACAAGTCGCCGGCGCACCAGTGGTGGCCGTCGGGTAGCGGCACCGCGCTGCTGCAGCAGGACTCGCTCGTCCGCCACGGCGCGATGATCGGCGAGGTCAGCAGGCGACTGTCCGGGCCGCAGGCGGCGGGGACTCTCCCGGTGAGTGTCAGCGCCGTCGCAAGCACAGCCGTCACGAGCGCCTCAGCGCCGCGCGCGGCGTCGTCCGGTCTGGGGGCAGCCCCCGCCGCCGTGACCGTGGCCGTGACGCCGCGTCGGACCGCGGCCGCCGCGGGCGTGAACGGCGTGATCATGAAACTGACCGGAGCCGGGTCGGGCGCTGTGCGCGTCCAGCTCAATTACTCGCGCTTCGCCAAGAACTACGGCGGCTCCTGGGGCTCCCGGCTCAAGCTGGTCGAGCTCCCCGCCTGTGCGGCCTGGGATCTGGCGGATTCGGCCTGCCGCACGCAGACGCCGCTGCGGGACACCAACGATGGCACCGGGACCGTGTCAGCGCAGGTGCAGTTCGGCGCAGCGCAGCCGGCCACGATGCCGGGCCTGGCCGCCACCGGCCAGCGCAGCCTCCGGCAGCTGATGGCCCCGGCGGCGAGCGGCCCGCTCGTAGTCGAGGCGATCTCCACGCCCGGCGGGGCCCAGGGCACCTACGCCGCCACCTCGCTGAACCCGGAGGGCAGCTGGGTCGTCCAGGACGGCGACTTCAGTTACAGCTACCCGCTCGACGTGCCGCCTTCGCTGGGCGGGCAGCCCCCCAATGTCACGCTCGGCTACTCGACGCAGACGATCGACGGCGAGACCTCGGCGCAGAATCCACAGGGCTCGCAGTTCGGTGACGGCTGGACCTACTCGCCGGGATACATCGAGCAGACCTTTGAGCCCTGCGCCGAGGACAGCACCGCGACCAAGGCCGAGGCCGGCGACGAGTGCTGGGACGGATGGAACGCCACCCTCTCGCTGGCCGGTCACTCGGGAACGCTGATCGGCAGCGGGCCCGGTACCTGGCATCTGCAGAATGACGACGGCACGAGCATCCAGCTCGAGACCAACGGCGTGAACGGCATCAGCGGCACCTACGGCGATGAGTACTGGGTCGTCACCACTGCCGACGGCACCAAGTACTACTTCGGCGCCGATCACGTGCCGGGCAGCAACTCCTCCTCGCTGACCACGAGCTCGGCCTGGAACGTGCCGGTGTACTGCCCCAAGTCGGGCGACCTGTGCTACTCCTCGTCGTCGGGCACCTCGTCGTGGGCTCAGATGCCTTACCGCTGGAACCTCGACTACGTCGTCGACCCGGACAACAACCTGACCGTCTACCAGTACGCGACCGAGACCAACTACTACGAGCGCGCCGGCTCGACTGGCTCGGGCGGCACGCTGACCTCTTACGACCGCGACGGCTACGTCACCGATGCCGAGTACGGCTGGCATCTGGCCGACGCGACCGCGAGCACGACGGTGCACCCGGCCGACAAGATCGTGTTCGGGTCGTCGCCCCGCTGCACGGCATCCAGCTGCACCACCGTCAATGCCGCGAACTACCCGGACGTGCCGACCGACCAGATCTGCGCCTCCGGGGCGACGAACTGCCTGAACGCCTCGCCAACCTTCTTCTCCGAGCAGCGGACGACATCGATCACGACCGAGGTCCTCGCCTCGCAGTCGTCGGGGACCTACAACAAGGTGGATCTGTACGCGCTGGCGCAGCAGTTCCTGACCGGGACCGGGCAGACCACCGCGGTGATGGCCCTGGACTCGATCACCAGGACCGGCGAGGACGGGTCAACGCCGCCCCTGCCGCCCACGACGTTCTCGGTGACGATGCTCGACAACCGGGTGGCTGGCTCGTCGCAGGCCGACCTGTGGCGACCGCGGATCACTGGCATCGACACCGAGGCCGGCGATGACATCTCCGTCAGCTATAACGCGCCCGCCTGCAACCAGGGCAGTGGCGGGAACATCACCGATTCCGACGCGCCGACGAACCAGCTGGACTGCTTCCCGTCGTACTGGGAGCCGCCGGGCGACCCGGCCAGTATGGACTGGTTTAACCAGTACACCGTGTCGCAGGTGGCCGAGTCCGACGGCACCGGCGTGGGCTCGCCCGCGCACATCTCCGACTACTACTACCTCGGCGGTGCCGCCTGGCACCAGGACGAGAACCCGGCCGAGCCCTCGGCCTGGCGGACCTGGGACATCTTCCGCGGGTACCTCAAGGTCGAGACGACCACGGGCGTCGCGCCCGACCCGATCACCGAGAACGTGACCTGGTACATGCGCGGCATGTACGGCGACGCCAACGGGTCCGGCGGTACCACCACCACGCAGGTGTCGGACACTCTGAATGACTCCTACAACGACTACGACTACCTGGCCGGCCAGGTTCTGGAAACCGATACCTACAACGAAGCCGGCGGCAGTCCCGACTCCGAGCAGATCAACGGGCCGTGGAGTTACAGCCAGACCGCCACGATGTCCCCGCCGTCGGGCAGCGGCCTGTCCACGATGTCGGCCAACATGCGCTCCCAGGAGGAAACCCGTACCCGGCGGCTGCTGGCCTCTGGCAGCTGGCAGACCAACACGGCCACCACCTACTACAACGGCGATGGCCAGGTCGACGCGATGGACGACGCTCCGGCCGGCATGACCGAGCTGTGCAGCACCACGTCGTACGCGACTCCGCCGTCAGGCAACTCGATGATGGAGAACTATCCGGACCGGGTCACCACCGTGGCCGGCTCGGCGTCCGGCGGGGCCTGCCCGGCCGTAACGTCAGGCAATATCATCTCGGACACGGAGACGTACTACGACGACGAGTCCTCGACGATCTCCAGCATGGGGACCTTCGGCACGCTGGCCAGCCCCGGCGGACTGGCTACCGGCGTGACCAAGGCATCGACCTGGCCCTCGGGCGGCAGTGAGGCCTGGCAGGCCGAGTCGGCCACCCGCTACGACAGCTACGGCCGGACGACGTACACGGCAAACGCCAACGGTCACGCCACGACCACGAGCTACAGCCCGGCGACCGAGCAGCTGCCGACCTCCAGCACCGTCACGAACGTGATGGGCTGGAAGACGATCACGGCGCTGGACCAGGACCGGCAGCTGCCGACCAGCATCACCGACGCCAACGGCGAGGTGACCACGGAGGCCTACGACGCGCTCGGCCGGATCACTTCCGTGACCCTGCCGATCGATCAGGGCTACAAACCGACCTACACCTACGCCTACAGCGTCACCGGGACCAAGCCGTCGGCCATCACCAGCAACACGCTGCTCGAGGACGGCGGGTACGACTCGAGCGTCAAGATCTATGACGGAATGCTTCAGGTGGTTCAGGTCCAGTCGTCGACGGCCGACGGCGCTACCGGACGGCTTATCGCCGACAACAGCTACAACTCCGACGGGTGGCAGGTCGCCTCGACCCCGACGCCGTTCTACGACTCGACCACCGGCCCCGGTGTCTCCTATTACAGCGCCAACGCGGACGAGATCCCGGCGCAGACCATCACTACCTACGACGGTCAGGGGCGGGTCATCTCGTCGGCGCTGTATTCCGATGACGTCTATCAGTGGCAGACCACCGACACCTACTCGGGCATGGATCAGACGTCGTCCACCCCGCCCAACGGGGGCACGACGACGGCACTGACCACGAACGCGATCGGGCAGAAGACGCAGACGCTGTCGACCGACAACGCCAGCGGCACCACGGACGCGACGAGCTACACCTACAACAACGCCGGACTGCCGGCGAGCGTGAGCGACCAGAACGGCAACCAGTGGACCTATTCCTACAACCTGCTCGGTCAGAAGGTCACGTCCACCGATCCGGGAACGACCGGCCAGACGACCTACACCTATGACGCCGACGGCAACCTGCTGTCGACGACCGCAGCCGACAAGACCGTGCTGACCTACACCTACGATTCCCTCGACCGGAAGACGGCCGAGTACAACTCGACGCCCACGGTGCCGAACGAGCCGGTGAAGCTGGCTTCCTATACCTACGACCAGACGCCGCTTGTCGGCGGCACCGACGCGGACGCTCTCGGCCAGCCGAGCTCCTCGACCGCGTACGACGCCAGCGGCCAGGCGTACACGCAGACGATCACCGGATACAACGTGGCCTACCAGGAGACGGGCACGTCGATGAGCGTGCCCTCCGACGCTGGCGCGCTGCAAAGCGGTGGTGCGAGCACCGAGTACACGACGTCGACGGCGTACACGCCGCGTACCGGCCAGTCCGAGTACACCGAATACTCCGCGGACGGCGGCCTCCCCGCCGAGACCGTCGAGAACACGTACGACACCGGCGGCCTGCTGACCGAGTTCGGCGACGCCAGCGACTACCTGGACGATGTCAGCTACTCCCCGACGGGCCAGGTACTGTCCACGACCTTCGGCGCCAGCGGCAGCCAGCTGGTGCAGGACTACACCTACGATCAGGGCACCAACCGGATGCTGCAGTCCACCACCAACCTGCAGACGCTCTCCTCCGCTGCCGACACCATCAGCTACACCTACGACCAGGCCGGCAACGTCACCTCGACCTCGGACCAGCAGAACACTGGCGGAACCGAGACGCAGTGCTTCAACTACAACACCACCAGCGACGACATGGACGAGCTGACGGCTGCGTGGACCGACACCGGCGGCACGAGCACCATCTCGACCGCCCCGAACGGCGGCCAGTCGGTGGAGGGCCTCGGCGGGTGCAACAACACCAGTCCGTCGGCCGCCAGCATCGGCGGCCCGGCCCCGTACTGGGAGACCTACACCTACGACGCGCTCGGCGACCGGACCTCGGAGACCACCTATGACACGGCGTTGCCGGCCAGCCAGGACACGCTGGCCAACGCCACGACGCAGGAGGTCGCCTACCCGGGCGGGAACCTGACCAACTCGCCGTCGTCCAACGCGCCGTCGACGCCGCAGGCCCAGCCGGACGCGGCCACCTCGATCGTCACGACGGGCCCCGGCGGGACGACGACGACCACGCCCACCTACAACACCGACGGCGAGGAGAGCAAGACGCAGACGACGAGCACCGGCGCCAGTCCGCCGGCGAGCCCGGATGCGTTCACTGGCGTCGCCTACGACGCCGAGGGCCAGGTCGCGTCGGTCACGACCGCGGCCGGCACGGCCACCTACCTCTACGACGCCGACGGCAACCTGCTGCTGCAGACCGACCCGACCGGCACGAACACGCTCTACCTCGACGCGGGTGCCGAGGAGATCGTGGCAACCGGCGCGGCGCTGTCCGGCGAGCGGATTCTGAGTGCCCCCGACGGCACGCAGATCGTCAGGTCGTCCAGCGGCTCGGTCTCCTACCTGACCACCAACCAGCAGAAGACGGCGCTGGAAGCCATCAACGCCTCCACCCTTGCTATCAGCCGCCGCTACTACGACCCGTGGGGCAACCCGGTGGGGACCGCCCCGTCGAGCTGGCCGGACAGCCGGGCCTACCTGGGCATGCCGGAGGACGCCAGCACCGGGCTCGACCTGCTCGGAGTCCGCCAGTACAACCCGGCGACTGGTTCCTTCATCAGCCTCGACCCGGCCATGGAAGTAGGCAGCCCGCAGCAGATGGGCGGATACTCCTACGCGGCCGACAACCCGGTCACGCACGCTGACCCGGGCGGGCTGATGTTCCCCGGAGGCGGCGGCAGTCCTCCGCCTCCGCCTCCGCCGCCGCGGCCGCCGGCCCCGCCTTCCCCGGCCCCGCCGCCGGCGTGGTATCCGTTCTGGGTCCACATGATGGACTACGTGCCCCAGTTCACCTTCCCGGTGTACAAGGTGCCGCCGTACACGTTTGAGACTCCGCTCGCGACTGTGAAGGTAACGCTCAGCGCCTCGGCGACCGCGGCCGGTTTCGGCAACCAGAACCTCGAACTGGACGTCAGAGACTTGGACAATCCGACGCTGATCCTGCACGGTCCGCGCGGGCAGGCGCTGGAGCTCAACAGCAACCTGTTCCAGGAATCAGAGGATGCCAGCGAGCGGCTCGGCGAGGGCGGAGAGGGCCGGTTCGCCACGGTTCTGCCAACGCAGACCTTCAGCAAGACCGTGGACGGCACCGAGTACGACGTCACGATCAGCGGCCAGGGGGACAGTGTGACGCTCGATCTCTCGGCGTCGCGCGACCTGCCCGATGCCACCGGCCACATCGACGCCGAGGTCGAGATCACGCCCCGCATTCCGCAGTCGTCCGGCGTGCCGGCCTGGCTCAAGGACGTCGGCGGCGGGCTCCTGACGGTCGCGACGGGCATCGGCCGGGCCGGGGAGGCGGTCGGCGAGAATGTCGTGCAGTCGGCCGAGTCCCTGCCGGGGCAGTTCGAGGCCTTGCCCGGGCAGCTCCTGGAGGGAGTTGAGGAACTGCCGTCCACCCTCGGACAGCTCGGCGAGGACGCGACGGAGGTGCCTATACCCGCGTGATCGTCTCGGGGCGGGCCTGGCTTGGCGCCAGGTCCGCCTCCGATGACGTGATGTGATGGTGCCAGCAGACAGCAAGGTGAGGCGCGCGATGCTGGAGACGGCCGTGGAGGCCGAGCGGTCGCAGGTCGTTCAGGCGGCTCCCGATCGGGTCTGGTCATTGCTGGCCAGCGCGCCGGTATGGGGGCTGATGTCGGGTGCCTGCTGCGGGTTCGACCTGCTCGCATCCCCGGCCGCCGGGCCGGGCCACCTCATGTTCGTGGTGGGCACCGCCGCGAGCGGTGTCAGCGGCTCGGTCTACGAGGTCTGTGATATCGGCCCCGGTGCGATGATCTGCGTTCGGACGCTCAGCACCCGTCCGGTTGGCGCGCGGGTCTACACGCTGTCGCTGACGCCCGTCCGCCGGGGCACGCGGATCACCGCCGCCGTCCGGATCCAGACCTCGCGGGCCGACGAGGTCGGCAGCGTGATCCGCGCCCGGGAGCAGTTCGGCTACTGGCTGGAAGCGATGCGGGCGGTCGTCGAAAACCGCGTGCCCTGGCCCGGTCCGGCGATCCCGGCCGAGGAGTGGCGGGCGCACCTGAACCGGCCGGGCATTGCCGATGCGATGAACATCTCGGCGGCCGGCCTGATCAGCGCGCCGGTCAGTGCGGTCTGGCAGGCATTGCAGTCCCTGGAGGCCGTCCGCATGGGCATGCACGCGGTGTTCAACGGCCGCGTCCCCGGCGCGCCCGTCGGCGCTCCGGGCGAAATGCGCTACGCGGTCATCCGGCAACCCGACAACGGGCTAGCCGGCATCGTCACCGCCGTCGCCGAGATCGACGACCAGCGCAGCATCCGCGTTCGGCGCGTGGGCAAGCCTCACGACGAAACGCTTATTACGGTTGCGTCCGCTGACGCCGGAACCAGGCTCGAGTTGTCCGGCCGCTGGCCGGCGCCCGCGACGCCAGCCGAGAGAGAGCGCCTGAGCGCTGCGCTCAACGCCGAACTGCAGGCGAGGGTTGACCGCTACAAAGGCCTGATCGAGGAGTCCGCCGACATGGCCTAGCCGAGTGCAAGCCGTTCTCCGCGCAGTTTCAT
>DAIOWC010000044.1:0-6340 GCA_036758685.1 Streptosporangiaceae bacterium | reverse complement strand
CGCGGCCTCGCGGGGCACTGGGACGGCCACGCCTGGCACGTCGACACGCTCCCCGCCGTGCAGACTCTCGGCGACGATGTGCTCAATCACCTCACTACCGACGGCCACCACGGACTGTGGGCGATCGGCGACTGTGACTGCGGCGGGCCGGCCTGGCGCCTCTGGCACTACACCGGCGGGCGCTGGAGAGGACCGACGCTGCCCGCCATCGGCGGATCGTTTGGCCTGATCAATGCGATCAGCGCGGTGCCGGGAACTCGTTCGGCCTGGGCGGTCGGGCTGCGCGGCGTAGGCACGAGCTCCGAAGGCGTCGTGCTGGTGTACGGAAAGACGCCGCGATGAGCGGAGTCACCCAGATCAAGCTGTGTCCTGTCTAGAAGAAATGCTATTTGTCGCGCAATAATCTCACCAGCGTCCCGGCACAAGCAGGACGTGTAGCTCGTGCTGCCGGGACGAGGCGCCACTGCGCGGAGACAACGGTGCACGGGGGACAAGGGGAGCGCAGTGATGAAGTACATCATGAGGAGCACGGGCATCCTCGCCGCCGCAGTGCTGTGCGCGGCCGCGAGCGTGGCGCCCGCCGAGGCCGGCACGATCAGCAGATGGCGGCTGGATCAGCAGATCGGCGCTGCGGCTGATAACACCGATCCGGCCGTGGCGTCGCCCGGCGACAGCGGCATTGCCGCCGGGAGCCAGGACAGTGCGTGGGCCCTGTGGGCCAACGGTCGCTCGGAGTACGTGACGCACTGGAACGGGCACCGCTGGGTCCAGGTGCCTGCGAATGCTCTGGCCGGCCTCGCCAAGTACGGAGCCGATGCGGTCGCGGCCAGCCCGGCGGATGCCTGGGTGCTGGGATCGGGCCGGCACGGTGCCCACGAGATCGCCTGGCACTGGAACGGCGCAAAGTGGAGCCAGCGGTGGGTGCCGGCCTGGGTCGTCCGCGGGAATCTGGCTGGCGAGATCGACGTCCAGACCGCCGACTTCGGCCCGCGCGACGTGTGGGCGTTCAGCCTGTTCGCCGAGTCGATGACCAAGACGGTTTCGTACGCCGCCCGTTACCTCGACGGTCGCTGGGAGAAGGTAGTGCTGCCGGCGATCCCGGAGGCCATCAGCGCGGTATCGGCCAACGACATCTGGGCGCTTGGCGCAAAGAGTTCCACCGACTATGCCGGGCAGGAGCTCATGCACTGGACGGGCCACTCGTGGCATGTGGTCAGACTCCCCAGACTGCGCTTCCCGGCCAAGACGACCGCATTTGCCCAGGCCATGGCTGCCGACGGCGGTACCGACGTGTGGCTGAGCGTTGAGACCGAGACCGGCCTTGCCGGCGCGTCGACCGACTTCCTGCTGCACCTGACCAGCCACGGATGGGCCAAGGTTCAGCTGGCGCGCGGCATCGATGACGCCGGGCTGCTCGCTCCCGACGGCCGCGGCGGGATCTGGGCCGCGGGCAACGGGTCAGCGCCGCGCTACAAGTGGGAGTTCTTCCATCTGCTGGCCGGCCACTGGTCGACCTACGCGGTCCCGGCCCCGCCGAAGGCCTCCATCGGCGGGGTCCAGGAGTTCATCCAGGTTCCCGGCACCGCCTCGCTCTGGGCGGTGGGACACGCCTTTGTGCCGTACAAGAGCAACTCCGACAACGTCGGTGAGATCTGGCGCTATAGCGCGTAGAGGCATACGCAGAAGGCGGCCAGCCGGGAGGGGACCGGCTGGCCGCCAGCTGCGGCTCGGGCGAAGACTCAGGACTGCTTGCCGGGAATCCTCGGGGTGTCGGTGCCACGCGGGCGGCGGGAGATCTTGCTGCCCAGCCAGACCAGCGGGTCGTACTTCCGGCCGACGACGCGCTCCTTGAGCGGGATCAGCGCGTTGTCGGTGATCTTGATGTTCTCCGGGCAGACCTCGGTGCAGCACTTGGTGATGTTGCAGTAGCCAAGGCCGAAGTCGTCCTGGGCAATCTCCCGGCGGTCGGCGGTGTCGGCCGGGTGCATCTCCAGCTCCGCGATCCGCATGAGGAACCGCGGCCCGGCGAACGCGTCCTCGTTCTCCGGGTGGTCACGGATGACGTGGCAGGTGTTCTGGCACAGATAGCACTCGATGCACTTGCGGAACTCCTGCGACCGCTGTACGTCGACCTGCTGCATCCGGAACTCGCCGAGCCCGATCGACGGGTCCGGGGTGAACGACGGGATCTCCCGCGCCTTGGCGTAGTTGAACGAGACGTCGGTGACCAGGTCGCGGATGACCGGGAACGTGCGCAGCGGGGTGATCGTGAGGACCTCGTCCTCAGTGAACGTGGACATCCGGGTCATGCAGGCCAGGCGTGGCCGACCGTTGATCTCCATCGAGCACGAGCCGCACTTGCCGGCCTTGCAGTTCCACCGGATCGCGAGGTCGCCGGCCTGCGTGGCCTGGAGCCGGTGCAGGACGTCAAGGACGACCTCGCCCTCGTTGACCTCGACGGTGTAGTCGGCCAGGTCGCCGCTGCCGTCGTCGCCGCGCCAGACCCGCAGGGCTGCCTTGTAGCTCATTTACTTCTCCTCGTGCCCAGCGGTCGCGGCGGTGGCGGCCGGGGGAGCCTCCGGCGGCAGTGCTGGCTGCGCCGCCTCGGCCGGCAGGGCGGCCATTTCCTCGTCGGTCAGGTACTTCTTGAGCTCGCCGCGGTCGAACAGGGCGATCAGGTCGTCGCGCATGGGGGCCAGCGGCTGCTTCACGATCGTGATCTTGTCGCCCTCCAGACTGCAGACGAGGTTCACCTTGCGCCAGTCGGGCCGCATCCCCGGGTAGTCGTTCCGGGTGTGGCCGCCGCGGCTCTCCTGCCGCTCCAGCGCGGCCTCGGCGACGCACTCGGCCATGAGCATGATGTTGCGCATGTCGAGGGCCAGGTGCCAGCCGGGGTTGTAAGCGCTGCCGCCGGAAGCGCCCACGCTCGCGGCCCGCTCGCCGAGCTTGTCGAGGTCGGCCAGCGCCTGCTTGATCTCGGACTCGGTCCTGATGATGCCGACGAGGCTGCTCATCGTGTCCTGGACCTCGGCGTGGACGGTGTACGGGTTCTCCCCGTTCGGCCGCTCCAGCGGCGCCAGCGCCTCTACCTGCGCCGCGGCGATCTCGGCCTCATCCGGCACCGGCAGCTTGGATCCGAGGCGGTTCAGGTACTCCGCCGCGCCCGTGCCCGCCCGCCGGCCGAACACCAGCAGGTCGGACAAGGAGTTGCCGCCCAGCCGGTTGGAGCCGTGCATGCCGCCGGACACCTCACCGGCCGCGAACAGACCGGGAACGGCGGATTCGGCGGTGTCCGGGTCGACCTCGACGCCGCCCATTACGTAGTGCTGGGCCGGGCCGACCTCCATCGGCTCCTTCGTGATGTCGACGTCGGCCAGCTCCTTGAACTGGTGGTACATCGAGGGCAGCCGGCGCAGGATCTCCTCGGCCGGCAGCCGCGACGCGATGTCGAGGAACACCCCGCCGTGCGGTGACCCGCGGCCCGCCTTGACCTCGGCGTTGTTGGCCCGGGCGACCTCGTCGCGCGGCAGCAGCTCTGGCGGCCGGCGGTTGTGATCCGGGTCCTTGTACCAGCGGTCGGCCTCTTCCTCGGTCTCTGCATACTGCGCGCGGAACACGTCGGGCACGTAGTTGAACATGTACCGCTTGCCCTCGGAGTTGCGCAGCACGCCGCCATCACCGCGGACGGACTCGGTGACCAGCAAGCCGCGGACCGAGATCGGCCACACCATGTGGGTGGGGTGGAACTGGACGAACTCCATGTTGAGCAGCTTCGCGCCCGCGAGCAGCGCCAGCGCGTGGCCGTCCCCCGTGTACTCCCAGGAGTTGGAGGAGACCTTGAAGGTCTTGCCGATCCCGCCGGTGGCCAGGATGACCGCGGGCGCCTCGAACACCACGAACCGCCCGGTCTCCCGGATATAGCCGAACGCGCCGGCCATCCGGCCCTCGCCGTCCTTGATCAGCCGGGTGATCGTGGTCTCGGAGTAGACCTTGATCATCGCTTCCGGGTCGCCCAGAGCGACGGCGTCCTCCTGCTGCAGCGCGACCACCTTCTGCTGCAGCGTCCTGATCATCTCCAGGCCGGTGCGGTCGCCGACGTGCGCCAGCCGCGGGTACTCGTGCCCGCCGAAGTTGCGCTGGCTGATCTTCCCCTCGGGGGTGCGGTCGAACAGCGCGCCCCACGCCTCGAGCTCGTAGACCCGGTCCGGGGCCTCCTTGGCGTGCAGCTCGGCCATCCGCCAGTTGTTCAGGAACTTGCCCCCGCGCATGGTGTCGCGGAAGTGGACCTGCCAGTTGTCATGCGGGTTGACGTTGCCCATCGCGGCGGCGCAGCCGCCCTCGGCCATGACGGTGTGCGCCTTGCCGAACAGGGACTTGGAGAGGATCGCGGTCCGCTTGCCGGCCAGCCGCGCCTCGATCGCCGCGCGCAGGCCCGAGCCTCCGGCGCCGATCACTACGACGTCGTAGGGGATCCGCTCAATGTCAGTCATGTCGGTAGACCTCTTACTTCAAGGCTCTAGAAGAACCGCGGATCGTTGAACACCCCGCCGGCGACCAGCCGGATGTACAGGTCCGTGAACAGCACCCAGAACAGCGACACCCAGGCCAGCTGCATGTGCTTGGCGTTCAGCTTGGAGACCTGCGTCCAGATCCAGTACCTGACCGGGTGCTTGGAGAAGTGCTTGAGGCGGCCGCCGGTGATGTGCCGGCACGCGTGGCACGACAGTGAGTACAGCCACAGCAGGCTCGCGTTGACGATCAGGACCAGGGTGCCGAGGCCCATGTGGCCCCACTGCCCGGCGTGGTTGCGGAAGGCCTCCACCGCGTCCCAGGTCAGGATCAGGTTGAAGATCAGCGCGACGTAGAAGAAGTACCGGTGCGCGTTCTGCAGGATCAGCGGGAAGCGGGACTCGCCGGTGTACTTGGCGTGCGGCTCGCGGACCGCGCACGAGGTCGGCGCCTGCCAGAACGCCCGGTAGTACGCCTTCCGGTAGTAGTAGCAGGTGAAGCGGAAGCCCATCGGGCCCCAGATGATCAGGATCGCGGGCGTCAGCCAGCTGGCCCACGGTATCCAGCTCCAGCCCGCCCCGGCCGCGCACTTGGTCGCCAGGCAGGGCGAGTAGAGCGGCGAGATGTATGGCTTCCAGAAGTAATTCTCATTGACCAGGGAAGCCCAGGTCAGGTAGATCACAACCGCGCCCAGCGCCGTCGCGTTAATGGCGGGCTGCTTCCACCAGCGGTCAGTCCGCAGCGTCTTCTCGCCAATTTGCGCCCGCGTCTTAGCCGGCGCGTCCGATATCTGCGTCATTCGTCGACGTCTCCGCCCTGGACCTGAATGGGATCGCTCCGGGGCCGCTTGGCCGGTCTCGGCAGCGGGCTCGCGTCGCGTCAGAAACCCTATTCCACTGAATATCACTCCGGGGCCGTCAGCGGGGCATCGCGGGCTGTGACTCTCACTACATAGCGCACTTCCGGCCGTAATGGCGGGGCCCGGGTGCACCGGCGGACGAACCACGCCAGCCCTGGCCTCACTCCGTTACCGTAGCTTTCCGTGGCAAACGATCGCCCCCGCCTGCTCGTCGACCGTGAGTACCTCACCACGGTTCAGTACCGGACCGACGCCAACCTCGCCGCGCGGCAGTCGATCTACCAGTTCCAGCACCCGAGGATCGACCTGCGGGCCATGGTCTGCGATCGCGCCGGGCTGGCCGGCACCGAGGTGGTCGCCGACATCGGCTGCGGGAACGGCCTGTACCTGGCCGAGCTGGCCCGGCGGGGCCATCGCGGGCGCCTGCTCGGCGTTGATCTGTCCGCCGGGATGCTGGCGGCGGCCCGCGCGGCAGTGTCCGCCCACACCGTGTCCGCCAACCCCGTGCCCGCCGCCGGCGTGGTGGTCGGGGATGCGGCCGCGCTGCCCCTGGCCGACGGCGCGGCCGAGGTGACACTGGCCCTGCACATGCTCTACCACGTGCCGGACCGGGCGGCCGCGGTCAGGGAACTGCGCCGGATCACCCGCGACGGCGGCTCGGTGCTGGTCGTCCTCAACGGCCCGGATCACCTGCATGAGCTGCGCGAGCTGACCGCCGCGGCTGCGGCGGCCGTCGGGCAGCCGCCGGGTGCATTCTGGGCCGATACCGGCGACGGCGGGCTCGACATCGATCACGGCGCGGACTTGCTGGCCAGCGCGTTTGGCGCGATCGAGCGGCATGACTTCGCCGCCGAGCTCGTGGTGCCTGACCCTGGTCCGGTCCTCGACTACGTGGCCAGCATGCGGGTCACCCAGGGCCTGGCCGACCCCGGCGCGCTGGTGGCCGCCGCCGCGGGCCTGCTGGCCGCGCGC
>DAIOWC010000043.1:0-32326 GCA_036758685.1 Streptosporangiaceae bacterium | reverse complement strand
CGGTAAGGCCGGTCTCGTCACGATGCGGCTTGATCGAAGCAACCATGGCTCGCCCTCATTCGTCCAGGTCCCAGACTGAAACGTGTTCTACTTTCGGGACCTTATAACGAACCGTGCGCTACGGCTAGAAAAGCGGGCGGCTCGCCTCCGCCGTGAACGAGGAGACTCGCGCCGCTGATGTAGGCGGCGCGCGGTGAGGCCAGGAACAGGCACGCGGCGGCGACATCGGCCGGGGAGGCCATCCGCCGCAGCGGCACGGTCCGCGCGACGGCCGCGGCGCTCTCGGGGTCGCCGTAATGGCTGGCCGCGGCGTCGGTGGCGACGAAGCCGGGGACGACGCTGTTCAGCCGGACGCGCGGCGCCCACTCGATCGCCAGGCTCGTCACCAGGTGCTGCAGGCCGGCCTTGGCCGCGCCGTAGGCGGCCGTTCCCGGCGACGGCCGGGTGCCGCTCACGCTGCCGATCATGAGGATCGCGCCGCCGTCGTCCTGGGCCTGCATGATGGCGTTGGCGGCCTGCGCGCAATGCAGCGGCGCGGTCAGGTTGAGTTCGATGATTTTGGCATGGAAACGTGGCGAAGCCGTGGCTGATGCCGTCTCGGGCGCGCCGCCGGCATTGGAGATGAGGACGTCGACGCCGCCGAGCGAATCCGCGCCCGCCGCCATGAGAGCGGCTGCCTGATCCGGGTCGCGCACGTCTGCCCGGTAGAACCGGGCCCGGCGGCCGTCAGCCGACGGCAGGTCGGCGTCGGTAGCCGGCGGCGTGCGCCCGCACACGAGGACCCGGGCGCCGGCCGCCAGGAACGCGCTCGCGATCCCGGCGCCAATGCCGCGCGTGCCGCCGGTAACGACGACGCCCTTGCCGGCAAACTCGTCCGGGCCCGGCATCGCGACGGTGGCAGGCACTGCTAGGGAATGACGCGATAGTCGGTGAGCAGATAACCAGCCGGTGAGATCTCGCCTCGGATCGACTCGAGCTGAATCGGCGGCACGTTGTCGAGGAGCCGTCGTCCGCGGCCGACGATCCTCGGCGCGATCACGAGCCTGAGTTCGTCGACAACGCCGGCGGCGAGCAGTGCCTGCGCGACCGAGATACTGGCGTGGACGCCGACATCGCCGCCGTGCTGCTGCCTGAGATCCCGGACGAATTCGACGAGCCCGCCGTCGAGCACCTTCGCATTGGCCCAGTCCCGGTCAAGGGGCGTCGAGGTGGCGACATACTTCGTGACCCCGTTGATGAAGGTCGCGAACGGCTCGATCTTGCTGTCCGGCCAGTACTGCGCCCACTCGGTGTAGCTACGCCGGCCGAGAATGACCGCGTCCTGTGCCCCGATCACAGCGGCCAGGTTGGCGTCCATCGCGTCGTCCCAGTCGGGGAAGAACTCATTCGGGGCCTCGGCGACCCCGTCGAGGGACAACAACTCGTACACGACGATCTTTCGCATGCCCTGCACCTCCGATGGGTCTCGATGCTATTCGCCGTCCGACGGCGGGCCGGCCTCTGCCGGCACCGCCGGCTGCACTGCTGGCAGCACGGTAGCGAAGTAGGACTGGGCGGCGGCGGTGGTACCGACGTCCCGCCCGGCCGTCTCCGACATGTACCAGCGGTGCTCGAGGATCTCGTGGAAGATCTCGGGCGGCGGGAGCAGGCCGCGCAGGCCGTCAGGGATCGCGGCGACGACCGGGTCGTAGACGTCCTCGAGCCAGCGGTGCGCCGCCACGGTCTCCGACACCGGGCCGCTGCGCTGCTGCTCCAGGTAGGCGCGGAAGCTGGCGATGTCATTGAGCAGGCGCCGGGCCTGATGCTCCTCGGCGCTGATCCCGGTCTGCCGGAACAGCTGCCTGCTGTCCTGGCCCGACTCGGCCACCCTGGTCCGCACGCGCAGCTTGGTGCCGTCGGGAGTCGGGATGAGCTCCACCTCGTCTGCGTCGAAGCCCAGTTCGTTGAGGCGTCGCAGGCGCCCCGCGATGCGGTGGCGCTGATCCTCGGGCCGGATGATCTCTTCCCTGGTCAGCTCGTACCACAGGCTCCGGTAGCGCCGCTCGAGTTCCTCGCTGACCTCGAACGGGTCGACATCGGCGGGCAGCAGCTCGCCGGCCTGCAGGTCGAGCAGCTCGCCGCAGACCCGCTCGGTGGCGATGTCCAGGTCCAGGGTTCGCTGGCCGTCGGTCAGCTGCGGGTGCCGCTCGCTCGTCTCGGTGTCCACGAGATAGGCCTCCAGCGTGCCGGCGTCGGCGCGGAACAGGGCGTTGGACAGCGAGCAGTCGCCCCAGAAGAATCCCGACAGGTGCAGGCGGGCCAGCAGCTCGACGAGCGCGTCCAGCAGCCGGTCCACCGGCAGTCCGCCGCGCGGCCGGGAGAACACCGCCCGGTACGTACTGGAGTACGCGAGGAACTTCGTCACGAGGATGGCGTCGGCCTCGAGGCCGCGGTCGATCACGATGCCGACGACGTCGACGGCGGGGATGGCAAGGTCGGCCAGCGTTCTGAGCAGGCGGTACTCGCGCCGGGCCAGATCCTCGCGAATGGACTTCAGCGCGTACAGCTCGCCGCCGTCGGCCACGAACCTGACCACGTGCCGGGACAGGCCGCGCTCGCGGATCTCGACGAGGCGCTCGTCGCGCCAGTCCTCCAGGGGCTCGCCCCACGGCAGGCTCAGCAAGCCGGCCGCCTGGTCGGCGGGCGGACTGAAGACGAATCTCATCGGGGCCTCTCCTGCCCGTTCGTATTGGCAGGATAGAGGGCGGTTACCCGCGGTGTTAACCTGACCAAGCAAACGCTAGGTTGAATTGCGAGCGAGGGGTCGGCGATGGGGATTGAGCTGCACAGCAGCGATGGCGTCGCCGAGGTAGTGATCGACTACCCGCCGGTCAACGCGCTGCCCGCGCAGGGCTGGCTCGACCTGGCCAGCGCGATCACCGCGGCGGGTCAGGACCCGGCGGTGCGCGTCGCGATCCTGGCCGCGGAGGGCCGCGGTTTCTGCGCTGGCGTCGACATCAAGGAGATGCAAGCAACGCCCGGATTCACTGCGCTGATCGGAGCCAACCGGGGCTGCTTCACGGCGTTCGCGGCGGTCTACGAGTGCCAGGTCCCGGTGATCGCCGCAGTGCAGGGATTCTGCCTCGGGGGCGGCGTCGGCCTCGCGGGCAGCGCGGACATCGTGATCGCCGCCGATGACGCCACCTTCGGGCTGCCCGAGGTGGACCGGGGCGCGCTCGGGGCCGCTACTCATCTGGCTCGCCTGGTGCCCCAGCAGCTCATGCGGGCGATGGTGTACACGTGCGAGCCCGTTCCCGCTCTCGATCTGGTGAAATACGGAACCGTGCTGGACGTCGTGCCGAAGGAGCAACTCCGCGAGCGAGCGCGGGCGCTCGCGGGCAAGATCGCGGCGAAGCACCCGGAGATCCTCCGGCTGGCCAAGCAGTCGCTCAACGGTATCGACCCGGTCGACATCAAGCGCTCGTACCGCTACGAGCAGGGCTTCACGTTCGAGCTCAACCTGACCGGCGTCTCCGACGACGCCCGGCAGGCCTTCGTGGACGGGCGCTAGGCGATGCCGGTCAGCGTGCTGACACCCGCGCAGATCGCGGGGGAGCTGCGGTCGGGGATGACGGTCGGGATCGGCGGCTGGGGCTCGCGCCGCAAGCCCATGGCGCTAGTGCGCGCGATCGCCGCATCCGATCTGAGCGACCTCACGATCGTGAGCTACGGCGGGCCGGACGTCGGGCTGCTGATCGCGGCGGGCAAGGTGCGCAGGCTGGTCACCGGGTTCGTCACACTCGACTCGATCCCGCTTGAGCCGCAGTTCCGGCTGGCGCGCCAGCGCGGCGCGATCGAGCTGACCGAGCTTGACGAGGGCATGATCCACTGGGGGCTGCTCGCGGGCGCGCACCGGCTGCCGTTCCTGCCGATGCGCGCGGGCCGCGGCTCGGACGTGATGCGGGTCAATCCCCAGATCCGGACCGTCCGCTCGCCGTACGCGGACGGTGAGGAGTTCGCGGCCGTGCCCGCGCTGCGGCTGGACGTGGCGATCGTGCACATGAACCGGGCCGACGAGCGCGGGAACGGCCAGTACCTGGGGCCGGACCCGTATTTTGACGACCTGTTCTGCCAGGCCGCCGACCGCGCCTTCATGTCCTGCGAGCGGATCGTGCCGACCGCGGAACTGATCGCCGGCGGCCCGGTGCAGAGCCTGCTGATCAACCGGTCCATGGTCAGCGCGGTGGCCGAGACGCCGAACGGCGCGCACTTCACCAGCTGCGTGCCCGACTACGGCCGGGACGAGCGGTTCCAGGCGGAGTACGTGGCCGCGGCCGCCAGCCCTGAGCGCTGGCAGCAGTTCCGCGATACCTATCTCGCCGGCGATGAGACCGCGTACCAGGAGGCCGTACGGCAGTTCAGCGGGGACATTGCCAGCAACGCCGGAGCCCCGGCGTGACCAGCGGCGGCGCAACGCTGGCCGAGATCTGCGTCGTGGCGTGCGCGGAGGCGTGGCGCGGTGACGGCGCGATTCTGGCCAGCCCCATGGGCATCATCCCGACTCTCGGCGCCCGCCTCGCGCAGCTCACCTTCGAGCCTGACCTGATGCTCACCGACGGCGAGGCTGTTCTTCTCGCGCCCGGCGAGAACGGCGGGAACGACAGGCGGGTAACGGAGGGCTGGATGCCGTTCCGGCAGGTGTTCACCACGCTGGCGGCAGGCAAGCGGCACATCATGATGGGCGCGTCGCAGCTGGACCGGGCGGGCAACCAGAACATCTCCTGCATCGGGGACTGGGCCCGGCCGAAGGCGCAGCTGATCGGCGTTCGCGGCGCGCCGGGCAACACGGTGAATCACCCGGTCAGCTACTGGGTCCCGAGGCACTCCCGGCGCGTCTTCGTGGAACTGGTCGACATGGTCAGCGGCGTCGGCTACGCCCGGGCCGCCGGGCTCGGTCCGGCGATCGCGCGCTTTCACGAGCTGCGGGTCGTGGTCACCAACCTGGCCGTGCTCGACTTCGGCGGCCCTGACCGCGGGATGCGGGTGCGCTCGGTGCACCCCGGAGTCACGGTCTCCGACGTGGCGGATGCGACGGGGTTCGTGCTCGCGGCGCCGCTTCGGGTACCGAACACCCGGCTCCCGACCGCCGCCGAACTCCGGATCATCCGCACGCAGCTGGATCCGGACGGCCGCCGGGACAGCGAGCTCGCGTGAGCGAGACGGCGCCTCCCATCCGCACCCGGCTCACCGACCTGACCGGGATCCGGTATCCGATCGTGCAGACCGGCATGGGGTTCGTGGCCGGCGCCCGCCTCGCCGCCGCGACCTCGGCCGCCGGCGGCCTCGGCATCATCGGCTCGGCCACCATGAGCATGGACGAGCTGCGCCGGGCGGTCACCGCGGTCAGGGAACGCACCAGCGCGCCCTTCGGCGTGAACCTGCGCGCCGACGCCCCGGACGCCGGCGAGCGCGTCGAGCTGATCATCAGCGAGGGGGTTCGGGTCGCCTCGTTCGCGCTGGCGCCGCGCCGCGAGCAGATCGAGCGGCTCAAGGACGCGGGCGTCATCGTGATCCCGTCCGTCGGCGCCCGGCGCCACGCGGAGAAAGTCGCGCAGTGGGGCGCCGACGCGGTGGTCGTCCAGGGCGGCGAGGGCGGCGGGCACACCGGCCCCATTCCGACGAGCCTGCTGCTGCCGCAGGTGGTATCCGCCGTGGACATCCCGGTCGTGGCGGCCGGCGGCTTCTTCGACGGCCGCGGCCTGGTGGCCGCCCTGGCCTACGGGGCCGCGGGCATCGCGATGGGCACCCGCTTCCTGCTGACGACCGACAGCCCGGTCGCCGACGCCGTCAAGCAGGTCTACCTGGCCAAGACGCTGACCGACACCGTCGTGACGACCAAGGTCGACGGCGTTCCGCACCGGGTGCTGCGCACGCCGCTGGTCGACGGCCTGGAAGGGTCGGGGCAGCTCGCGGGCCTGATCCGGGCGGCCAGGAATGCCGCCGCGTTCCGCAGCCTGTCCGGGCTGACCTGGCGGCAGATGATCCGCGAGGGCGCCGCGATGCGGCGCGGCAGCGAGCTGTCCTGGGGGCAGGTGCTCATGGCGGCCAACACCCCGATGCTGCTCAAGGCCGCGATGGTCGACGGACGCCCGGACCTCGGCGTCATGGCGGCGGGTCAGGTCGTGGGCGTGATCGATGACGTGCCGTCGTGCGCCGAGCTGATCGACCGGATCATGGCGCAGGCCACGCAGACCCTGGCGACGCTCGGAGACCTCGGGCCGGCGCGCTAGCTCAGCGTCGCGACGGCGTCCTCGGGATTGTCCACCGTGGCGACGATCCGGTCGAAGTGCTGCCCGGTCAGCTGCAGTACGACGGCGGGCTTGGCTCCGTGGCAGACCGCGAAGGTCTTGACGCCGCCGCCGACCCAGAGGCCGACCTTGATGACGCCGGGGAACCCGGCGCCGGCCAGCCTGAGCCCGGGGACCTCGGCCATGCCGTCCGGCACCGCGGAGGCACTGATGATGGCGCTGCGCGGGACCGTGACGTCGCCGTGCAAGGACTCGGCCTTCTCCAGTGCGGTCAGCTCGACGGTCACCGTGTCATCGTGAATCAGCAGGTTCGCCACAATGGTCCATTATGGCCGGGCCATCAGCACGATCCACACCTGGCCGGGCGCGAACGGCATCGGCTGACCGGATCCGGTCGTGAACGCGGTGCCCCCATCTGCCGATGGCCGCGACCAGCGGGCCTGGAAGGCTCTCCCGTTGCGGAGCACGACCGCGGTGCCGCTCCCGGTGGTCTCCGCGTACGGCGGGCGCCGTCCCTGCTCCAGGAATCTGGAGGTCCTGACGGTCGTGTACTGGATCACGACCGTCGCCGCGGACAGCTGGGGTCCCTCTGTGCTGGCGGCTCTGCGGCCATCCATCCAGACCAGCCAGCGGCCCGCCGGCGCTGACCACCTGAACGTGAACGAAGCCGATGAGTAGGAAACCGTCATCGATGGCGTCACGCGCCCGCCGGCCGGGGCCGGCCCGAAGGTGAAGCCGATGCTATGAGCCCGGCTAGCCCCCTTCGCCTCGGCGAGGAGCGCGGCGGTGCGCGCGAACAGGTTGTACGGGGCGATCCGCCCCGGTCCGCGGTAGTAGCCGGAGACCAAGCCGCTGTACAGGTCGATGATCCGGGAGTGCTCGACCACGGGGAGCAGCTGCGGCTGGGCCCCGGAGAAAGCGAACGCCGGCCGGCCAAACTGGCGCAGCAGCTCGAGGTCGTCTTCCCGCGCGCTCCGGACCGGGCCGATGACCGGCGGGAGGTGCGAGGAGAAGACCGCCAGGAACCGGCTAAGCCCGCCCTCGACGGGCAGCACGTAGACGATGTCCGCGCTCGTCAGGCCGGTCTGCGGCCGGGCGTACACGATATTGTCGATCTTGACGGCCAGGACGGGCCCTAGCGACCTGACCGGCTCGCCGGTGAACGGGGACAGCAGTTGCCGGCCGGCGGCGGGCGCGTGGCGGGCTGGCGTCGAGGCACCGGAGTTCCCGGTCAGCACTAGCCCCAGGATCGTGCCAGCGGTGGCTATCACGATCGCCGCCACTGCGACGAGCGCCTTCTGATTCAGCCATCGCGCGAGCATTTCCTATCCAGACCTGCTCCGGTCGATCTGGTCGAAATCGCCGTAGCCGTTGTAGGTGCCGCCACCGCCCGACCACTGCCACATCAGGGCGTACTTACTGGCGCTGGTGACGCCGCCGAAGAATTGCGCGCACGTGCTGGTGCCGGTCAGGCACCAGCCGTCCGGGTGGTGAGCGAGGCTGCTGGTGTCGGCGTTGTACGTCCACTCATAGGTATTCGGGATCCGCCCCGCGCTGTTACCGAAGATCGACTGCCAGATGCTGGGTGCGGAGTACACCCCGGCCTGGTACGACGAGTGTGAGGTGAGGTAGTCGGCGAAGCCGTTGAAGTCGGCCCGGTCGACCTGAGCCGGCACGTAGTTTGTCCGGATCTTGCCGCTGCACGGCGAGGTGTAGACGGCATTCCAGCCGTTGTCCGGGGCCGGCGTATAGGCGGGTGCGTGTCCGGGCAGTTCGACGTCCAGGAACACTACCGGGTAGTTGATCTTCGGGTTGTGCGCGGCGAGCGCTGAGAGGGCCGCCTTGGCCTGCGCCTCGCCCCAGGCCGAGGCTTCCTGGGTGGTCCCGCTGTAGTGCGGGTCGACACCCGGGCCAGCCATGAACCAGTAGGCGCCAACGCCGATGCCCGCGCGATAGGTGACCAGGTCAGTGCGGGCGGCGCTCGCGTCGGCCGCGGACCACACCACGGCGCCGCCGCAGTGCTGCCAGGCGGCCCAGTTCCCGATCATCCCGATATAGCCGCCGTAGCTGCCGCCGATGGCCGGCTCGCGATAGGGAGCCGGGCCTGGCACCTGCACGTTGTTGCTGTCGGTGCCGTACCAGAATCCGGCCGGCTTGTCCCCGCTGGCGGCGGGTGCTGCCGCCGCAGCGGCCGCGCCTCCGGTTGTCGCCCCGGCCGCCGTCTGGGCGCACGCCGTCACGACGGCGAGCAGCGCGCACGATGACAGCGCGATCAGAAAACGGGCCATGCCGAGCCTCTCCATTCACTGCAAGCTACCCGAGGCTCAGGGGGTGCTCGGGCTAGCCTGGTCGGGGTCGGCTGGCCTCCGGACCCAGAGATTCCGGGGCAAAGAGCCCAGGCAAAGCAGTACCTGCGGGCCCTTTCGGACGGCCGCAGGGCAGCCAGGCCGAGACCGTGAAAATTATTTGAGGCGTCATGTCGATCCGGCCGGTGACGGTTCGACGCATGGGTGAAACAGGCCCAGCGGCTCCGGCAGCCGGAGCCAGAAATCGAAGGGAAACGATCATGAAGTTCCTCGGCTACACCCTGGCGGACCCGACCATCCCGATCCCGCCGCCCGGGCCGGAGATGTACGAGCGGATGGGTGCCTTCATCGAGGAGGCGACCAAGGCCGGCGTCCTGCTGGCCACCGGGGGGCTGGCGCCGGTGGAGGAGGCCACCAAGGTCGTCTACAACGACGGCGAGTTCACGGTGCTGGACGGCCCGTTCACCGAGGCCAAGGAGCTGGTCGGCGGGTGGGGGCTCATGGAGTGCCGGGACAAGGACGAGGCGATCGAGTGGACCAAGCGGTTTCTCAGCATCGCCGGCCACGGCGAGAGCACGATCCGGCAGGTCTTCGGCCCGTGAGCCGCGGGTGAGCGAGGCGCGCGGGGACCGGCGGGCAGCCAGACGTCCGGCCGGTCTCCGCTGCCGCGGGCGGCACCCGTTGTTGCCGCTCCCGGCGGCTGGTGGTGAGATCGGATCTCGTGACCGACACCAGGACTCAGGCCGCGATCGAGACGGTGATCCGGCTGGAGTCTGCCCGGCTTATCGCCGGGCTCGCCCGCTACACGGGGGATATCGGCCTGGCCGAGGACCTGGCCCAGGACGCGGTCGTGGCCGCGCTCGAGCAGTGGCCGGCCGAGGGGGTGCCGCGCAACGCCGGGGCCTGGCTGATGACCGTCGCCAAGCGGCGCGCCATCGACTCGTTCCGGCGCAACCGGGAGCTGGAAAAGCGCTACGCGCAGATCGGGCGCACCCTCGAGGCCGAGGGGGACGGCGCCACCCCTGACTTCGACCGGGCGTTCGCCGACGACATCGACGATGACCTGCTGCGGCTGATCTTCACCGCCTGTCATCCCGTGCTCAGCCTGCAGGCGCGGGTTGCGCTGACGCTCCGGCTGCTCGGCGGCCTGACCACGGCCGAGATCGCGCGCGCCTACCTGGTGTCTGAGCCGACGATCGCCCAGCGCATCGTCCGCGCGAAGAAGACGCTGGCTCAGGAGCACATCCCGTTCGAGGTACCGGGGGCCGGCGAGCGCCCGGCCCGGCTCTCGTCGGTACTTGAGGTCATCTACCTGATCTTCAACGAGGGCTACTCCGCCACCGCCGGCGATGACTGGGTGCGCCCGGCCCTGTGCGCCGACGCCGTCCGCCTCGGGCGCGTGCTGGCCCAGCTCGCGCCCGCCGAGCCGGAGGTACACGGGCTGATGGCGCTGCTGGAGATCCAGGCCTCCAGGATCGCCGCGCGCACCGGCCCGTCCGGCGATCCCGTCCTCCTGCTGGACCAGGATCGCGCCCGCTGGGACCGGCTGCAGATCAGCCGCGGCCTCGCGGCGCTGGACCGGGCGATCGAGCTGGGCGGGGAACGCGGCCCGTATGCGCTGCAGGCCGCCATCGCCGCCTGCCACGCCCGGGCGTTCCGGGCCGGCGAGACCGACTGGGTCCGCATCGTGACGCTCTACGGGGTGCTGGCCGAGGTCATGCCCTCGCCGGTCGTCGAGCTGAACCGGGCCGTCGCCGTGTCGATGGCCTACGGCCCGCAGGCTGGCCTGGATCTGGTCGACCAGCTCGCGGCCGAGCCGGCGCTGCGCGGGTATCACCTGCTGCCGAGCGTGCGCGGCGACCTGCTGCTGAAACTCGGCCGCGGCGAGGAGGCGCGGGCCGAGTTCGAGCTGGCCGCAACGCTGACGAGCAACGAGCGGGAACGGCGGCTGTCGGCCGAGCGCGCCCGCTCCGCTGCCGCCGACGAGTAATGGCACCATGGAAACCATGGTCGATTCGTTCGCTGCCCGATTCGCCGCGATCCGTGCGGCTTACGGCCCGCTCGTGTGGGGACTGGACCCCTCCGCCGAGGTGCTCACCGAGTGGGGCCTGGGCGACACCCCGGAGGGCCTTGACCTGTTCGCCGACCTGATTCTCGTGGCCGCGCCCGGGACCGTGGGACTGGTCAAGCCGCAGTCGGCGTTCTACGAGCGGCACGGCTGGCGGGGCATTCAGACGCTTCAGCGGCTGGTCGCGGATCTGCGCAGCGCCGGGCTCCTGGTGATTCTCGACGTCAAGCGCGGCGACGTGGGCTCGACCAACGACGCCTACGCCGAGGCCTATCTCGGATTCGACGCGCCGCTGGCGGCCGACGCGATCACCGTGCATCCCTATCTCGGCCTCGCCGCCATGGACGCGTATGTGAGTCGCGCGCACTCCTCCGGCAGCCTGGTGCTGGTCGTGACCCGGTCGTCGAACGCCGAGGGACGGGTCATCCAGACGGCCAGGGCGGGCCGGGGCCGGTCGGTCGAGCAGAGCCTGCTGCGCCAGATCGGCGCGATCAACGCCCGGCTGGCCCCGGGTGAGATCGGCCCGGTCGGGGCGGTGGTCGGCCCGACGCGCATCGAGCCGGAACTGGACCTGACCGCTCCGAACTGCCTGTTCCTCGCGCCGGGGGTCGGCGCGCAGGGGGCCACGCCCGACGACGTGGCCAGGGTGTTCGCCTCGTGCCCGGACCGGGTGATGCCGAGCGCCTCGCGGTCGCTGCTCTCGGCAGGCCCGGACGTCAGCCGGCTGCGGGAGGCCGCGGCCGAGCTGGCCGCCGAGTTCCGCGCGGCATTGCCCGGCTAACCGATGTTCGCGGCCCGGTGGCGGCCGTCAGTTGTAGCGCGGAATGCCGACATTCGCCGCGATCGGTGTTGCCCATAGGTACACCGGCCCGCGCCGTGCGCACGCCGGGAACGAGTACGGGAAGACCATGCCGCCACGGGTACCCGGCGCGACCACGCGCAGGCCATCAGCGGTGGTGGGACGGCATGCCGACGTCGACCACGCGTCACCCGTGATCCCCAGCAGGAAGTGGGCGGTTCCGCCGGCCGGGATCACGACGCGCCGGGCGCGGTAATTGTTGGCGTCACGTCCGGCCGGGCTGCCGAGCTGGCGGCCGGTGTCGCTCACAGCCGTGACATCGGGGAAGCCGTCAAGGGCGCAGCCATGGCGGGAAACATTGGAAACCTCGAGATCGTAGTAGGTGGTCAGAGCGGCCAGACCGAGCGAGGGCATGGCCATCCAGGCCGTGAGCTGCGAGCGGGTGCACCTGGGCGGCACGGCGCTGGCGTGACTGGCCGATGCGGCGATGGTCGCGACCGGGATCAGCGCGGCCGCGCCCGCCAGCGCGGCGGCAAGCGCAATCTGACGCGGACGGAGGGTGAGGTTCTTCATGGCTGGATCCCTTCAGTGGCGCCGGCGGTCAGTGAGCTGACTGCCGGCCGCCACGTACCGCATTGCGATCAGATCGAGTAACCAGGGATGCCGGTGCCAGCGATCGTCGGGCTGACGTGCAGGTAGATCGGCCCGCGCTTGGCGCACGCGCGGAACGAGAACGGGATCAGCATCGAGCCGTAGTCGTTCGGCGCGTACACGCGCAGCGCGACGGCGGTCGCAGCGTGGCAGGACGCCGGCGGGAAGTTGCCCACGTCGGTGATCTGCAGCAGGACGTGCGCGGTCTGGTAGGGCTTCAGCGTCACGGTCAGCTCGGCGGAGTCATGGTTGCGAGACGCGGCGCTGCCCAGCTGACCGCCGCCGGCCTTCACCGCGGACACGCCGGGGAAGCCGTGCAGCGTGCACGTCTGCCCGGACACGTTGGAGATCTCCAGCTGGTAATAGGTGCTGCCCGCGGTGTCGCCGCCCGGAATGCCAACCCACGAGGTCAGGAATCCGCGCTGGCAGCGAGCCGCGGCAGCCGCGGCTCCGGCCGAGCCGGATGCTCCGGGCGCCGCGAGCGCAACCGCGGGAAGGGCGATGGCCGCGCCGGTGAGGGCGACCGCGGCAATCAGCTTGCGGGCGTTACGGGTGAACTTCATTGGTGGGGCTCCTTCACAAAAAGTAGGGACACCGGTTGAGACTCCAGTCCGGGGCCGGCAGTTGGAAATGTTTCCGGCGGACGGGACGATGGGAGCCCGAGCGAGCAGCAGGGAGACTTCATGATCTTCATCACCGCCAAGTTCCGGGTGCTGCCAGAGGACGCGGACCGCTGGCCCGAGATAGCCGGGCCGTTCACCCAGGCGACCAGGAGCGAGCCCGGCTGCATGTGGTTCCAGTGGTCCCGCAGCGTGGATGATCCGACCGAGTACGTACTGATCGAGGCGTTCCGCGATGATGACGCGGGCGCCGCTCACGTGCAGTCAGCGCACTTCCGGCAGGCGCAGCAGGACCTGCCGGCGCACCTGGCGCAGACGCCGCGCATTGTGAACATGCAGATCCCGCAGGACGACTGGTCTCAGCTCGGCGAGATGGCGGTACCAGATCGGACCTAGGGCCCGAGCGCGGCTAGGGGCGGCGGGCGACGCCGCAGTACAGCCAGCGCGAGTCGTCGGTGTCGGCGGCAGCGGGGTCTTCCGCGCCCCAGATGCCGACGTAGGTGACGGCGGGCTCGGCACCCGGGTACGGTGCGACGAGCTCGAGCCCGTCGAAGAACCGCTCGAACTGCTCCCGCGTGCGGAAGTGCAGGTTCTCCGTCGCCCTCGCGTAGACCTCCTCGCCCGTCTCGACCGCGCGCGGCGGCTTGCCGTCGCTGGTCAGGTGCGAGAGCGCGACGTAGCTGTCCGGCGCGATCGCCTCCACGTACCGCCGGACCAGGTCCCACGGGTCGGACTCGTCGGCGACGAAGTACAGGACGCCCGTCATCAGCAGTCCGACCGGCCGGCTGAGATCGATCAGGCGGGTCAGGTCCGGATGGCTGAGCACGGAGTCGGGGGCGCGCATGTCGGCCATGATCGCCCGGACGCCGTCGACGCCCTCCAGCAGCGCGCGGCTGTGCGCGAGCACCATCGGGTCGTTGTCGACGTAGACGACGCGCGCACCGGGCACGCTGGCGCGGACGAGCTCGTGCGTGTTGCCCTGGGTTGGCAGTCCCGCGCCGATGTCGATGAACTGATCCAGGCCGAGCTCGGCCGCGAGCCACGCGGCCGCGCGCTGATGGAACGCCCGGTTCGCCCAGGCCCCGTCATTGATCTCGGGAACAATCGCCTTGATGCGCTCGGCGAGCTGACGATCCACCTCGAAGTTGTTCGTGCCGCCCAGGAAGTAGTCGTACATGCGCGCCGGGGTCGGGATGCGCGGATCGACTCCCGGCGGTGCCTCCTCGGCCGCCACCATGGGCACAAGTCTATGCAACTAGCCCCAGGGCATTAGCGAGCTCGCCGTAGCCGGGTACCGGGTCCGTGTCGGTCTCGGTCAGCAGCTGGACGGCCACGTGATCGGCGCCGGCCGCGAAGTGCGCGGACACCTGCCCGGCAACCTGCTGCGCGCTGCCGTGCGCGACGAGCGCGTCGATCAGCCGGTCGCTGCCGTCGCCGGCCAGGTCGTCATCGGCGAAGCCGAGCCGACTCAGATTGCTGGTGTAGTTGACCAGGCCCAGGTACGGGTTGCGGACGCGCCGGCGGCCGAGCTGGAGGGCGCGCTCGCGGTCGGTGTCGATGACCACCTTGTGCTCCGGCGCGAGTACCGGCACCGGCCCGAGGATCTCCCGCGCCTGCCGGGTGTGCTCCGGCGTGATGAGATACGGCAGCGCGCCGCCGGAGCGGTCGCGCGCGAGGGCGAGCACCTTCGGCCCGAGCGCGGCGAGCATGAGCCGGTCGGCGGGCACCTGGAGCTCGAGCAGCCGGTCGACGTAGGCCGCGAGCGCCTCGTAGGGCTTGACGTACTCCTGCGTCGCCTCGCGGTGGCCCGCGCCGATGCCGAGCACGAAGCGGCCGTCGTGTCGCTGGCTGAGCCGCTCGAAGGATCGCGCGACGGTAGCGGCGTCGTCCTTCCAGATGTTCACGATGCTGGTGCCGACCGTCAGCCTGCCGGTGACGCCCAGCAGTTCGTCGGCGAGGTCGAGCTGGCCGTCGGGCGAACCTCCCAGCCACAGCGTGCCGTAGCCGAAATGCTCCAGGTGCACGGCGATGTCCGCGGTTGTCTGCCATGCGCCGCGCCAGACCCCGAACCGACCGATCTGATCGCGCAGTTGTCTGCTCATGTCGCCTCCCGCGGGTCGCGTGCTTGCCGCATCACAGGCCCATCAGATCAGCCATGAGCTCCATCTGCTGATCGAAGAACTCATCGCGGGCCGTGATCACGTTGTTGAACTGACCGAACAGCTCGAAGCTGACCGTACCGAAGAGCTGGATCCACCCGGTCATGCCGGCCCGCAGCAGTTCCTCCGGCAGCGACGGCGCGATGTCGTCGCGGGCCCGCCTCAGGTCAGCGCGCACGCTCTCGGTCATCGCCGGCGCGTCCTCATACGTCAGGTCGCCCGCGGCGAAGCCGTCGGCGAGGATGCGCACCAGCACCCCGGGCACCCGCGCGGCGGCGACGATCGTGTCGTCCGGCGCAGCGTAGCCCGGCACCGGGCTGCCGAAGATGAGCGCGTACTCGGCGGGCTTCGCCAGCGCCCAGCCGCGGATCGCGCGGGCCGCGGCCATCCAGCGCGCACGCAACTGGCTCCGGTCGGTGACCCCGGCGTCGGCGGCCTCCACCGCCTCGCCGACCGCGTTGTAGGCGTCGATGATCAGCGCGGTCAGCAGTTCGTCGCGGCTGGCGAAGTACCGGTAGAGGGCCGACGACACCATCCCCATGTCCCTGGCCACTGCGCGCAGCGACAGGTTCGCCCCGTCGGTCTCCAGGTGCCGCCGGGCGACCGCCTTGATCTCGGCCGTCATCTCGGCCCGGACGCGTGCGCGGATCGACGCTGCTGGCATACGAGAGATTATTGCACACAAGCGAGAGCACTGCTCTTGCATGTGGGCTGAAGCTATGTAAGACTCATGCTTACAAGCGAGAGCAGTGCTCTCGAAACGGATAGCCCGAGGAGAACTGAAATGTCTGAGCACGTCATCGTCGGAGCCGGTGCTGTTGGCTCGGCCGCCGCCCTGCTGCTGGCCGAGCGGGGCGAGCACGTGAGCATCGTCAGCCGTCACGGGAGCGGCCCGGAGCACCAGGGAATTTCACGGATCGCTGCCGACGCGACCGACGCCGAGCGGCTGACGGCGCTCACCTCCGGCGCCGTGGCGCTTTACAACTGCGCGAGCCCGCAGTACCACCAGTGGTTCACCGACTGGCCGCCGCTGGCCTCGGCGCTGCTGGCCGCGGCCGAGCGCAGCGGCGCGGTTCTGGTCTCGATGTCCAACCTGTACGGGTACGGTCCGGTTACCGGGCCGATCACGCAGAAGACCCCGATGGCGGCCACGCACCCTAAGCTCCAGCTGCGGGCGAAGATGTGGGACGACCAGCTTGCCGCCCAGCAGGCGGGCCGGATCCGGACCACCGAGGTACGCGCCAGCGACTACATCGAGGCCAACTCGATCCTCTCCGTGGTGATCGGCAAGCAGCTGCTCGCAGGCAAGCGCGCCTACGCGCCGTCGCCGCTCGACGTACCGCACAGCTGGAGCTCGATCCACGACTGCGCGCGGACCCTCGTGACCGTCGCCGGCGACGAGCGGGCCTACGGGCAGGCGTGGCTCGTCCCCACTAGCCCGGCGCTGACCATCCGCCAGCTGGCGACCCGGTTCGCCGAGGTCAACGGCGCAGCCAGGGCCAGGCTGAGCCCGATCCCGTACCCGGTGATGTGGGTGACCGGGCTGTTCTCGCCGCAGGTCAAGGAGCTGCGCACCACGCGGTACCAGTTCACCTCACCGTTCGTGATCGACGGGAGCGCGACGACCGAGGCGTTCGGTCTCGAGCCCACCCCGCTGGACGAGGCACTGCGTGACGCCGCGGCGCGACTGCGGAGCTAAGGGTCGAGCCGGCCACTCACGCGACGAGCCGCCCTGCCAGGGGCGGCTCGTCAGCGCTGGGCGAAGTCGAGCGCTTCGAGCGCCAGGTCAAGCCAGTCCATGTCTGACTCCGGGTCCAGGCTCAGCCACTCCCTCATCGGCGTGCCCTTGTTCGCGTCAAAGCGGGCGCCATCGCCGCTGCTTACCAGCTCGGTGACGCGCGGTGCGGGAAGCTTGACCACCAGGCGGCCGCGCACGAGCATCGCGAAGATGCTGCGGTCATAGCGCAGCGCGCTGCGGCCGAATCCGCTGCCGCCCCTTGGCGGGCTGACGCCGTCGATGCCGCGCAGCGCATCAACAAGATCCACGTAGCGTTCCCGGACCGGGTCCGCCCCCGTCTCGCTGCCTGGCATGGTCGTCAGGCTACTGACGCCCAGTGACAGCCGGGGATGCTACTTCGCTCGCCGGGGGCGGGGCGCGCGGATGATCGAGCCGAGGCGGTCGAGCGCCTCCCGCAGCGGATCGGCGCCCCGTCCCTGGCTCTCCCAGTCGGGGTCAGGGGCGCGGCCGTGCTCACCTTCCCAGTGGGTGCGGCGCAGCAGGCCTTCCCGCTGCCGCTCGAACTCATCGCGCGGTGAGCCGGGGATGCGCGGCGGCCCGGCGCGCCGGGAACTAGCCATGTTCCCGACGGTACCAGGGCGTTTCCGGCGTCGCTAGCTGCGGGCTAGCGGGTCAGAGGCGCTCGATGATCGTCACGTTCGCCTGCCCGCCGCCCTCGCACATCGTCAGCAGGCCGTACCGCCCGCCGGTGCGGTCCAGCGAGTGCAGCAGCGTCGTCAGCAGCCGCGCGCCGGTGGCGCCCAGCGGGTGGCCGAGCGCGATCGCGCCGCCGCAGACGTTGACCCGGTCCAGGTCGGCTCCGGTCTCGCGCTGCCAGGCGAGCACGACGCTCGCGAACGCCTCGTTGATCTCGACCAGGTCGATCTGGTCGAGTCTCAGGCCGGTCAGCTTCAGCGCGTGCGCGGTCGCCGGGATCGGCGCGGTGAGCATCATCACCGGATCGGCGCCGCGCGCGCTGACGTGATGGATGCGCGCCCTCGGGGTCAGCCCGTGCTCGGCGACCGCCGCCTCCGACGCGACGAGCACGGCGGCGGCCGCGTCGGCGATCTGGCTCGACAGCGCCGCGGTAATCAGGCCGTCCTCGCGCAGCGGCTTCAGGCCGGCCATCTTCGCCAGCGAGGTGTCCCGGCGTGGACACTCGTCGGCGGGAACGGGACCATACGGGGCGATCTCCGGCTCGAACAGGCCGCCGTCGATGGCCGAAAGCGCCCGCTCGTGGCTGGCGAGCGCGTAGGCCTCCATCTCGGGCCGGCTGATGCCCCACTTCGCCGCGATCATGTCGGCGCCGCGGAACTGCGACACCTCCTGATCGCCATAGCGCGCCCGCCAGCCTTCCGAGCCGCTGAACGGGTCGGCGACGCCGTACTGCTGGCCCGCGAGCATGGCGGCGGCGATCGGGATCTGGCTCATGTTCTGCACGCCGCCCGCGACCACGGCATGCGCGGTCCCGCTCAGCACCGCCTGAGCGGCGAAGTGCACGGCCTGCTGCGAGGATCCGCACTGGCGGTCCACGGTGACGCCGGGTACTTCCTCGGGGAGCCCGGCCGCCAGCCACGCCGTCCTGGCGATGTCGCCGGCCTGCGGGCCGATCGCGTCCACGCACCCGAAGATCACGTCGTCGACGGCGAGCGGATCGAGACCGGTGCGCCCGAGCAGTGCCCGGATGACGTGCGCGCCGAGGTCGGCCGGGTGCGCGGTCGCGAGCCCGCCGCCGCGCTTGCCGACCGGGGTGCGAACCGCGTCCACGATGTATGCCTCGGCCACGCCGCCTCCAGATGCCTCCTCTAGATTACACTTAACTAGAACACGTTCTACTCCAGTGGCAGGGGTACGGATGCAGATCAGCTACACGCCCGAGCAGGAGCGGCTGCGCCAGGAGCTGCGCGAGTACTTCGCCGTCCTGATGACCCCGGAACGCCGCGCTGGGCTGGCGCATGCCGACGGCGAGTACGGCGACGGCCTGGCCTACAAGGACGTAGTACGGCAGCTGGGCCGGGACGGCTGGCTGGCGATCGGGTGGCCGGCGGAGTACGGCGGGCAGAGCCGGTCCATGCTCGACCAGCTGATCTTCACCGACGAGGCGGCCAACGCGGGCGTGCCCGTGCCGTTCCTCACGATCAATACCGTGGGCCCGACGATCATGCGGTTCGGGACGCCGGAGCAGAAGGAGCGCTTCCTGCCGAAGATCGCGGCGGGGGAGCTGCACTTCTCGATCGGGTACTCCGAGCCCGAGGCCGGGACCGACCTCGCCTCGCTGCGTACCCGCGCGGTCCGCGACGGCGACGAGTACGTGATCAACGGCCAGAAGATGTGGACGAGCCTGATCCAGTACGCCGACTACGTGTGGCTGGCGTGCCGCACCGACCCGGACGCGCTGCGGCATAAGGGCCTGTCGATCATCATGGTGCCGACCGACGCCGATGGCTTCTCCTGGACGCCGGTCCGGACCGTGGCCGGGGTCACGACCAGCGCGACCTATTACTCCGACATCCGGGTCCCGGTCGCGAACCTTGTCGGCGAGGAGCACCGGGGCTGGCCGCTGATCACCAACCAGCTCAATCACGAGCGGGTCGCGCTGACGTCGGCGGCGCCGGTCATCTCGGCGCTCGCCGACGTGACCGAGTGGGCGCGCTCGTCTAAGCTGCCCGACGGCCGCCGCGTGATCGACCAGGAATGGGTGCAGCTCAACCTGGCCCGGGTACACGCCCGGACTGAGTTCCTCAAGCTGATGAACTGGCGCATCGCATCCCAGGCCGGGCCCCTCGGGCCCGCGGCGGCGTCGGTCACCAAGGTCTACGGCACCGAGCTGACGATCGAGGCGTGCCGGCTGATGATGGAGGTACTCGGGCCGAACGCCGAAGTCCGGACCGGAGCCGAGGGCGCGCTGCTCGCCGGCCGGATCGAGCGCATGCATCGCTCGGCGCTGATCCTGACCTTCGGCGGCGGCACGAACGAGGTGCAGCGCGACATCATCGCCGCCGCCGCGCTCGGACTTCCGCTGAACCGCCGCTGATCAGGAGCTAATCGCAGATGGACTTCACCCTCACCCAGGCCCAGGACGAGCTGGCCGCGCTCACCCGGCAGATCCTCACCGACCGCGTGACCACGGCGCGGCTGCGCGAGATCGAGGCGACCGGCACGAGGTTCGACGCTGACCTCTGGGCGGCGCTGGCGGGCGCGGGCGTGCTTTCCGCGGCGCTGCCCGAGTCTCTTGGCGGTGCCGGCCTCGGGCTGCTCGAGCAGTGCAGTGTGCTGGCCGAGATCGGCCGGGCGGTGGCGCCCGTCCCGTATCTGGCCTCGGTGGTTCTCGGGGCCTCGGCGCTCGCCGAGTTCGGCCGCGCCGACCAGCAGCGGCAATGGGCGGAGCCGGCCGGCCGCGGCGAGGTCATCATCGCCGCCGCGCTGTCCGAAGAGGACGGCGACGATCCGGCCCGCCCGGCCGCGACGGCGGAGCCTGCTGGCGGCGGGTGGCGGCTGACCGGGTCGAAGACGGCCGTCCTGGCCGGGACCGTGGCCGACCTGCTGCTGATCCCGGCGATGACGGAGGCGGGACCGGCCGTCTTTATCGTGACGCCCGGTGACCCTGGCGTCACCGTTAGCGCCCAGCAGGTCACCGGCGGCGACGCCACCGCGACCGTACGACTGGCGGGCGCGCTCGTAGCCGCCGACCGCCTGCTCGGCGAGCCTGCGCGTGGCGCCGAGGTCGCGGGCTGGCTGGCCGCCCGGGCCACGGTCGGGCTGTGCGCGCTGCAGCTCGGCGTGGCCGAGCGGGCGCTGGAGCTGACCGCTGCCTACGCCCAGCGCAGGCAGCAGTTCGGCAAGCCGATCGGAGCCTTCCAGGCGGTAGCGCAGCGGCTGGCCGACGGGTACATCGACGTGGAAGGGCTGCGGCTCACCCTGTGGCAGGCGGCCTGGCGGCTCGCCGAGGGGCTGCCGGGCGAGGCCGAGCTCGCGACCGCCAAGTTCTGGGCGGCCGATGCCGGGCACCGGCTCGCGCATACGGCCGTGCACGTCCACGGCGGGGTGGGCGTGGACATGGACGGCGACGTGCACCGCTACTTCGTCGCCGCCAAGTACAACGAGTTCGCGCTCGGCGGGGCGACCGAGCAACTGCGCCGGATCGGCACGGTGCTTGCGGCCGGCTGACGGTGCCGGAATAGGACCGCGGCTACCCCGACTTCGGCTTCGCGCCTCAGCCCCGACCTCAGCCGCGGGCTTCCCTGGCGTGCTTCGGCAGCAGACCGACCAGCAGCAGGGTGAGGAAATACACGCCTGCGGCGATCGCAAAGACCAGCTCCGCGGCCGCGAAGTAACTGTGAGCGGAGCCGTGCCCGGCGCGGGCGAAGAAGACAGTGCCAAGGCCGGCTACTCCGACGGCGCCGGCGAACTGCTGAACGGCGTTGAGCATGCCCGCGCCGGTGCCCACCTCTCCGGGCGTGGCGTCGCCGAGGATGAAGTCGAACATCGGGATGAACACCAGGCCGGCGCCGAAGCCGGTCAGGAGCAAAGCCGGCGCCAGCTTCCAGGCGGTGATGTCCGTGTGCCAGTGGCCGAGTGACCACCACAAGGTCAGGAGGCCGACGATGGCAACGGAAAGGCCCAGGTTCAGCGTGGCGCGGCCGAGCTTCCGGGCCAGGAACGCGCCGGCCAGCAGGACCGCGATGGCCGTGCCCAGGGCCCAGGGGATCAGCGTCAGGGCGGTTCGCAGCGGCGTCCAGCGGAGGCCCTCTTGCAGCAGCAGGTTGATGACCAGGACGAACGCGCTGAGCGCGGCGTTGAACCCGGCGGTGATCATCAGGCCGACCACGAAGCTGCGCTTGCGGAACAGGGAGGGCGCGATGACCGGGTGCGCGCTGCGCCGTTCGGAGACGACGAACAGCGCCAGCATGATGACGGAGGCGGTCATCGAGGCGTAGGTCCAGACGGGCCAGTGCAGGACGCGCCCCTGGACGAGCGGGATGATGAGCAGGGCCGAGGCGGCGGTGAGCAGCCCGACGCCGGTGAGGTCGAGACGGGCGGCCGGGTCCTCGCCGCCGCGCCGGGGCAGGACGCGCCAGCCGAGCACGGCGGCCGCGATGCCGAGCGGGACGTTGATCAGGAAGATCGAGCGCCACTGGCTGCCGAGCAGGTCGAGGTGGATGAGCCAGCCGGCCAGGATCGGCCCGGCCACGGTGGCGAGGCCCATCAGCGGCCCGATCGGGGTCACTGCCTTGCGCAGGTGCTGGGCCGGGAACACGACTGTCAGCAGGGCCATGCCCTGCGGGATCATGACCGAGCCGAACAGGCCCTGAAGCACGCGGGCGACGATCAGGAAGATGGCCGTGGGGGCGAAGCCGCAGGCCAGCGAGGCGAGGGTAAAGCCGGTCAGGCCGAGCAGGAAGAGGCGCCGGCGCCCGAACAGGTCGCCGAGGCGGCCCGAGGTGACCAGTCCCAGGGCGAAGGCCGCCGTGTAGGCGGTCAGCACCCACTGAATCGTCATGGGGCCGCCGCCCAGGTCCGCACGGATGGACGGGCCGGCGAGGTTGGCGACGCTGGAGTCGATCAGATCCATGACGTCGGCAAGGAAGACGACGGCCAGGACGAGCCAGGCGGTGAGGGGCAGCACGCCGGCGGATGGCGCCTCGGGCAGGCGCTGGTCGATGGACACAGACCCTGTCTACTGCAGAACAGCGTTCGTATCAAGAGGAACGCCGTACTTATGATGTAGATCACCGTTCACGGGTGCGATAAGGTGGCGGCTGTGCCCACTCCCCAGCAACGGCGCGCGGCCAGACATCAGCAGCTCAGCGCCGCCGAACGCGGGCCGGGAGGACGCCGCGGCCCGTCCGGGGGCAGCAAGCCGCCGATCACGGTCGAGACCATCATCGATACCGCGCTCGGCATCGTCGCGGCCGAGGGATACGAGGCCCTGACGATGCGGCGGCTGGCCGCCGCGCTCGAGACCGGGCCGTCGTCTCTCTATGCGCATGTGGTCAACAAGGAAGACCTTGACGACCTGCTCATCGGCCGCCTGTGCGCCGCGATCGAGCTGCCCGATCCGGATCGGCGCGCCTGGCGGCAGCAGGTCCTCGGCGTCTGCACCCAGCTGCGAGACCAGTACCTGCGCTACCCCGGCATCTCCCGCGCGGCGCTGGCCATCGTCCCCACCAACCTGGAGACGCTCCGGGTCAACGAGGGGCTGCTCGCCATCCTCCTGGTCGGCGGCATCGACCCGCAGACCGCGGCCTGGACCGCCGACGCCCTGGCGCTGTATATCAACGCCTACTGCCTCGAACGCTCCCTGATGAGCAGTCAGCGCCGCGGCGCAGACGCCTGGGTCGTCAGCCGCGACGAGATGCTGGAGCGGCTGGCGGCGCTGCCGGACAGCTTCCCGGAGACAAAGCGGTACGCCGCCGAGCTCACGTCCGGGGCCGGCCACGACCGCTTCGACTTCACCATCGGACTGATGATCAGCGGCCTCGCCGGCTAACGACGCAGGGCCGCGAGCCCGCCGTCCACCGGGATGACGGCGCCGGTCAGGTAGCTGCCGGCGCGAGACGCCAGGTAGATCACCACGCCCGCCATGTCGTCGGGCCGGCCGACCCGGCTGAGCGGGACGCTCCCCGCGATCGCCGCCCTGCTGGCCGGGTCATCGAGCGCGAACGCCATCATCTTGCTGTCGAACGGCCCCGGCGCGACCGCGTTCACCGTGATCGACTCAGCCGCCAGCCTGCTGGCCAGGTGCCTGGTCAGCATGTGCACGCCCGCCTTGGTGGTGCTGTAGGCGTAGCTCTCCATGGCTGGCACCCCGAGGCCGTCGATCGACCCGATGTTGACGACCCTGGCCGGGTTCTCCGCGCTCGCCGCCGCCCGCAGGAGCGGCAGGCACAGCACGGTTAGCTGGAACAGCGCCCTGACGTTGATGTTCCACAGCTTGTCGAACGCGTCGAGCGGGTACTCCTCCAGCGGCGCGCCCCAGGTCGCGCCCGCGTTGTTGACCAGGATGTCGAGCCGCTCCTCGCGCTCGGCGAGCTGCCGCACCAGCTGCTCGGCCGCCGCCGGGTCGGCCAGGTCCAGCGGTATCGAGACGCACTCGCCGTACGCCGACAGCTCGGCCGCCTTCGCGTCGCATGCCTCGGCCTTGCGCGCGGTGATGTAGACCCGGCAGCCCGCCCTGACCAGGCCTTCCGCGATCATGGCGCCGATGCCGCGCGACCCGCCGGTCACGACCGCCACCTTGCCCGCCACCGAGAACAGGTCACCGGCAGGCCCGGCTCCTTCGCTGCTGTGATCCGGCACTGCACGTCCCCTCTTGAGAGTCTCCAGGCCCGAATCATGCCAGGCGACTTAGCATCATTGATATGCAACTCAGCGGATTAGGCCGATCCACGATCGTTGCGGCCGGGGTCTGCCTACTCGCAGTATCCGCGGCCGGGACCGCGCGGGCGGCCGGCCTCACCGACCTGAAGCTTCCCGGCGAGCTCACCGCCGTCTCGTGCCTCAGCGCGTCGGAATGCGTCACCGTCGGCGCGACGTACGCAGGAGGCGGCGAGATCGTCGCCGTGCACGACGGCACCCGCGCCAGGGTCTCGCTGCCTCGCGGCACCCGCCAGTTCATCGCGGTCAGCTGCCCCTCGGCGGCGGGCTGCTGGGCGCTCGGGCAGCCCACGAGAGGCTCCAGCCTGGTGCTGGCGCAGATCAGCAACACCGGCCGGGTGACCAGGACGGCCTCCGTGCCGGTGGCGAAGCACGTGATCCTCAGCGCGATCTCGTGCGTCAGCCTGCGGGCCTGCGAGCTCGCGGGCGAGCAGTTCAACGCTGGCAAGCCCTTCCGGATGGAAGCCGGCTCCTGGAACGGCCGCAGGCTCACGCTGCACTCCGGGCCCCGGCCGCGCGCCGCCTCGCAGGCAATGATCGAGCAGGTCTCCTGCTATCGCGGCTCGTGCGTAGCGGTCGGCCTGGCCCTCTACGGCAGCGAGGTCGAGCGCGGGCTGGTCATGACCATCAGCAACGGGCGGCCGGTCCGGGTCCGCACGTTCACCAGCGACCTGTTCGCGTCGGTGTCGTGCGTCAGCACCACGACCTGCTACGCGGCCGGCGGATTCAGCAGCGGGCCTGGCTTCGTGGTCACGCTGCGGGACGGCGTCCCCGGAGCGGGTAGCCGCACGACCTCGGATCTGACCGGCATCGCCTGCACGGGCAGGAAGTGCACGGCCGCCGGAGCGCTGGTGACCAGCAACGCGGACGTCGGCATCCTCGCGCCCGTCTCCGCCGGCCGGCTCAGTACCATCGTCGCCGATCTCAAGGTGGCCGGGTACTCGGGCGTGTCCACCCGCGGGCACTTCGGCGGCTTCGCCGCGATCGGAGCCGGCCTGCGGACCGGCTCGGTGCTCACGACGGACTAGGCGCCCGATCAATTGCGCGCCAGCCGGCCGGCGGCCGCCCTGGCGGCCGCCTGCGCCTCTTCGGCCAGCACCGCGACCAGCTCGGCGGCGGGCAAGTCGCGGCTGAGCTCGTGCGTCTGTCCGGCCCAGAGGTTCACTAGGTCAGGATCGCCGGCGGCGCGCGCGGCCCGCCGCATCGGCGAGGTCAGGTGGTGAACCTCTGGGTACGCCGAGGGCGCGGCGGCGCTGTGCTCGTGCAGGAACCGGTTGCGGATGCCGCGCGCCAGCCGGCCGGTGAACGCCCTGGTCACCGCCGTCTCCCCGGACCCGGCGACCGCGTCGCGGTGCACCTGCGGGGTAGCGGCCTCCGCGGCCCGCAGGAACGCCGTTCCCAGCTGGGCCGCGCTCGCTCCCGCCGCGAGCACCGCCGCGATCGCCCCACCGGTGCTGATCCCGCCGGCCGCGACGAGCGGCAGGGCCGACTGCGCGCGCACCAGTTGCACGAGCGCCAGCAGCCCGAAGCCCTCGTCGGCCCCCGGGTCGTCGGTGAAGCTCGACCGGTGCCCGCCCGCCTCGGCCCCCTGCAGCACGAGCGCGTCCGCGCCGGCGGCCTCGGCCTGCCGGGCGTCCGCGGGGCTGGCGACCGTGACCCAGACCTCGCTGCCGGCTGCCTGCAGGTCGCCGATGACGCCGGGCTGCGGGCAGCCGAAGGTGAACGAGACCACGGGCACCGGGTCGGCGGCCAGCAGCGCGAGCTTGTTGTCCCAGTCGTCGTCGTCAAAGCGCGCCTGGCCGAGGTCGGCGCCCGCCCGCTGCGCCTCGGCGGCCAGCCTGGCGGCGTATGCGGCCACCGCCTCCGGCTCGGCCGGGGTGCCGGGTACGAACACGTTGACTCCGAACGGACCGCTGGTCAGCGTTCTGACCTGCGCGATCTGCTCCTGGAGCGCGGTCGCGGCGAGGTAGCCGGCGCCGAGAAAGCCCAGGCCCCCGGCATTGCTCACGGCCGCCGCCAGCGGCGGGGTCGACGGGCCGCCCGCCAGCGGCGCGAGCACGATAGGAACAGCCAGCCGGTCGAGTATCACGATGGCCACGATAATCCCGCGGGATCGGAGCACCTCACGATGACCACCAGCCCCAGGCCGATCCCGGCCGTGCCGCTCGGCGTGAGCGGCATTCAGGTCAGCCGCCTCGCGCTCGGCTCCTGGCGTACCTTCGAGCGCATTAGCCGGGAACGAGGCGTAGCCGTCATGCATGCGGCCCGCCAGGCCGGCGTGACCTTCCTGGATGACGCCCGCTACAACGACGAGACTGGTCAGGCCCCGATCCCGACCGGGTACTCGGAGATCGTGTTCGGCGAGCTGTTCCGCGCGGCCGGCTGGCGGCGCGAGGAGACGGTCGTTTCCAACAAGCTGTGGTGGGAGTTCTGGCCGGGCCAGTCCCCGGCGCAGGAGCTGACCGGGTCGCTCGGCCGGATGGGCCTGGATCACGTCGACCTTATCTACTCCGAGCCGCCGCCCGCCGGGGTGCCGCTGGCGGAGGCGATCGGGATGATCACCGGGCTGATCGCAGCCGGTCTCGCGCGGTGCTGGGGCACGCTGAACTGGTCCCCGCGGCTGATGGACGAGGCCTGCCAGATCGCCGAAAGCAACGGCGTGCCGGGCCCGGTCGCGACCCAGCCGCCGTACAGCCTGGTGCGGCGCGACGTGGTCGAGGACCCGGCGATGGAGCAAGTGGCGGCCGGGCGCGGTATCGCGATCGTGGCGTCCTACGCGCTCGCTGGCGGCGTCCTCACCGGCAAGTACGACCGCGACTCCGGGGCCGGCCGCGCCGCCGGGCAGCTCGATCAGCCGCGGTACGTTGCGGGCGTCGCGGCCGGCCGCCAGCTGGCGGTGCTGGCGGCCGAGCTCGGGCGCGATCCGGCGCAGCTCGCCATCGCGTTCGCGCTGGTCAACCCCGCGGTCACGACGGTGCTGTTCGGGGCGACCACGCCGGAGCAGGTCGCCTCGAACGTCGCCGCGCTGTCGGTCGCGGCCGAGCTGACCCCCGAGGAGATCGCTCGCCTGCGCGCGATCGGCTAAGCCATCAGGCGCAATCCGCTGCCGGCCAGCACCGTCCCGCCGAATCGCTCCGGCCGTCCGGTGAGGCCCCGGAGCGCCCGGGCCGAGACGGCGCCGGCCATCTTGACGCGCAGCTCGCCGGTGGCGCTGGCGAAGTACGGCTTGCCGCCCATGTACTCGGCGATCCACGGTGCCGTCACCCCGACCTGGAATCGCCCGCTGAACCGGCCGGAGGAATTCGTCAGCGGCTTGTGCAGGTAGTAGTACCAGACGCCCTTGTAGTGGAACAGGATCCAGACGTGCTGCTTAGCCAGCGCGTGCCAGCCCTTGGAGTACTTCCAGAGCCGCCCGGAAACGGTCACGTAACCGTTCTTGCCCACCGAACGGGGCGAGATCGCGAAGTTGGTGATCCTGGTAAGGATCTTGGACTCGTGCACGACCTTGCTCGACGCGGACAGCCAGTCATTGCTGCCGGGGTAGGCCAGCCGGTAGTAGGCGGACGCGAGCACCACCGGGACCTGATAGTCGAACGGTGCACCGTAGAAGTTCCCGCCAGCGTTGCATCCGGTTCCGGAGTTGGTGGTGCCGTGCACGAAGCGCAGCGTGTGCCAGGGCCCGCCCGGCTTGGTGGCGTACTGGGCGGCGAGCCGCAAGTCTGGCGCGGAGCCATAGCTGCCAGTTGCCAGGCAGCCCTTGAGCGTGAGGATCGCGAAGGGGCTGAGACTGGCCTGCAGCCCGGCGATCTTGACCGGCATTGCGACGTTGACGTTCTTGGTGATGGTGAGCGCCTGCGTGAGCACTTGGTCGAAGAACGAGTTGCCGGGTACACCGCCGGCGTAGACATACCAGGTTCCGGGGCCGTGATCAGCGAACGAGAAGCGATACTGCCCTTCGGCGTTGGTGGTTGCCGTCGCCGTAGGCCCAGTCTGGTCGTAGTACGGCCCGCCATACAGCTGCACCGGGCTGTTCGGCAGCGGCACGTAACCCGAGCCGGGGTTGTAATCCGCGGTGCCGGTGACGGTGAGTGTCTGACCGTCCTTGAGCTGCGTCGCACTAACGTCGGCTGTAACCTCGGCCGGGTCCTGAATGGGCGTGATGTACACGAACGGCGACGACCCGTAGGCAGTCGTCGATGTCGCCAAGAGGATCGCCGAGTAATCGGCGTACCCGAGCGGCTGGTTCAGTGTGATGGAGTACGCACCGCCGGTTCCCGTGGTGACCGGATAGCTAGTCTCGCCGCCGTTCAGCGAAAGCTGCTGACCTACTAGGTCGGCCGCTGTCACGGCGCTCCCGTCAGGGTTGACGAGGCTCAGATTGCCGGAGAACGTGATCGACGGATTGGCGAAGTCAAACGTTGTCTGGCTTGCGTTGATGGTGATCGTCGGCTGGATCAGCCACGTCAGGATCGCCGCGTTGTCGGTTGCTGAGCCGCCGCCCGAGTCGCCCGCCGTCACGTCGATCGTGTAGGTGTCGAACGGCAGCTGCGCGTCCGTTATGGGCGACGTGAGCTCGTAGGTGCCGTCGGTATCCGTGCCGCCGGACTCGAGCGTGAAGTCGGCGAGCGTGAAACTCAGCTCGTCCGGATGCGCTGCCGATGTCAGCGCCACATTGAGCTCGGTCAGTGCGGTGGTCGATGTCACGGATACCGCGATCTGGCCGGGTGATGGACTCAGCACGCTGTTGATGGTCACGGTGTCAGTCGCGGCACTGGCCGCGGGTACCGCGGCGGCGATCAGACCAACCGCAGCGATGAGAGCAAGCGCAAATCTTCGAATGTGCGACACGGAAGGCCCCCGGCGACGAGCAAAGGTGTTGTCTCGCTCGGGACTGTACCGCGATAACGGTAATCAGCCATAGTGTCGGTCTTTATCAGCGGATGTCAGTGGCGGAGACGCAGCCCGTCGAAGGCAATTGCGCACACGGCATCGGCCAGCGCTTCCGGTCCCGCGGCCGAACGGCCGGGCCGGTACCACTCCACGAGCGAGTTGACCATGCCGAACAGCAGCCGCGCCGTGATCGCGGGGTCAACATCGGGCCGGATGTCGCCGTCGCGTTCGGCCTCCTTGACCAGGTCGGCCACGATCTGGTCGAACTGCCGGCGGCGGGCCAGTGCCTTCCGCTCGGTCGCGGTGTTGCCGCGGGCGCGCAGCAGCAGCGTGACGTAGGGCAGCCGGTCGGCCAGCACGCCGACGCTCCCGCGCACCAGCCGCTCGAGCCGGATGATGGCCAGCTCCGAACTCGCGCTGACCTCGTCGGCGACCGAGAACAGGCCGTCCAGGGCCCGGTCCAGAGCGAGCGCGAGCAGGTCTTCCTTGCTGTCCACGTGGTGATAGATCGACGACTTGGAGATGCCGAGCCGCTTGGACAGGTCCTCCATGCTGGTCCCGTCGTAGCCGCGTTCGTTGAACACCGTCACGGCCACGGCCAGCAGGGACTCCAGGTCGTATCCGGGCCGTCCGCGCCGGGCACGGCTGCTTGCAGCACCGCGGGCACCGGCCTGGTCACTCGACATGGCGACACGATAACGTACCGAACGTACGGTCAGTAAAGCATGGGAGCACGCGATGACGCTGCTGCGCAGCTATGTGAGCGGGACCTGGGTGACGCCGACCGGACAAGGGCGGCCGGTCTTTGACGCGGTCACCGGCGACGAGGTCGCGCGGGTCTCCTCCGACGGCATCGACATGGCGGCCGCGCTGGCCTACGGCCGGGCGACGGGCGGGCCGGCGCTGCGGGAACTGACGTTCCACCAGCGAGCCGCGCTGCTGAAGGCGCTCGGCTCGATACTGCGCGAGCACCGCGACGAGCTGTACGAGCTGTCGGCTCGGACCGGCGCCACCCTGGGCGACGCCAGGTTCGACGTCGACGGCGGCATCGGCGTGCTCCTCAGCTATGCCAGCCGGGCCAAGCGCGAGCTGCCGAACGACACCGTCTACGTCGAGGGAACGCCCGACGCGCTCGGCCGCGGCGGCCGGTTCCTCGGCCAGCACATCCTGACCTCGATGCACGGCGTCGCCGTCCAGATCAACGCGTTCAACTTCCCGGTCTGGGGTCCGCTGGAGAAGTTCGCGCCCGCGTTCCTGGCGGGCGTGCCCAGCCTGATCAAGCCCGCGAGCCAGACCGCGTACCTGACCGCCAGGCTGGCCGAGCTGATGGTCGAGTCCGGCCTGCTCCCGGCGGGCTCGCTGCAGCTGGTCTGCGGCGGCGCCGGCGACCTGCTCGACCACCTGATGGAGCAGGACCTGGTGTCGTTCACCGGCTCGGCCGCGACCGCCAGGCAGCTGCGCGCGCACCCGGCCGTGGTCGGTCACTCAGTCCGCTTCAACGCCGAGGCCGACTCGCTGAACTGCTCGATCCTCGGCCCGGACGCCGGGCCGGGTTCGCCGGAGTTCGACCTGTACATCAGGCAGCTCGTCACCGAGATGACGGTCAAGGCCGGCCAGAAGTGCACCGCGATCCGGCGCAGCCTCGTTCCCGCCGAATTTGTCGATGCGGTGATCGAGGCCGTATCCGCGGCGCTGGCGAGGGTCGTGGTCGGAAGCCCGGCGGCCGAGGGCGTGACGATGGGCGCGCTCGCCAGCCAGGAGCAGCGGGAGGAGGTCAGGCGCAGCGTCAAGGCGCTGCTGGCCGGCGCCCGGCTGGTCTACGGCGACCCGGAGCGGGTGGACGTGGTCGGCGCGGACGCCGGGCGCGGAGCGTTCATCTCGCCGCTGCTGCTGCGGGCCGATGACGCGAACCGGGCCGAGCCGCATGAGATCGAGGCGTTCGGGCCGGTGGCGACCGTCATCGGCTACGTGGGCACCAGGTCGGTCATCGAGCTCGCGGGCCGGGGCCTCGGCAGCCTGGCCGGGTCGGTCGTGACCGGCGACGCGGAGTTCGCGCGCGACGTCGTGCTCGGCTGCGCGCACTGGCACGGCCGGCTGCTCGTGCTGGACACTGACGACGCGGCCGAGTCGACCGGGCACGGGTCGCCGCTGCCGATGCTGGTGCACGGCGGGCCCGGCCGGGCCGGCGGCGGTGAGGAGATGGGCGGCCTCCGCGGGGTGCTGCACTACATGCAGCGCACGGCCGTGCAGGCCAGCCCGCGCGTGCTGGCGGCGGTGACTGGCACCTGGGTGCCCGGCGCGGCGCGCGACGCCGAGGGCGGGCACCCGTTCCGCAAGTCGCTGGCCGACCTGCGCGTCGGCGACACGGTGGTCGCGGGTCCTCGCCGGGTGACGCTGGCGGACATCGAGCACTTCGCGGAGTTCACCGGCGACACGTTCTACGCGCACATGGACGAGGAGGCGGCGAAGGCGAACCCGTTCTTCGACGGGCGCGTCGCGCACGGATACCTGGTGCTGTCGTTCGCGGCGGGCCTGTTCGTGCAGCCCGACCCCGGTCCGGTGCTGGCGAACTACGGCCTGGAGAACCTGCGGTTCCTCACGCCGGTCTATCCGGGCGACGAGCTGACGGTCACGCTGACCGCCAAGCAGATCATTCCGCGTGATGACGCGGCGCACGGCGAGGTCCGCTGGGACACCGACGTGACTAACCAGGACGGGGCGTCGGTCGCCAAGTACGACCTGCTCACGCTCGTCGCCAGGCAGTGGCCGCCGGCCTAGCCCGGCCGGGGGAGGCCTGCGCCGGCGCGAGGGGGAGTCGGCTGGGCTGGCGGCGGCCAGGTCCCAGACCCTCGGTGCGAACGCCGGCGCAGGCCTGGCTCGGTAGCGGCTAGGCGGGGAACCTGCCGTGGGCGCGTTCGCCTAGTTAAGCCCGGCGGCTGCAGAGAGGGCTGAGAGCCGGCATGGAGAAACCCGGGAACGTCTTGGGAGGGCCGGAGGGCTCGGCGGGGGAGTCAGATCACCAGTCGCGCGGGCCGGTCCCGCTGCCGTAGCCGCCGGAGCCGCCGCGGCGCCGGCGCAGGAAGGGCCCGCGCTGCCGCCGCCAGATCGAGGCGCCGACCAGGACCACCAGGATCGCGATGACCAGGATCGGCCCGTAGGTGTGGATCCGCCAGACATGCAGGATTAGTCGCCAGAGCGCATGCCAGATGATCAGGTGGATGATCAAGCTGCCGATGCCGCCCCCGCCAAGAGCGAGGTGCGTGCCGGCCAGCTTGCCCGCCAGAACCGGGGTTTGAGCAGTCATATCCACTACAGAGTGCCACTGCCCGGGGAGTGCTCGTGACGGACTGAGGTCAGACGGCTACGGAATCCCGCCGGTGCGGTCACTCGAA
>DAIOWC010000042.1:0-32449 GCA_036758685.1 Streptosporangiaceae bacterium | reverse complement strand
GGGTGCAGGGCTTCCGCGGCGCCGTGCTGGTCATGACGCTGGCCGTCTACCCGCTCGTCTACCTGCCGGTGGCCGCGAGCCTGCGCTCCGCCGATCCGGGCCAGGAGGAGGTGGCGCGCAGCCTCGGCGCGGGCCGGCTGCGGACGTTCGCGCGCATCACGCTCGGCCAGGCCAGGGGCGCGATCCTCGGCGGCTGCCTGTTGGCGGCCCTGGTGATCCTGGCTGAGTACGGCGCGTTCAACATCCTCGGCTTCCAGACGTTCACCACCGAGATCTACCAGGACCTGCAGCTGCCGACCGAGGTGCCGACCGCCTGCGCGCTGTCGCTGGTCCTGGTGGCGATCAGCCTGGTGGTGCTCGGCGGCGAGGCCAGGGCGGGCGGGCGCGGGCGGGCGGCGCGGTCCGGTCCGATGGTGCCGCGGCTCATGCCGCCGCTTCGCCTCGGCGCTGCGACCATCCCGGCCCTGCTCGGCGTCGCCCTGCTGGTCGTGCTCGCGCTGGGCGTCCCGCTCGGCGAGAGCATCTACCTCATAGTCCAGGGCGGGACGCCGTCGGTGACCAGCAGCGTCAGCGTCTCGATGCTCGCTGCGGCCTGGCACACGGCTGGCTACGGCATAGCGGCCGGCGTGATCGACACGCTGCTGGCGCTGCCGGTCGCCGTGCTCGCGATCCGGCACACCGGGGCGGCCAGGCGTTTCCTTGAGCGCAGCACCTACCTAGTGCTCGCCATGCCCGGCGTGGTGATCGCGCTGGCCCTGACCTACTTCAGCGAGCAGTACCTGAACAGCGCGGGCTACCAGACCGCGCCCCTGCTGATCATCTGCTATGTGATCATGTTCTTCCCGCTCGCGCTCGTCGGCGTCAAGGCTGCCATCGCGCGGGCGCCGGCGAGCCTGGACGAGGTGGCGCGCTCGCTCGGGCAGCGGCGGCTGGCCGCGTTCAGCCGGGTGACCATGCGCCTGGCCGCGCCGGGGCTGATAGCGGCGTTCTGCCTGGTCTTCCTGTCCGTCGTGACCGAGCTGACCGCGACGCTGGTGCTGGTGCCGACCGGCGTGCAGACGCTGGCGACCCAGTTCTGGCAGTACCAGACGGCCGGCTCCTACTCGCAGGCGGCTCCGTTCGCCGTTGTCATGATCGCCATCGCGGCACTGCCGAGCATTGTGCTGGGCCGGTTCTTCAACCGGGCAAGTCAGGCGCAAGGATAAGAGCATGAGGCAGCTGGCGGTTACCGGCCTGCACAAGGCATTCGGTACCCATCCGGTCCTGACCGGGGTCGATCTCGACGTGCCCGCCGGATCCCTCACGGCCATACTCGGGCCGTCCGGGAGCGGCAAGACGACGCTGCTCCGGCTGCTCGCCGGCTTCGAGCACGCTGACGCCGGCACGATCACGATCGGCGAACGGATCGTCGACGGGCCCGGCTCCGCCCACGTTCCGCCCGAGCGCCGCAAGATCGGGTACGTGCCGCAGGAGGGCGCGCTCTTCCCGCACCTGACCGTCGCCGCCAACGTCGGGTTCGGGCTGCCGCCGCGCCAGCGGCGCGGCGGCCGGACCGAGGAACTGCTCGAGGCGGTCGGGCTGGCCGGTCTCGGCGGCCGGTACCCGCACCAGCTGTCCGGCGGGCAGCAGCAGCGGGTCGCGCTGGCGCGGGCGCTGGCGATCCGGCCCGAGGTCGTACTGCTCGACGAGCCGTTCGCCGCGCTGGACGCAAACCTGCGCGCGAGCGTGCGCGCGGACGTGCAGCGCATCTGCCGCGCGGCCGGGACGACCGCCATGCTGGTGACCCACGATCAGGACGAGGCGCTGTCCATGGCCGACCGCGTGGCGGTGCTGCGCGACGGCCGGATCCTGCAGTACGCGGCGCCGCAGGAGCTGTACATGCGGCCGGCCGATCCGGCGCTGGCGCGATTCATCGGTGACGCGAACCTGCTGGAAGGCCACGTCGCCGACGCCAAGTCGGTCGATACGATCCTCGGCCGCCTCAAGCTTGAATCGCCTGAGGCGGTGAGCGCGGTCGCGGGCCCGGTCACGGTACTGGTGCGGCCCGAGCAGCTGGAGATCCTCGAGCAGCAGCCGGGCACCGCCGCCGCGGCTAGCGGAGCGCTGGCCGACTGCCTGTCCGGCCACGTGATCGCCTGCCAGTACTACGGGCACGACGCGGTGGTCCGCGTGCGGCCGGATGCCGAGCCCGGCGGCCAGGACGTCATCGTGCGCACCTCGGGCGGACCGCAGCTGCCCGCCGGCTCGCCCGTGTTCGTCCGCGCCCGCGGCCCGGTCATCGCCTGGGCTCGCCAGGCGGTGCCCTAGCTCACCGGCGCCATCGCCCGGTCAAACCGGGCCACCGCCTCGCGCACCTCATTGACGTAGATCATCCACACCTTCGCGTCACCGACATCGACGGCGTCCTTGCTCTCCATCAGCTGCTGGTATCCCCGGTCGGCAGACCCGCACCGGTCAGCCAAGTTCCCGGCGGCCAGCGCGATCTCCTGGCGCTGCTCCGGTGTCAGTACAGCCATAGCCCACCCCTGACGGCTCGGTCCTCCCCAGGCGGCGTTGATTCCCTGGGGCCTGGTGATCCACTCATTCTCTGACTAAGGTCAGAGAATGGACTCGGCCATGGTCGATCAGGTCCGGCGCTTCAACCGGACGGTGACCCAGCGCGTCGGCGCCCTGACCGACGCCTTCCTGGATCGCGGCCGCCCGCTCGGCCAGGCGCGGCTGCTCTGGGAGATCGGACCGGGCGGCGCCGACGTCAAGGACCTGCGCTCGCGCCTCGACCTTGACTCCGGTTACGTCAGCCGGATGCTCCGGTCGCTGTCGGCCGACGGACTGGTCGACGTCGGCCCGAGCCCGTCCGACGCCAGGGTCAGGACGGCGAGGCTCACGCCGGCGGGCCGGGCCGAGCGGCAGGTACTCGACCAGCTCGCCGACGACGCGGCGGTCGCGGTCCTCGGGCCGCTCAGCGGGGGTCAGCGCGAGCGCCTGGTCGCCGCCATGGCCGAGGTCGAGCGCCTCATGGTCGCCTCGATGATCACGATCTCCGCCCGCGACCCGCGCGAGCCGGCGGGCAGGTACTGCATCCAGGCCTACTTCGATGAGCTCGCCGAGCGCTTCGAAGGCGGCTTCGATCCGGAGCGGACCATCTCCGCCAGCGCCGAGGAACTGACGCCGCCCGCAGGCCTCCTGCTCGTCGCCATGCTCCACGACCAGGCCGTTGGCTGCGGTGCCCTGAAGCTTGCGGCGGGCGCGCCCGCCGAGATCAAGCGCATGTGGGTATCCCCCGCCGTCCGCGGTCTCGGCGTGGGGCGCCGGATGCTGGCCGAGCTCGAGGCCCGCGCCCTTGAGGCGGGCGCGTCGGCGGCGCGGCTGGAGACCAACGGCACGCTCACGGAGGCGATCACGCTGTACCGCTCGTCCGGCTATCGCGAAGTCGAGGCCTTCAGCGATGAGCCGTATGCGCACCACTGGTTCGCCAAGGCGCTGTGTTAGCTACGTCCGGGCTAGCTACGTCCGGGCTAGCTAGGCCCGGCAGCCGCCCCGCAGCGACTTGAGCACCAGGGCCGTCTGCAGGGCGGCCACCACGGCGTCCCAGCCCTTGTCCTCGCTGCTGGCTTCGGCCCCGCTACGATCAGCGGCCTGCTCGACCGTGTCACAGGTGAGTACGCCGTTCCCGACCGGAGTGCCCGCGTCGAGCGCGACCCGCGACAGCCCGTAGGTCACCGCGTCGCAGACGTAGTCGAAGTGCGGGGTGCCGCCGCGGATCACCGCGCCGAGACAGGCCACGGCGTCGTGGCGCCGGGCCAGCTCGGCCGCCACCACCGGCAGCTCAACCGCGCCGGGGACCCTGACGACGAGCGGGTCGGGAACGCCGCAGGCGCGCGCGGCCGCGACCGCGCGGGTCACGAGCTGATCGGTGATGGCGGCGTGCCAGCTGGTCGCCGCGATCGCGAGGCTCAGCCCGGACCCGTCGATGACCTGGCCGTCCGGGCGGCCGGCCCCGCTCACCGGGCGTCCGCGGCCGGCATGGCGACAGGCAGGTTCTCGATCTGGTGGCCGAGCCGGTCGCGCTTGGCGGTGAGGTAACGCAGGTTGTGCGCCGTCGGCGCGGACGCGAGCGCCACGCGGCCGGTCACCTCGATGCCGAACCCGGACAGGCCGATCACCTTGGCCGGATTGTTGGTGAGCAGCCGGAACGAGTGCACCCCGAGGTCGGTCAGCATCTGCGCGCCGGTCGAGTACTCGCGAGCGTCGACCGGCAGCCCGAGCTCGGTGTTCGCGTCGACGGTGTCCACCCCGCCGTCCTGCAGCTGGTAGGCGCGCAGCTTGGAGATCAGGCCGATGCCCCGGCCCTCATGCCCGCGCAGGTAGAGCACGACGCCGCGGCCCTCGGCGGCGATCGCCGCCATCGCGGCGTCAAGCTGCGTGCCGCAGTCGCAGCGGTGCGAGCCGAACACGTCCCCGGTCAGGCACTCCGAGTGCATCCGGACGAGCGGGTCAGGCCCGTCCGCGGTCAGGTCGCCGAGCACCAGCGCCATGTGCTCGGTGCCGTCCACCGAGTTCAGGTAGCCGAGCGCGCGCCAGTCGCCGTACCGGTTCGGCACCTGGGTCTCCACGACCCGGCTGACCACTCGCTCGTGCTGCCGCCGGTACTCGATGAGCTGCTCGATCGAGATCAGCGCGAGGCCGTGCTCGTCGGCGAACTCCCGCAGGCGCGGCAGCCTGGCCATGGTGCCGTCGTCGTTGACGATCTCGGCCAGCACGCCCGCCGGGGTCAGCCCGGCCAGGCGGGCCAGGTCCACGGCGGCCTCGGTGTGACCGCGCCGGCGCAGCACTCCGCCCGGCGCGTACCGCAGCGGGAACACGTGACCGGGGCGGACGATCTCGTACGGCTCGGTCGCGGAGTCCGCCAGGGTGCGGATCGTCCTCGCCCGGTCGGCGGCCGAGATCCCCGTGGTGACCCCGTCGCGGGCGTCGACGCTGATCGTGTAGGCCGTGCGCATCCGCTCGGCGTTCTGCGTGGTCATCAGCGGCAGCTGGAGCCGGTCGAGCATCTCCCCCGGCATGGGCACGCAGATCACGCCGCTGGTGTAGCGGATCATGAAGGTCAGCAGCTCGGGCGTGGCCTTGCTGGCCGCGAAGATGATGTCGCCCTCGTTCTCCCGGTCGACGTCGTCGACCACGATGACGGGCCGGCCGGCGGCGATGTCGGCGATCGCCGTGGATACCTCATCTAGCCTGGTCACTGCGTCCTCCCTGCCAGCAGCCGCTCAACGTACTTGGCGATCAGGTCAACCTCGAGGTTCACGGCCGCGCCCGGCTGCTTGAACCCGAGCGTGGTGCGGTGGAGCGTCTCGGGGATGAGGCTGACCTCAAACCAGGGATCGCCGGTCTCGCTGAGCCCGGACACGGTAAGGCTGATCCCGTCAACCGCTACCGAGCCCTTGTAGACGACATACCGGGCCAGGTCCGCGGGCATCGAGATGCGCACGACCTCCCAGTCCGAGCCCGGCTGCCTGGACACGATCGTGCCGGTGCCGTCCACGTGGCCCTGGACGATGTGGCCGCCGAGGCGGCCGTCGGGCCGCACCGGCCGCTCCAGGTTCACGGCGGCGCCCGGAGCAAGCGAGCCGAGGGTTGAATGCTTGAGGGTCTCACCGATCACATCCGCGGCGAATTCGCCGTCGTCGGTGCTCGTGACGGTCAGGCAGACGCCGTTGATCGCAATCGAGTCACCGCGCGCGGCGTCACCCGTGACCTTAGGGCCGCGCACAACTAGCCTGGCCGAGTCCCCGTTCGGCTCTAGGCCGACGACCTCGCCAAGCTCTTCAACAATCCCGGTGAACACCCTGTCCTCCTCCGGAGCCCTTGCCCATGGCGTGCTCCGGGGGGTGGCGCGAGATCCGCGCATCCGCCGCGCTAACCATCCGTAACCGGACGGCTACCGCGCCGTACGTGCTGCCTCCCATCCGGACTTTAACCGTCGGTCCCGGAATTCCACCGGGTCAACCGGCCGATGGCTTCGGCCGGGTCGCGGACTATCACCGCCGGTTCGGAGTTTCACCGACCCCGGAGCACGTATTGCTTGCGAGAACCAGTCTGCCATGCCTTGTATTCCGCTGCGACCACGGCATGACCTGGCCCGGTCCAGGCTCGCCAGGAGAGCCAGGACCGGGCCAGTGATCGGCAGCCGGATCGACGGCTAATGGATGGTGGCGCTGTTGGTGCCTCGCCGCGCGAGCGCATCCAGCGTCACGGCCACGAGCAGCACCGCCGCCGTCCAGATGTACTGGCCGGCGTCGCCGAGCCCGAGGATACTGACGCCGTTGTAGATCACGGCCACGACGAAGCCGCCGAGGACCGCGCCGAGCATCCGCCCGCGCCCGCCGAACAGGCTGATCCCGCCGATGACACAGCCCGCGACGGAGTACAGCACGTACTGGCCGCCCGGGTAGTTGTTGGACATCGAGCCGAGCTCGGATGCGTACAGGATGCCGCTGATCCCCGCGAAGACGCCGCACAGCGCGAACGCCGTTACGCGGATCCGGCTCAGGCTGATGCCAGCCCGCCTTGCCGCCTCGGCGTTGCCGCCAACGGCGTACTCGTAGCGCCCGAACCGCGTCCTGGACAAGATCACGCTCGAGACGCCCAGCAGGCCGAGCACAATCGGCACCACCCAGGGCACCCCGCGCAGCGTGCCGAAAACGGCCCGGTTGGCGCTCAGGACCAGCACGAGCGCCGCCCCGATCACGGTCATCAGCACCAGCTTCAGGACGGTGATCCCGAGTGGCGGGGTCGTCAGGTTGTGCGCGCGCCGACGTCGTTCCTTGGCGACCATCATGGCTGCGGCCACCACGATACTCGCGGCCAGCAGGATCCACCCCACGGTCGGACTCAGGTTCGCCGAGGTGAGCTTGTCGAGGAACGTGCCCGGGTTGATCCTCATCACGCCGCCAAGCCCGACGTTCCCGGTCCGCTCATAGAGCCACAGCAGCACGCCGTTCAGGCCCAGCAACCCGGCCAGCGTCACGATGAACGAAGGGATCCGCAGCCAGACGATGACCAGGCCCTCGATCGCGGAGATCGCCGCGGTGACGACCAGCGCGGTCAGAACGGCCACCCACACGGGGTACGGATGGTTGATGGCCTCCATCCAGACCGCGATGGTGCCGCCGATCGCCGCGTTGAAGCCGACCGACAGGTCGATCTCGCCCAGCAGCAGGATGAACGCCTGCGCCATCGCGATCGTGATGATCCAGCCGGACTGGGTGATGAGGTTGGCGATGTTGGAGGCGGACAGGAAGCTGTGCTCGCGGAGCTGGAAATACGCTCCCAGCACGATGATCCCGATCACGACGGGCAGCGCCCCGCTGTCGCCGCTGCGTACCCGCCGCGCCCAGAGTCGCGCGTACTCGCTTACCGAGTTGGCCAGCAGCTCCGGAGCCGCGATCGCCGCGATCGCCGATGCCTCGGCGCTCTCCGTCGGCTCCGCGCCGACGACCGCTACCGAGCTAGTGTCCCGGCCGTCGGCAATGGCCTCGTCGTGGTCACTCGATGTCATCTCTAACCCTCCGAGCCGGTGCTCACGCCCGGCGTTGCCGGCAACGTCCGGTTGCCGTCGCCGTTTCCGTTTCCCGTGCGGGCCGACCCCCCGGTGGTCATGAGCTCAACCACCGACTGCGTGTCGAACTCCGACACGGGCCCGACCGCCGCCAGCGTGCCCAGATAGAGCACGGCGACCCGGTCGGCGACCCGGAAAACGTCGGTCAGGTTATGCGAGACCACGATGACCGCATGGCCGCTGCTGGCCAGCTGGGTGATCAGGCCGAGCACGAGATCGGTCTGGGTGACACCCAGCGCCGCAGTCGGCTCGTCCATGATGACGAGCTGAGCTTCCTGCATCACGGCCTTGGCAACCGCGACTGCCTGCCGCTGACCGCCGGACAGCGAGCCCACCGGCTGGCGGATCGAGCGGACGGTTGACACCCGCAGGTCCCGCAGCGTCTGCTTGGCGGCGATCTCCATGCTGATCTCGTCCAGGAGCCCGAAGTGCTCGGTCTCCCGGCCGAGCATCATGTTCTGCACGATGTCCAGATTGTCACAGAGGGCGAGGTCCTGGTAGACCGTGGCGATCCCGAGGTGGGTCGCGTCCCTGGGCGTGTGCAGCGTCACGGGCTTGCCTTTCCAGATCAGCTCGCCGCTGCTCGGCTGGTGAATGCCCGCAATGCACTTGATCAGAGTCGACTTGCCGGCCCCGTTGTCGCCAACGAGGGTCGTGACCTTGCCGACCGGGATGTCCAGGTTGATGTCGGCGAGAGCCTGGACCGGGCCGAAGGTCTTCCCGAGGCCGCGCAGCTGCAGCAGCGGCTGCGCGCCGTCTTCTGTGGTGGCGCGCCCGGATGGCGCCGCGCCCGCTTGCGCGGACACGGCGCCATCCCCGGCATTGTTAGCTACCACCCTGGCGTTCCCGCCTGGTTGTCAGCGAACATCGTTCCTTACCCCGAGATCCCGTACTTGGTGCAGTCGGCCGCGAACGAGCCGGCACAGAGCTGCGAGGCCGGCACGAAGTTGTCCGCGATGATGGTGGAGTTCATGTTGGCCGTCGTGACCCATTCCGGCGTGAGCAGGATGGACGGGACGGGCTTGTTGTTCTCCTTGATGTCCTTGACCGAGCCGGCGACCAGGGCGGGCGGCGGGGTCTTGCCCGCGCGCAGGTACATGGCCAGGGCGACTGCGGCCTGGGCCTCCAGGTAGATCGGCTTGTAGACGGTGCCGCACTGGTAGCCCGAGATAATGTTCTGCAGGCCGGTGAGCGTGGCGTCCTGCCCGGTCATCGGGAAGGTGCCCGCCTTGACGCCCTTGGTCTGCAGGTAGTGGATGATCGGCGCGCCGTTCTCGTCGTTCGGCATGAGGCCGGCGTTGATGTTCGGGTGCGAGGTGAAGGCTGCCTCGAACTCGGTCAGCGCGGTCGCCGGCGTCCAGGTGCCCGCCGGGTTCGCGACGTCCTTGTAGGTGCCGTTCGCGAAGTACGGCGCGAGCACGGCGTTGTAGCCATCGGCGAACAGCGTCGCGTTGTTGTCGGTCGGGTCGCCGCGCATGACGATGACCTGCGGCTTCTTCACGTGCCAGGCCGAGATGCAGCTGACCAGGCCCTTGCCGAGCAGCGTGCCGACGTACACGTTGTTGAAGCTCACGTAGTACTTGCGGGTGCCGCCGAGCGTGATGCGGTCGTAGTCGATCACGGGCACGCCGTGCGACGACGCGTACGACTCAATCTGCGCGCCGACACCGGGGTCGAGCGGGTCCATGATCAGGACCTTCGCACCCTTGGTGATGTCGGCCTCAGCGTCGGAGAGCTCGGTGGCGTCGACGCCCTGAGCGTTCTGGATCGTGTACTGCGACTTCGTCAGGCCCGCGTCCTGGAATGCCTTGGCCAGGTAGGGCGCGTCGAACTCGACGTACCTGGTGGAGGACACGGTGTCAGGCAGGATTGCGGCGATGCTGCCGGAGCCCTCAGACGCGAGCGGCTTGAGCTCCGACATCGCGGAGAAGTCCAGTGTGAATGAAGTGCTGGTCAGCTGCGGCAGTGGCGCCGAGTTCCCCGAGCTCGGCGGGCTCGAGGAGTTGCTGCTGGGACTGCTGCTGCCGCAGGCGGCGATGATCAATGCCGCGCTGCTTGCGACGGCCGTCGCAGCCACAGCTCTAGTGACTGAACGCAAGGTAAACCACCTCGTCTTCGGGCGGGGACTACTGTCGCCGCGGGGGCAAATGCATGTTGGCGTAACAGTAGGCCGATAGTGATAAACGCCTGCGTTAACATCCACGACACCTTGTGAAAATACTGTTAACGGCATAATCGCACGTCAGCTCGATGTTAACGCTCACTCGGCCGGAATCCGGTATCCAGCGCGGGGTTGCGTCACGATTAGCGGCGTTCCCGTGCTCTCTAGCTTGGCCCGTAGCCGGCGCACATAGACGCGGACATATTCGGTCTCAGTTTCATAACCACGGCCCCAGACCCGGCGCAGCAAGTGCGCGTGGCTGAGCAGCTTTCCGCGGTTCAGGGCCAGCTCCCGCAGGAGGGCGAACTCGGTCGGAGTCAGGTGCACGGGCTGGCCGCCCCGGCTGACCTGCTGGCTCGTCAGGTCGATGACGAGATCGGAAACCGTGATGACCTCGGGAGTGCTCGGCGCGGGAGCCGCCACCGCGGGCCGGGTCCGCCGGAGCGTCGCGTTGATCCTGGCCAGCAGCTCCTCGATGCTGAACGGCTTGGTCATGTAGTCATCCGCGCCGACGTTGAGGGCGCTGACCTTGTCCCGCTCGCCGCCGCGGGCCGACACGACGATGATCGCGACCGAAGACCGCTCGCGGATCAGCCGGCACAGTTCGAAGCCATCGATCTCCGGCAGCATCAGATCCAGCAGGACGATGTCCGGCGATTCGGTCTCCAGCAGCCGCAGCGCGCGCGAGCCGTCGGGCGACACCACGGTGTCAAACCCGCGGACGGCGAGGTTGGACCGGATCAGGTCGACGATGTTCGGATCATCCTCGACGACGAGCGCCCGCGTGGCCGCCTCGGTAACCACTAGGCAACTCCCGTCTCTGCCCTGACCGGACCGGCCACGATCGTGTCCTCGGCCGTCCGCGGCGCGAGCTTGCCGGTCGCCTCGATCGGCAGCCAGATCCGGAAGCAGGTGCCCGCGTCCTGCGGGACCAGCTCGATCCGCCCGCCGTGGGCCGTGACGATGCCCTTGGCTATGGACAGGCCCAGCCCGGCACCGGCCGTCGGCGCGCGACGGCGCCGGGCCGACTCGAACGGCGCCCTGGCGACCTCCGGGCTCAGTCCCGCGCCGTCGTCGGCCACCGTCACCGCCACCTGGCCCGGTGCCGCGACCGTCGCGCCGACGCGCACGGTCGTGCCGGCCGGGTTGTGGCCGATGGCGTTAGCCAGCAAGTTCACGAACACTTGCTCCAGTCTGTCATGATCTGCCCAGATTACCGGCAATCGCGGCGCGCAGGACATCTTCACCTGCGGGGACACCTCGGGCGGCAGGCACGCGATCGCAGCCTCGAGCACCAGGGGCAGGTCGCACCAGTCCTGCTGCAGCCGCAGGATGCCGGACTCGATGGCGGAGAAGTCGAGGAGGTCGTCCACCAGCCGCCCCAGGCGGGCCGACTCGGCGGCGATCCGCCCGAGGAACCGGCGCTGCGACTCCCCGTCCCAGGTGACGTCGGGCTGCATCAGGCTCGAGGCGTACCCGCGGATCGCGGTCAGCGGCGTGCGGAGCTCGTGACTGAGCCGGGACAGGAAGCCGCGCTGTAGTTCCTGGGACCGGCGCAGCGTCATGGCCTCCTGGTGGGCGAGCAGGGCCTCCTCCCGCTCCAGTGCCAGGCGGAGCGACCGGGCCGCATCGGCAAGCAGTGCCCTGGCGTCCGCAGGCGGCGGGCGCAGCCGCCAGCGGGCGATGACCGCCGCCCCGCAGCCGGGCGCGGCGAACGTCACGGCCAGCATCGGGCTGGTCTCCTCCGGTCCGGCGGGCACCACCACGTCGTCGGTGCGGGCGCGGCCAAGTAGCCGGTCGGCGACGGTCATGACCTCCTGGGCGCAGCCGGGCCAGCCGCGCGGGCGGTTGCGTGCCCTCGCGCCGCCAGCGCCGTGCGAGCCGGCGGTGCCATCGTCCCCGGCATCGAGCCGCCCGGCCGCCGCGCGGCACTGGGCGCCGCCGCCGGGCGGCTTGATGATCAGCGCGGCGTCGTGGGCCTGCAGGCCGCGGCACAGCGCGTCCAGCGCGACCTCGATGCCGTCGCTGACCGGCAGCGGGCCGGCCAGCGTCTCGAGCATCTCCCTGATGGTCTCCAGCACGCGGTTGCGCGCGGTGACCTGATCGAGCAGCCGGTCACGCTCGATGGCGCTGGCGGCGTAGCCGGCGTAGAGCGTGACCAGGTCCAGGTCATCGCGCGTCGGCCGGCCGGGGATCGCCCGGAACACGGTAATGACCGCCACGAGCCCGGCGGGCCCGAGGACCGGCACCGACCACGAGCTGGCCACCTTCGCCGCGCGCGCGACGTTCGAGAACGGGGCCCAGTTCGGGCTCGAGCGGGTGTCCTCTTCAATAACCGCCGTGGCGGTGGCCGCGACCAGGCCGACGGGGCCGCCGTCCGGGCCTGCGGGCAGGCGGGACCAGGCCGCGAGCAGCGATCCGGCCAGTCCGAGGGACGCCGCACAGGCCAGCGAGTCATCGGCCATGAGGTGGATGCACAGGCGCTCGCTGCCGAGCGCCGCGCCCAGGGCGGACAGGATCAGGGACAGGCTGGAGGACGGGTCGGCCGAGACCAGCCGGTCGGCCAGCCCGTGCAGCCGGGTGAGCTGGCTGCGCGCCGACGAGTCGGCGTCCTGGCCGGACTGGAGCGCGACCACATCGTCGGGGTGCACCTCGGCCGGCGTCACCTCGGCCACCTTCCGGCCGTGCCGAAGCACGACGATGCGGTCCGCCAGCCGCATCATCAGGTCGATGTCGTGGCAGGCAAGCAGTACCGACGTGCCCTGGGTGCGCAGGCCCGCGATCAGCTCCTCGACCTGCCTGGACATGGCGACGCCCAGGGAGGCCGTCGGCTCGTCGAGCAGCAGCAGCCGCGGACGGCTGGCAAGTGCCCGCGCGACGGCCACGAGCTGGCGCTGCCCGCCCGACAGCGACCGGACGTCCCGAGTCGTCGCGGGCAGGCTGATCCCCAGGCTGTCGAGCAGTCGGGAGGCCTCGGTGTGCAGCTTGACCTCGGAGGCCATGTGCCGGCGACGCTCCCGGCCAAGCATGAGGTTCGCGGCGATGTCGAGGTTGTCGCACAGGGCCAGGTCCTGCCAGACGACGCTGATGCCGTGGCGGCCGGTGACGCTGGGCGCGGGTGACAGCGGTGCGCCGTCGAGCAGGATCTCACCGCCGGCGGGCATGATGTCACCGCCAATGCAGCGCACGAGCGTGGTCTTGCCCGCGCCGTTCTCGCCGGCCAGCGCGACGATCTCGCCGGCCCGGATGTCGAGGCTGACGTCGGCCAGCGCCTGGAGCGGCCCGTAGCTCACCCGCACGCCGCGGACGGCGAGCAGCGGGGGTGCCGGCGCGGCGTCGCTCCGGCTCGGGCTCAGCTCCGTGACCACGGTCATGCACCACATTCTGGTCCGCTGAGCGCCTAAATTGCCACTTCAGGGCTTCTGACCAGCCTGGGAGTGCTTACCGGAAGCGGGTCACGCCTTGCTCTTGAGCAACGTGAGGTGCGAATGCCCGGTTTCTTTGATGACGCTCTCGAAAAAGCAGTTCTTGCCGCCGGAGTTCAGGCCCTCAATGGTGCCGGCGGCGTACACGCCCGTTCCGGCCTTGTTCCTGACATAGGCAGGACCGCCGCTGTCACCGTGGTGGCAGATAGCCGTCGTGGAGTTCGAGACCTCGCCGATTCCGCAGACGATGTACGTGCCGTAGTGCGAGTCAACGAATGCCACGCACTCATCCTGGCCAGTGACCTTCTGGCTGTTGTGCTCGCCGCTCACGTCGCCGTTCACCGACATCCGGGAGCCGACGCCAGGGTCGGTCCAGCCGATGACGGCGTACCGGGTGCCGCGCTTCTTCCAGATCCGCGCCTGCTCGCTGGTCGCGATCGTCTCGTAGTCGTAGTCGCTGCCGACGTAATGCAGCTTGACCCGGCCGAGCAGGTCTATCCCGCCGTTGATGTAGACGGCGCCGACGCCGCAGTGACCGGCGCTGAGGACCTCGGCCTGCCCACGGGACGTCTTGACCGCCCAGCTGTCTGTGCAGCCGGTGCCGAGGCTCGGATCCTGCGTTCCGTCGCCGCCGGTAAAGGGCTTGCTGTCGCTGTCCCGCGCCGCCGCCGTCTGGGCGAGCGGCTCGGTCGTACTGGCGACTGCCACCGACCCGGGCCCGAACATCTCGTCAAACGTGCCCTGGGCTGCGGAAACGTATCGGGCCGTTGTTTCCCGCCGCAACGCCGGCGCCGGCGCGAGCACCAGGCGCACCGCGTTCGCGGCCGGCACCGGCCCGAAGGACTGCACGTCGATCCCCTCGTGCGCCAGCGCCCCCGCATCGGCGGCAATGCGGCTGGTGATGTCCGCCAGGTCGGCGAAACTGCGCCGGACCACCACATCGGCGATCGCCACCGACGTCCCGGCCAGCGACCGCGCATAGGCCAGGAACGGGCTCGCGCGTCCGACGGTGAACACCGTGACGTGATTGCCGTTCGTGGGGAGCACACCCGCGAACGTCGTGGCGTAGTCGGCCTCGCCGATCGTGTTCAGCGTGATCGCAACCTGATTCGCCGGCGACGACTCGGTCAGCGGCGGCGATACCGGGGGCGGCGCCGGCGAGATCATCAGGGCAATGGGGATCGCCGCGGCGGCCAGCGTCATGATGCGCATTAATCGCCGCCTCCTGCCCGACTCGCGGCTATAAGCCTACGAGATCGGCAGAAGTCAGATTTGCGAAAAGGCGGACCCTGCCGATTTAGATCTGGCCCGTCAGCCCCGCGAGGCGCGAGGCGAGGAATTCCCGCTCGGCCTGGTTCTGCGCCAGTTCGATCGCCGCCCGGTAGCTGTCCGCCGCCTCGCGGTCACGTCCGGCCCGCCGGAGCAGGTCTGCTCGTGCCGCGGGCAGATAGCGGTAACCGGCGAGCCTGCCATCCGCCTCCAGCCTGGCGATCTCCGCCAGCCCGGCCGACGGGCCTGCCACCATCGCCAGCGCGACCGCGCGGTTGAGTTCCACCACGGGGGACGGCCAGGCCGCCAGCAGGTCGTCGTAGCGGGCCACCATCTCGGCCCAGTCGGTGCCGGCGTAATCGGGCGCCCGGGCGTGGACGGCCGCGATCGCCGCCTGGGCCGCGAACCGGCCGGGCCGGCGTCCCCTGGTGGCCTCCTCGGCGAGCGCGATGCCCTCCTGCAGGGCGGCGCGGTCCCAGCGCGAGCGGTCCTGCTCTTCCAGGAGGATCAGGCGCCCGGACGCGTCGGTCCTGGTCGCCCGCCTGGCGTCCGTCAGCAGCATCAGCGCCAGCAGCCCGAGCGCCTCGCGCTCGTCGGGCATGAGCGCGGAGACCATCCGGGCCAGCCCGATGGCCAGGTCCACCAGCTCGTCGCGGACCAGGCTCTCCCCGGCGGGCGCGGCGTGGCCGGTGGTGAAGACCAGGTGGATCACCGTGAGCACACCGTCGAGCCGCTCGGGCAGCTCCGCCGGCCCGGGCACGCGATACGCGATCCTGGCCGCGGTGATCTTCTTCTTGGCCCTGGTGACCCGCGCGGCCATCGTCGACTCGGGAACGAGGAACGCCGCCGCGATCTCGGCCGTGGTCAGGCCGCAGATCAGCCGCAGCGCGAGCGCCACCTGCGCCTCGCGCGCCAGCGCGGGATGACAGCAGGTGAAGACCAGCCGCAGCCGGTCATCGGGGATGATGTCGGTCCCGGCCGCGGGCGGCTCCGGATCGCCCGCCGACTCGATCAGCAGCGGCAGCTTGGCCCGCAGCGTCTTGTCCCGGCGCAGCGCATCGAGCGCCTTGCGCCTGGCTGCGGTCGTCAGCCACGCGCCCGGGCTCGCCGGGACGCCCGACCGGGTCCAGGCATCCAGTGCCGACACGTAGGCGTCCTGCACGCACTCTTCGGCCAAGTCCATGTCCCTGGTCACGCGGACGGTGGAAGCGAGCACGAACGCCCACTCGCGCCGGTGCGCATCCGCGACTGCGCGCCTCACCTCTCCGGGCGTCTCCTCCTGGCCGGCCCGCTCAGCCGGCCAGCCACGAGCGCCAGCGGTTCCTGCCAACGGTCTTGGCTCAGCCGGACATGTCGAAGACCGGCCTGACCTCGACGCCGCCGAAGAGCGCCGGGCAGAGCTTGGCTATCTCGAGCGCGTGATCGAGATCGCGCGCCTCGATGATGTAGTAACCGCCCAGCACCTCCTTGGTCTCGGCGAAGGGGCCGTCGGTCACGATGTCGCCCCTGATGCTGGTCGCGGTCGCCGACGAGTCAAGCCGCTCGCCGCCGACCATGGTCCCGCCGAGCTCGCCGACCTGCCCGTAAAACCTCATGTGCGCTTCCATCACCTGCTGTTCCCCGGCGGCGTCCATGGCCGCGTAGGGGGCTTCCTGCTCGTAAATCAAGATCATGTACTTCGCCATCTGAGCTCCCTGGTTGATGGATGTACTCACCCGACGAACGGCCCCGGCTCGATTCAACACCGTCCGGCCCAGATCCGGCCCGGATTTCTATGGCAGGAAAGGTGGGATAGTCGTCATTGCAGTCATCGACCAGCGCCGGCAGGATGGCCGTATGACCCGCCGTACGGTGCTGTTCCTGCTCTTCGACGGCGTCCAGAGCCTGGATGTGACCGGCCCGCTCGAGGTGTTCGCCGGGGCTGGCTACGAGACCATGACCGCCAGCCTGGGCGGCGGCACCGTGACCACCAGCAGCGGGCTCGGCCTCGTGCCCGGCCGTGACCTGCGCACCCTCGGCGCCGCCGGACCGGACACGCTGATCGTGCCGGGCGGGCAGGGCACGCTGGACCCTGATCCCGAGCTGATCGAGTGGCTGCGAGCTCACGGGCCCGGCGCGAAGCGGATCACCTCCGTCTGCACGGGCGCCTTCCTGCTCGCGGAGGCGGGCCTGCTGGACGGCAGGCGCGCGACCACGCACTGGGCATATGCCGACACGCTGGCCCGTCGTTTCCCCGCCGTGACGGTCGACCCGAATCCGATCTTCATCAGGGACGGCAGCGTCGCGACCTCGGCCGGGGTCACCGCCGGCATTGACCTGGCCCTCGCCCTCGTCGAGGAAGACATCGGCCACGAGGCCGCGCTCGCGGTCGCCAGGGGCCTGGTGGTCTACCTGCGTCGGCCCGGCGGCCAGGCCCAGTTCAGCGCGCAACTGCGGGCCCAGGCGGCCCAGCGGGCGCCGCTGCGCGAGGTGCAGCACTGGATCAGCGAGCACCCCGCCGCCGACCTGTCGGTCGCGGCGCTGGCCGGGCGGGCGGGGCTCTCGCCACGCCAGTTCGCCCGTGCCTTTACGGCCGAGATCGGGATGACCCCCGGCAAGTTCGTCAGCCAGGTGCGCCTCGAGACCGCCCGCCGGATGCTGGCTGGTCCTGGCCAGGGCGTCAGTCAGGTCGCCAGGGCGTGCGGCTACGGCACGCCCGAGGCCATGCGCCGGGCCTTCGTCCAGTCCCTCGGAGTGCCACCGGCCAGCTATCGCCACATGTTCTGACCAATGAAAGAGAGCGCCCCATGCAGATCGCAGTCCTGCTCTACGACCGGGTCACCGCCCTGGATGCCATCGGTCCCTACGAGGTGCTGTCGGGACTGCCCGGCGCGACCGTGGTGTTCACGGCCGCGGCCGCAGGGCCGGTCCGGGCCAGCACCGGCATGCTGAGCCTGGTCGCCGAGGCCAGCCTGGACGAGGTCACGCACCCCGACATCGTCGTCGTCCCCGGCGGACCCGACCGGGCCACCGGGCCGCTGCTCGGCGGCGGCCCGGTGCTGGACTGGCTGCGGGCCGTCGATGAGCACAGCAGCTGGACTACGTCGGTCTGCACCGGCTCGCTGATCCTGGCCGCGGCCGGCCTGCTCGCCGGCCGGCGAGCGACCTCGCACTGGCTCGCGCTCGACCGCCTGCCCGACTTCGGCGTCGAGCCGACCGGCCAGCGGGTCGTACTTGACGGCAAGTACCTCACCGGCGCCGGCGTCTCGGCCGGCATCGACATGGCGCTCGATCTGGCCGGCCGCATCGCCGGCCAGGAAACCGCGCAGGCCATCCAGCTGATGATCGAGTACGACCCGCAGCCGCCCTACTCGGCCGGCTCGCCCGACAAGGCCCCCGCCGACATCGTCGCCCGCATGCGGCAGGGCCGGCTGAGCCCGGCGGCGAGCTAGCCTCGGCTGCCGCCGCCGCCGCACCCGCGGAGGCAAGCCGCGCTGGCCTCCTCGGGTCGCGACCCCATGATCACGGAGACTAAGTCAGTCGTGGGCTGAGTTAGTCCCCGTGATCATGCTGCGGCCATCTGAGGAAACGGGGGCGGCGCGCGGGACGACTATTCGGCGGCGCCGTCCCGGCGGGCCCTTGCCCGCTTTTTACCTTCGTGCATGGCTTGGACCCGGGCAATTGGTATCGCGTGCCCGTCGGCGACCAGCTCGTCCGGCAGCCGCTGCGGTGCGGGCAGGAGGGCTGCCCAGACGTCCTTGCCCTTCAGCAGGCCGGGCGCCGAGTGCAGCGTGAAGTCGGCCGGCGCGACCGAGTCGAGGTCCTCCCATCGCACCGGGAACGACACCGGCGCTCCCGGCCGCACCCGCGGGCTGTAGGCGGCGACCACCGTCGCCCCGCCCGCCCTGGTGGAATCGAGGAACACCTTCCCGCCCCGGTCATCCCGGACGAACGCCGTCGTCGCGAGCTCCGGATCGAGTCGCTCGGCCCTGGCCGCGATCGCCCGGGTCGCCGCGGCCGCATCCTCCGTGCTGGTGCCCGCCGCCAGCGGGACGAAAACGTGCACGCCCTTGGATCCGCTGGTCTTGACCGCGCCCGCCAGGCCGGCTGCCGACAGCGCCTCCCGGACGAGGAACGCGGCCGCCGTGGCGTGACCGAAGTCCGCACCCGCCGGCGGATCGATGTCGAGCACGAGGAAGTCGGGATGCTGCCAGTTGCCCGCGCGAAAGAGCGTGGGGTGATACTCCACCGAGCGCTGATTGGCGAACCACAGCAGCGTGCGCCAGTCGTTACAGAGCGCATAGGAAACCTCGCGCCGCGAGCTCTCTGCCCACATCGAGATCGTCTGGACCCACGATGGCGTGTACTTCGGCACGTTCTTCTGCATGAACGGCTCCTGGCCGGGCCGGACCCTGATCACAGACAGCGGCCGGTCCCGCAGCTGGCCGATGATCGCTTCCGACACCGCGTCCAGGTAGTCGACGAGGTCACGCTTGGTGGCATCCGCCCCGTCGAACAGCGGCTGATCGAGGTGCGTCAGCTTGACGCCGTCGCGTTCCTCGTCGCCGGTCATGCGCTCACCAGATCTGCTCGCCCGACGCGGCCGCGGCCAGCTGCCGCAGCTCCTGGACGGCAGCGGCCGGGTCCTTGCTGCCGTACACGGCCGACCCGGCCACGAAGTTGTCCGCGCCCGCCTCGGCGCACCGGCCGATGGTCTCCTCGCTCACGCCGCCGTCGACCTGCAGCCAGATGTCGCCGCCGTTGGCGCCGATGTACTCGCGGGCCCGCCGGATCTTCGGCAGCACGAGGTCCATGAACTCCTGGCCGCCGAACCCGGGCTCAATCGTCATCAGCAGCACCATGTCGACCTCGGGCAGCAGATCGGCGTAGGGCTCGACGGCGGTGGCGGGGTTGAAGGCCAGCCCGGCCCGGGAGCCCGCCGCGCGGATCTGCCGCAGGGTGCGGATCGGGGCGCTGGCCGCCTCGGCGTGGATCGTCACGCTGCGGGCGCCGGCCTCGACGTACTGCGGCGCCCAGTGGTCGGGGTCCTCGATCATCAGGTGGCAGTCAAGCGGCAGCCTCGCGTGCCGGTGCAGGGCCTCCACCACCGGCAGGCCGATCGTCAGGTTGGGCACGAAGTGACCGTCCATGACGTCGACATGCAGCCAGTCGGCCACCGTCGCTACCGCATCGGCCTCGTCGGCCAGGCGGGCAAAGTCGGCCGCCAGCAGACTCGGCGCTATCCGCACGCTCATCACGGCTGAGTCTAGACAGAACCAGGCGCGGACTGTCGCACCTGCCCGGTACCTTCGGTCCGTGACTACTGAGGCATCGGACCGGCTGCTGGACCGGGTACGCAAGCTGCTGGCGAAGGCGGAGGGCGAGGGCGTCACCCCGGAGGAGGCCCAGGCCCTCACGGCCAAGGCCGCCGAGCTGATGGCGAAGTACGGCATCGACCGGGCCCTGCTGGCCGCGCGGCGCCCGGAGACCGACCGGCCGGACAGCCGCATGGTGGACATCTACAACCCGTGGGGCCGGGTCCGCGCGCACCTGCTCTGCGGCCTGGCCTCGGCGCTGCGCTGCCAGCCGATCCTGGTGACCTCGCCCGAGGGCACGCTGCACGTCCACATCTTCGGCTACGCCTCTGATCTCGAGCGCGCGGACATGCTGTACACCTCGGTGCTGATCCAGATGTGGCACGGCCTGGTCGCCGCCCCGGTCCCGGCCAGGGCACAGAGCTCCCGCGCCTGGCGGCGCAGCTGGCTCCTCGGCTTCGCCGCCGCGGTGATCGCCAGAGTGCAGGCGGCCGAGCAGCGCGCCGCCCAGACCGCGACCGCGGCCGCCGACAGCCCGCAGACTAGCGCCGAGATCGTGCTCGCCGACCGCTCGCTGGTGATCCGCCGCCACGTGGCCGCCGCGTACCCGCATACCCGGACGGCGAGGCTCACCTATTCCGGCAGCGGCTACGGCGACGGCTACGAGCAGGGCAAGCGCGCCGACATCGGCGCCGGCCGGGTCGGGCCGCGGGCCAGCAAGCCGCTGTCGGCCGCCGGCTAGCGTCCGTCAGCGGCGCCGCAGCAGCGCCACGAACATCGCGTCGGTGCCGTGCCGGTGCGGCCAGAACTGCGCGTACCGCTGATAGGGCTCCGGGCAGCGCAGGTCCGGGACCTCGCCGAGGATCGCGGGCGCGTCCAGCACCTCGGCGACGGGCCCGCCGGCCAGCACGGCCGCGACGACCTCGCGGGTCTCGGCCACGTGCGGCGAGCACGTGACGTAAGCCACGACCCCGCCGGGCCGCGCCGACTCCAGGGCCGAGCGCAGCAGGTCGCGCTGCAGCGCGGCCAGGCCCTCGATGTCCTGCGGAGTGCGCCGCCAGCGCGCCTCCGGCCGCCGGCGCAGCGCGCCGAGGCCCGAGCACGGCACGTCGGCGAGCACCTGCTCGAAGCGATCCTGCCGCCAGGCCGGCCGGGTTCCGTCGGCCACGACCACCGCGGCCGCCGCCGTGCCCGCGGTGGCGGCGCGTACCAGCCGGGCGCGGTGCTCGCGTATCTCGGCCGCGGTCAGCCGGGCGCCGGCCTCACCGGCGAGGCCAGCAAGCAGCCGCGCCTTGCCACCCGGCCCGGCGCACACGTCGAGCCACCGCCCGCCATCGCCGGCAGGGCCGCCGGCGCGGACCAGCGCGAGCGCCGCCAGCTGGCTGGCCTCGTCCTGCACGCCGGCCCGGCCCGTCTCGACCAGCGGAAACCGTGCGGGATCTCCCTCGGCCAGATACGCGCCGAACGGTGACCAGCGGGCGGCCTGGCCGCCGGCTGCGATCAGGTCCTGCTGGCCGGCCAGGCCAGGCACGGCGCACAGGTGGACGAGCGGCCGCTCGTTGTCGGCGGCCAGCACGGCCTCGGTCTCGGTCAGCGGCCCGGCGAGCCGCTCGCCGAGGGCATCGGCGAAGGCCTCGACAATCCACCGCGGATGGCTGTGCCGCACGGCCAGATGCCCCGCCGGGTCGTCGGCCCGGCTCGGCGCGGCGATCTCCAGCCACGCCGCCAGGTCCCTGGTCGCGACCCGGCGCAGCACCGCGTTGACGAAGCCCGCGGGCCGCTGGCCCGCGACCTCCCGCACGAGGCTGACCGAGGTCGCGACCGCCGCGTGCGGCGCGATCCTGGTGCCGAGCAGCTGGTGCGCTCCGAGCCGCAGCACCTCGCGCACCGGCGGATCGAGGGCCGCGAGGTCACGGTCGCAGCAGATGGCCAGTACCGCGTCATAGGTGCCCCGCCCGCGCAGGGTCCCGTAGGCCAGCTCGGTGGCCAGCGCCGCGTCCCGGCCGGCGAGGCCGCGCCGCCTCAGCAGCTGCGGCAGCAGCAGATTGGCGTACGCGTCCCGGCCAGTGACCGCGAGGAGGACATCGAGCGCGACGCGCCGGGCCGGGTCGCGGTCCTTCCTGGTCCTCCGGCCTGCTGGCTCAGTCACGCCGGAGGGTCGTCCGCGAGGCAAAAACCGCCGGACCGCCGTCCAGCCTGAGGCCGCGCACCCAGTCGGCAGCCCCGATGCGCCGCCTGCCGTCCGGCTGCACGTCGTGCAGCCCCACGGCGGCGGTGCCCGTGCCGACGAGGACCTGGTCGCCGTGCGCGCGGTCGCGGCGGACCCGCACCTCGCCCGGGGCCAGCGGCTCGGCGTCCACCGCGGTGTCGACTGGCCAGAGCTTGACCCGGTGGCCGTCCAGGGTGGTCCAGGCGCCCGGCGCGGGCGTGCAGGCCCGGATCTGCCTGCTGACCGCCGCCGCCGGCTGCGACCAGCGGACCTCGGCATCGGCCGGAGTCAGCTTGGCCGCCACGCTCATCCCGTCGCTGGGCTGCGGCCGGGCCTCGAGCTCGCCGGACTCGATCCCGTCCATGGTCGCCACGAGCAGTTCGGCACCGGCGATGCTCAGCCGGGACAGCAGCTCGCCGGCCGTGTCGGTCGGCAGGACCGGCTCGGTCAGCACGCCGAACACCGGCCCGGCATCAAGCTCCCGCACGATGCGGAACGTCGTGGCCCCGGTGAGGTCGTCGCCGTGCATGATCGCCCGCTGCACCGGCGCAGCGCCGCGCCACGCGGGCAGCACCGAGAAGTGCAGGTTGACCCATCCGAAGCGAGGGATGTCCAGCGCCGACTGCGGCAGCAGCGCCCCGTAGGCGGTGACCGGGCAGCAGTCGGGCTCGATCTCGCGCAGCCGGTCAAGGAACTGCGGGTCGGACGGCTTCGCCGGGCGGAGCACCTCGATGCCCGCGGCCTCGGCCCGCTCGGCCACCGGGCTCGCCCCGACCTTCAGGCCGCGGCCCGCCTTGGCGTCCGGCCTGGTCACGACCGCCACTACGGTGTGCCGCGACTTCAGCAGCGCCTCGAGCGAGACGACCGCCGCGGCCGGGGTGCCGGCGAAGACCAGGCGCATCGGCTAGAACGCCTTGCCGAAGGTCGCGTGAGGCGAGGTCTTCACCACCGGAATGGGCTCGCCCCACCACTCGGCGGCCCTGATCTCCTTCATGGCGAGCTTGCGCTGGGCGGGGTCGAGCCGGTCGATGAACAGCACGCCGTCGAGGTGATCGGTCTCGTGCTGGACGCACCGGGCCAGCTGGCCCGTTCCCTCCACCGTGATCGGCTCGCCGTGCATGTCAAAGCCCTTAGCGACGGTACCGAATGCCCTTTTTGTCGGATAGGCCAGGCCGGGGAACGACAGGCAGCCCTCGTCGTCCTCCTCGCACTCCTCCGACAGCGCCAGCACCGGGTTGATCAGGTGACCGACCACTTCGTCGACGTAGTACGTGAAGACGCGCAGCCCGACGCCGATCTGCGGGGCGGCCAGGCCAAGGCCCGGTGCGTCCATCATCGTGTCGGTCAGGTCCTGGACCAGCCTGCGCAGCTCCGCATCGAAGTCGGTCACCGGGTCGGCGGCAGTCCGCAGGACCGGATCGCCGAACAGGCGGATCGGCTTGATGCTCACGATTTTCCTCCGGAACGAGCACAGGGGCGGTCGGTCAAGTTTACGAAGCCGGCTAGCGCGATCCTGCCCCTGGCGAACGGGCCTTGAAGGCCGCCTTCCGCGCGGCCCTGGCCACGCCCGGATCCGGATGGTGCTCGCTCAGCGTCGTGAGCAGGTCGATCACGCCGGGATGGCTGACCTGCCAGAGGCCCGCCACGATCTCGGCCTGGGCCTCAGGCGGCACCTCGGGCAGCAGCTCGGCCACCACGTCCCTGGGATCGGCCTCCTCCAGCAGGCCCGCGCCGAGATCAACCAGCAGCCACGTCCGGTCTGCGGGACCCAGCTCGGCCTCCTCGCCGTGCTCGTGCAGCCAGACCGCCGCGTGGGCGCGCAGCAGCGGATCCGCCAGCGCGGCCCGGACCTCGCCGGCGGCCGCGTTGCCGATCCGGTCGAGTACCGCGAACGCCGCGCCCCGCAGTCCGGGCGATCCGGCGGCCGCGGCGGCGATCAGCTCGGCGGCGGCCCGTTCCTCGCTGCGGCCGACCAGCCAGGAGTTGATCTCCGACTCGCCGTCCTCGGCATCGCAGCTGGCCAGGGTGACGAGCAGGCCAACGGCCCCCTCCCGGCCGGCACCGCCCATCACCGGGACGTGCCAGCCCTGCGCGAGCAGCCGCCGGTGCACGCCCCAGATCCCGAGCGGGGACAGCGCGACGGTCAGGCCGCCGGCCGTCTCCTCCGTGCCGAGCTCGACGACGCCCAGGTCAGCAAGAGTCTCCAGGGCGTGGGACAGGGCGGCGGCCTCGCTCGGGTCAGGCACTCCCCCGGCCTTGCGGCCGGCCGCGGCGTCCGGCCCGGCGGCGGCCGAGTAAGCGTCGAACAGCGCGTCGATCTTCACGGGCGCGCCGACCGTGTACAGCGCGGTCGCCAGCCCGTCGAGTTCCTCGCCGGCCAGCAGCGCGGCCAGCGCTGCGTCCCATTCGCGCAGTAGTTCCTCGTCATCGCAGTCGGGCAGCGGCTTGTCCAGGCTCTTCAGCGGGTCGCCGGCCGCCGCCTGCTCGCTGGCGGCCGCGACGACCTGCCACGCGGCGTCCAGCTCATCGGGCGTCAGCTCGAGCGCATCGGCGGCGGACCTAGCGTCGGTGCCGTCCAGCACCTGCCGCGGCGATACTTCCGGATGCTGGTCGGCCCAGCGGCTGAGATCGCGCGCCGCGCGCAGCAGCGGCGCGACTCTGGCGGCTGAGGCCAGTTCCTCGCGCGGCGCGAGACGCACGGGCGGCATGCGCGGACGGTCGAGGCGGCGAGCGTCGCCACCGCCTGCCGCACCGGCGCCGTGGCCCGCCCGTGAGTTGGTCACCCAAGTACCCTACGGCCTGGACGGTAGGTAGTCAGACCAGTGCGGCTGGGTCGAGTTGTACTCGGACCAATCCCCCCTCTTTTCGCGCAGTCCTGGCCGCCTGGCCGCCGTGCAGCGCGGCGGCGAGCTCCGCGCCTGCTGACCTGGGCACTCGCACCAGATAGCGGATCTGCTCGGCCTCAGCTCCGGCGGGGGCAGGAACGGGCCCGAGTACCTCGGCTATCGCCGGCAGGACCGCGGCGTCCAGCAGTGACTGGACCGCCTGCGGGTCGCCGGTGACCGCGGCCATCCGGGCCGCGGGCGGAAATCTCAGCTCCGACCGGGCGGCCAGCTCCCGCTCCGCGAACGTCGCCGGATCCCAGCGAATGAGGGCCTGGACGGCGGGCTGAGCCTGGTCGGCGACCACGATCACGGCACCCCCGGCGACCGCGGGACGAACGAGGGCCGCCGCGTTCATCCACCGCCGCAGTGCCTCCTCGGCTGCTCGCAGGGTCATCCGGCCGAGCAGCGCCCAGCCATCAACCAGCACCGCGGCGCTGTAGCCGGCCACCGCCACCGGCTCGGCGCCGGGCGTCGCGACCACGACGGCAGGGTCGGCGCCAACTTCGCGCAGTACCGACGCGCCGCCGGAAGTCAGCACGGGAACGGCCGGGAACGCGCGGGCCAGCTCCTCGGCGGTGCGCCCCGCCCCGGTGATCAGCGCGCGCAGGCCGTCATGGCCGCACCGGGCGCACCGGCGGTCGACTGGTGACCCGCACCAGCCGCACCGCAGGGACTCGTCGCGGCCAGGCAGCTCCGCCGGGCCGCCGCAGCTGCAGCGGGCCGGCTCGCGGCACCGCTCGCAGGCAACCGCGGCGAGGTAGCCGTGCCGCGGCACCTGGACGAGCACCGGGCCGGTCGTCAGCCCGTCTCGGGCGGTGCGCAGGGCCAGGCTCGGCAGCCGGGCGGAGCGAGCAGCCTCGTCGCGCGCGAGCTCGGGGTCGTCACCGGCCGCCGCGACCGCGGGTGCCGCCTGCCGGACCACCGCGCGCCCGGCCGCAAGCGGCCGCGCCCAGCCCCCGTCGAGCAGCAGCTGGGCCTCGGCGGTCCTGGCGAACCCGCCGATGAGCGCGGCCGCGCGGGCCCGGTGCGCGCGCAGCGCGAGTACCTCACGGGCATGCGGATACGGCGCTCGCGGCTCGGCGTGCAGGTCATCACCCTCGTCCCAGAGCACGACCAGGCCCAGGCTCGCGACCGGCGCGAACATCGCCGACCTCGGGCCGACCACGACCTGGACGTCGCCGCGGACCGCCGCCAGCCAGCGCCGGTAGCGCTCGGCCGGCCCGAGGTCGGCCGACAGGACCACATGCTGGCCGGGTCGCAGCCGGCCCGCGAGCGCCGCGTCGAGCCGTTCCAGATCGCGCGCATCGGGGACGACGACCACGGCTCCGCGGCCGCTCTTGGCCACGGCCGCCACCGCCAGCGCGATCTCATCGGGCCAGGACGGGCCGGGCAGGGCCGACCAGACGGCGCGCGGGCTGCGGCCGTCGGCCAGCGCGGCGAGGAACGCCGGACCCGCCGCGTAGCGGTCCCAGGAGGAGTGCTCCGGCAGCGCCGGAGAACCGGCGTCACCGGCGGGCGAGGGCGGGCTCGCCGCCTCCGCCCTGGCGTGCCGGGGCGGGACGGCGAGGCGCAGGACATCGGCCAGGGTGCCGCCGTACCGGTCGGCGACGGCCCTGGCCAGCCCGGCGATCTCGGCCGTGAGCACCGGCTCGGGCGAGACCACCCGCTCCAGGTAGCCGAGCTTGCCCTGGTGCTCGCTCTCCGCCGCCCGCTCCAGCACGAACCCGCCGGTCAGGCGGCCGGCGAACCGCACGCGGACGCGCACTCCGGGCATGGCCGTCTCGGCCAGCTGCTCGGGCACGAGGTACTCAAACGGCCGGTCCAGGTTCGGCAGGGAGATCTCCACCGCGACCCTGGCGACCGGCAGCGTGGCGGCTGGCCGGCGTTCCTGACGGGTCACGTTCCCCGTCTTACCAGACGGGGACGACCAAAGACCCGGCCAGCTACTTGCAGACCGCGGTCACGGCCGCGACCTCGGCCTCGAGTTGAGTGCTGACCGCCGCGTAGGTCGCCGTCGAGTGACTCGCCTTCGTCTGCGTCTGCGCCTGCTCAAGGCCGCCCGTGAGCGCGACCATGGCGTTACGCGCGGAGACCTCGGTGGTCGCTGCCGCCGCGGCGTTCGCCTCGCTCAGTGCCGTCCGCAGATCGCCGGCGAGCACGCTCTGGGGCGCGCCCGAGGACAGGTCGTTGCGCACCTGCGCAACCGGATAGCTGACCGAGTGCTGGTAATTGCCGCACCCTGGAGATGAGCCTCCGGTCGCGCTCGTCAGCACAACGATCAGGATGACCGCCCAGACGGCCGAGCAGCCGATGCCGAGCCAGGACCAGATCCGGCCCACGCCGACGGCCTTGGCGCGGCGAAGCCCGAGGACGCCGAACACCGCGCCGGGCACCACCAGCGGCAGGATTCCGGTCGTCAGCGCCGCCGTCGCCTGCCAGTTCCCGGCCTCGCCGGGTGCCCGCGAGGTCGTCGCCCGGACTGCTGGCCGCCGCGAGCGTGCCGGCCTGGCCTCGCCCGGCTCCGGCCATGGCCCCGACTCCCAGGGCGGCGGCTCCTCCGGCTCGGGGCCGGCCTGCTCCCCCGCCCAGGGCGGTGCGCTGGCCGTCTCGGGCCGGTCGGGGGCGTGCCCGGACTCCTCCCAGGACTCGGTCATCGAATCCGGCAGCAGTCCGGCGCGCCCGGTCCGCAGGAACCAGCCGGTATCCGCCTCGTCGCCCGCCTCGGCCAGGTCGCGGCCCTCCGCCTGGGGAACAGGCTCGAACCACCCCTCCTCGTGCGTGGGGTAAGCACGAATCTCCGAGTCGCCGGTGTCCTGCTGCGCGAGTTGCCCGTTGGCAGCTCCCGTGTCCGTACCTGGGCCGTTCCGTTCAGACATCAGCCACCAGACCAGCGTCGAATGGGCCAGACATAGCTAAAAATCGTAAAAGCAACGGCAGGTCGCTGTCTGGATAACTACAAATTGGCCCATATCGAGGGCTGGCCGACCGTCAGACGCCCAGCAGCGACCGCAGCGCCTCAGCCCGGTCCGTCCGCTCCCAGGAGAAGTCGGGCTCCTCGCGGCCGAAGTGACCGTAGGCGGCCGTCTGGGAGTAGATGGGCCGCAGCAGGTCCAGATCGCGGATGATGGCCGCCGGCCGCAGGTCGAAGACCTGGAGAACCGCGTCCTGAATCTTCTCGACCGCGACATTCTCGGTGCCGAAGCACTCCACGAACAGGCCGACCGGCATGGCCTTGCCGATCGCGTACGCGACCTGCGCCTCGCACCGGTCGGCGAGCCCGGCTGCGACCACGTTCTTGGCGACCCAGCGCATCGCGTAGGCGGCGCTCCGGTCCACCTTCGACGGGTCCTTGCCGGAGAACGCGCCGCCGCCGTGGCGGGCCATGCCGCCGTAGGTGTCAATGATGATCTTGCGGCCGGTCAGTCCGGCGTCGCCCATCGGGCCGCCGATCTCGAACCTGCCGGTCGGGTTCACCAGCAGCCGGTAGCCGGTGGTGTCCAGCTCGAGGCCCGCCACGACCGGCTGGACGACGTGCTCGCGGATGTCGGGGGCGAGCAGGCCCTCCAGGTCGATCGCCGGGGCGTGCTGCGTCGACACCACGATCGTGTCCAGCCGCACGGCCTGGTCGCCCGCGTACTCAATCGTCACCTGAGTCTTGCCGTCCGGGCGGATATAGGGCACGGTCCCGTCCCGGCGGACCTCCGACAGCCGGCGGGCGAGCCGGTGCGCCAGCATGATCGGCAGCGGCATCAGCTCCGGGGTGTCACGGCAGGCGTAGCCGAACATCAGGCCCTGGTCGCCAGCGCCCTGCCGGTCAAGCTCGTCGGTGCCCTCGCCCTCGCGGGTCTCGACCGCCTCGCGCACGCCCTGGGCGATGTCGGGTGACTGGGACCCGATCGACACCTGCACTCCGCACGACGCGCCGTCAAAGCCCTTCGCCGACGAGTCGTAGCCGATCTCCAGGATCTTCTCGCGGATGATGCCGGGGATGTCGACGTAGGTCTCGGTCGTCACCTCGCCCGCCACGTGGACCTGGCCGGTCGTGATCAGCGTCTCGACGGCGACGCGGCTGTGGGTGTCACCCTTGAGCATGGCGTCCAGGATCGCGTCGCTGATCTGGTCAGCGATCTTGTCCGGATGACCCTCGGTCACAGACTCCGAGGTGAAAAGACGACGAGCCACTAGACACCCTTTCTCATGATTTCGGTGCGCAACTGCAGCGAAGCAGGCCCCCCGAATTGTAACGGTGTGGCCGTCCTGGTGCCGCACCGGTCACGAATCAGGGGTGGAGCAGGGCGAACTGCCGGTCGTGCTCGGTGCGAAGCCAGTCGGTGGTGATCCGGTTATCCTCGCCGGCCGACGGGTCGCCCGCTGCCAGCCGGTCAAGATAGCGCCGGTCGGCATCGACCCGGCGGCGGAACTCTGCTCCGTCTCCGACGTGGCCGTGACCCGGTACTACCGCCCTGACTCCGGTCACGGCGGCGAGCACCTCAAGCCCGGCGCGGTACTGCCCGAGCGGATCGCCGCCGCCCGCATAGATCAGCGGCATCTCCAGGTCGGACAGCATGTCACCGGCAAGCAGCGTGCCCGTGTCGGGCAGGAACAGCGCCCCGTGCCCGGCCTCGTGCGCATCGTGCTCGATGACCAGTGCGGCCGGGCCGTCCCAGGGGACCGCCGGGCCGGCCAGGGGTGACACGCGCGCGTACAGCTCGAGGTCATGGCCTGGCGTTACCTCGCTGACGCCCTCGATCAGGCCATCGCGCTCGTCCTGTGCCGTCTTCGCGGTGCGCGGGGTTGCGTAGCGCGGCACCTCGCCGAGCTCGCGGCTCCAGAGCAGGTGGTCCCAGTGCGCGTGCGTCGACCAGCCGGCCGCCGCGTGCAGCCCCCGCGCCGTGAGCGCGCCGGCCAGGCCAGCGACGTCAGTCACGGTGATCGCCGGATCCACGACCAGGCAGCCGCCGCCAGAGCCGACGATGATCGTGCTGGTCGTCGTGTACAGCTCGGCCGTCGCGACCAGAACGCCAGGTGCGGCCTCGGTCAGCGGTCGTGCATCCGCGCCGTTATCAGGTCCCATATCCCGTCCGCAATCTGCTCCTTCGGCCCGCGCGGAAGGCTGACCTCGCTCCCGTCGGCGCCGAGCACGACGGCCTCGTTGTCGGCGGTCCCGAAGGCCAGCCCGTCCCCGACCTGGTTGACCACCAGCAGGTCGCAGCCCTTCCTGGCCAGCTTGGCCCGGCCGTTGGCGAGGACATCGCCGGTCTCGGCCCCGAACGCGACGATCAGCTGACCTGCCCGCCGTCTCGCGGCTACCAGGTCGCGGACGATGTCCGGGTTCTCCACCAGGGCGATCGGCTCGGGCGCGGCCCCGGTCTTCTTGATCTTCTCCGCACTCCGTACGGCCGGGCGGTAGTCGGCGACGGCCGCCGCCATCACGATCGCGTCCGCGGCCGGCGCGGCGGCGAGCATCTCCTCGCGCATCTGCAGCGTGGACTTGACCCGGATCACCTTGACTCCCGCCGGGTCGGGCAGGTCGCTGTTCGCCGCGACGAGCGTGACCTCCGCCCCGCGGCTCGCGGCGGTCCGGGCGAGCGCGTAGCCCTGCAGGCCCGATGACCAGTTGCCCAGATACCGGACCGGGTCCAGTTCCTCCCTGGTGCCGCCGGCCGAGACCAGCACGTAGCGGCCGGCCAGGTCGGCGGACAGGCCCGCGACCCCTCTCGCGAGCACGCGCTGGGCCACGAAGAACAGTTCGGCCGGCTCGGGCAGCCGGCCGGGGCCAGTGTCCTTGCCGGTCAGCCGGCCCGATGCGGGCTCGATGACCAGGCAGCCGCGGGACCGCAGCGTGGCGACGTTGGCCGCGGTTGCCGGGTGCTCCCACATCTCGGTGTGCATCGCCGGGGCGAAAACCACCGGGCAGCGCGCCGTGAGCAGCACGGCGGTCAGCAGATCGTCAGACGTCCCGGCGGCCGCGCGGGCCATCAGGTCAGCGGTCGCCGGGGCGATGATCACCAGGTCGGCGTCCTGGCCGATGCGGACGTGGGGCACCTGGCTGACGTCGTCCCAGATACTGGCCGTCACCGGCTGACCGGATAGCGCAGCCCAGGTCGGGGCGCCGACAAACTCAAGCGCCGCGGCAGTGGGAACAACCCGGACCTGGTGTCCGGACTCGGTAAAGAACCTGAGCAGCTCGCAAGCCTTGTAGGCGGCGATGCCGCCGGCAACGCCCAGGACCACGCGCATGGACAGCCCTCCGGCCGACGCGCGGATCAGGCCTCCGGCTTCTCCCCGGTCAGCAGGCGCTCGCTGATCTCGCGCAGGGCGATGGACAGCGGCTTCTCCTGCACTCGCGTCTCGACGAGCGGGCCGACGTACTCAAGCAGGCCCTCGCCCAGCTGGGCGTAGTAGGCGTTGATCTGGCGCGCGCGCTTCGACGCCATGATCACGAGGCCGTACTTGCTGTCCACGACCTCGAGCAGGTCGTCGATCGGCGGGTTGATAATGCCCTCTACGGCAGGTGTAGCTGCCACCACGTGCCTTCCGGAAGCTTGGTTGGGGTCAGCGCCCAGTGCCGACATTGGCCGGCCGGGCAAGTAGCAAGCCTACCAGCTGGTCGCAGACGGCCTCGACGGATGTATTCACCAGGGTAATGTCGAATTCACTTTCGGCTGCCAGCTCATCGCGAGCAAGCTCAAGCCGGCGGCTGATGACCTCCGGCGACTCGGTCCCGCGGCCGGTGAGACGGCGGACCAGCTCGTCGAAGGATGGCGGTGCCAGGAACACGAGCAGGGCACCGGGCACGGCGGCCCGGATCTGGCGGGCCCCGGCGACGTCGATCTCGAGCAGGGCCGGGACTCCCGCCGCGAGTTTCTCTTCCACCGGGGCGCGCTTTGTGCCGTACCGGTTGCCAGCGAATTCCGCCCATTCGAGGAGCTCGCCGTCCGCGGCCATTTTCCGGAATTGGTCGTCCGTGGCGAAGTAATACTCGCGGCCGTCAATCTCACCGGGCCGCGGCTGCCTCGTGGTGACCGACACTGATTGCCAGATCGCCGGGCAGCTGGTCTTCAGCCGGGCCGCCACCGAGCTCTTGCCGACCCCTGACGGCCCGGAGAGGACGGTGAGCCTCGCCGGAGCGCCGGCGCCGCGGTGCAGCCCGCGCAGGTAGCGCGGATTGGCTGCGAGCCTGTGCCCCGCGGCCCCGTCCCTCAACTGGCCAGCCTCCGTCAGATGTCGCCGCCGAACTCGGTCTCCAGCGCGCTGCGCTGGTTGGCGCCGAGGCCGCGGACGCGGCGCGACTCGGCGATGCCCAGCCGCTCCATAATCTGCCTTGCCCGAACCTTGCCGACACCCGGCATGGACTCAAGCAGAGCCGACACCTTCATCTTGCCAACGACGTCATCCGTCTGCCCTTCCTTCAGGACCTGGGGCAGGGAGGTAGCGCCGTGCTTGAGTTTGTTTTTAACTTCCGCACGATCCTTGCGTGCCTGGGCCGCCTTCTCTAGCGCCGCGGCCCGCTGCTCGGGAGTTAGTGGGGGGAGAGCCACGCGAGGTCACCTCGGGTTTCGTATCGAAAAAGTCGCTCCGCGAGGGG